>VFZP01000001.1 GCA_016871115.1 Acidobacteriota bacterium
CACTGCGCCCTGCCCTGCGGGCCGCCGCCTGACGGCGGCGACGGGCTCCGTTCCGCCCAGCCCTTTTCCGTTCTCGCGCCGGCAGGGTAAGGTCAAATGAGCGACGTACCGGCACCTGAAAAGTGTCGACAATCACGCCGGTCTAAAGTGTCAACAATCATCCCGGCCGCGCAACCCATCGATCCGCTTTGGTCCAAACAAAGAATTACGTCCTTGAGACTGGCGCGTCGACGTCCGTAGCCGATACGCGTTTCCGGAATGATAGTGCGGTGTTCGGGCAGGTAGTGGCGCAGGTTAGCGCGTATCGTCCGGTCCCAATCGATCTCGTTGTGCCGCGGGCGGCGGTTGCGCATGGACCGATTCAGCGCGCCCTGAACGGCTTGGCGCGTTGGTTCGGCAAGTTTGCGTGTCATCTCATCGACCACGCGGCGCACGACTCTCCTCGCGGTGTCCTTGGTTTTGTTGGGGAGTACCCGGCCCAGCGATAGCAGCGTGGCGATGAGGTTGACGTCGGGCTCGACCGCAGCGAGCATTTCGGGCTCAAGCAACATCTGATTCAACTTCAGACCTTCGAGCGCGTCGGCTTGCATGACCCGGACGACAGAGGACGGGAAGTATTCGCGGATGTCGCCGAGCCAGCGGGCGATGTTGGGCGAGGAAGGGCTAAGGCCGACCTGCCGGGGCGAGTCGTAAAGAGCTTCGAGGGTATGGTCCATGCCGAGATCCATACCGGCCAATGGGCAGCCGGTGCCTTCGGCGGGGCCGCCGCCGAGGATACGCCGCCAGCGGCGGAGGGCTTCCGCGTGATCGATCATTGGTCGAGCCCCAGGATTTTAGTAAGCAACGGCAAGGCGCGGGCGGCGAAGGCGGCGTCGATGGCGGCCGGCGTTTGCATTGACGGCGTCGCCCCGCCACCGCTCTTGACGCGTTCGCCGAGTTGACGCCGCTCGGGCTTGGCGAAGGTGGAAAACGTGCGGCGCAGCAGCGGCAGCATGTTTTGAAAGTTGCCGGCGGTGAGGCCGCGCACCCATTCGTCCACCAGAGCCCACAGCGCTTCGTTCACCCGGAGTACGGTGCCGGAGCCTTCGAGGAAGCCCTCAATCCACGCGGCGCCGGCCAGCGGATCGACGCCGGGCGAGAGCGATTGCGAGGCACGCGCGCTGGCTTCGTCGATGGTGAGTGCGCCGGCGTCGAGCAGCAGCCGCGCGCAACGTCCGCCGGCGAGCCCGTGCACGCCGGGGAGATCCGCGATACGGCGGAGTGTTTCGAGCCACAACGCGCGGTGCGGTTCGTCGTCCAGCAGCGCGATGGCGCTGTGCGCGGCGGCGATGCGATTCACCGTCTCGCGCGCGGCATCGTCATTCACCGAGCCGCAGGCGACGGGCACACCTGCGCAGGCGCGCGCTATCAGTTCGACTGCGACGCGGCGCACCGTGTCGCGATCAGTCTGGCGCACGTCGCCATAGCGGATGATGTTGGCGAGTGGCGGCAGTGTGTCGAGCAGGTGACCGACATCCGGCGCGAGCGCCGCGATCTGGCTCAGCCGGTCGAGCACGCCGGGGGCAACGGCCGGGAGGTTGGCCTTCAGCACCGGCTCCAGCAGTGCCGTGAGATGTTGCAGGGTCGTGGCACTGGCCGCGGCGTGCCGCACACGTTCGCCGGCTGCGGCCTTAATCGTGTTACCCCATTGCGCCGCGCCCACCAGTTCAACAGCGAACTCCGGCTCCCAGCGCAGCGTCCAGATTTCGTAAAAGGTGCCGAGTTTGCCGCGGCCGTCCATCTGTGTGCCCCATTCGATGCTGAGCAGCGTGAGGCGATGAATCAGATGGCTGCGCTCGCGGTCGCCGTCTTTGCGCAGGTCGAGGTCTAGGAGCTTGTCGTTGAGTTCGAGTTTCAACCGCAGGCGTTTGAGCGTGGCCTCGAAATCCTTCTGCACGGGGACCGCGGAGGATTCCGGCGGCACTTCGCCGAGCGTTTCGCCGACGATGAGTTTGTTGTCGATGAGCCTGAGCGGCGCATCGTCGCCGAACAGCAGCACGGTGCGGGCGGACTCATTTATCTCGTCGAGCCCTACCATGCGGCGGCTGCGCAACGTGGCTAACGTCTCGGCGAGGCGCACGGTGTCGATCACCTGCGCAGACGACGCATCGAGATCCTGAGCGCGGAGAAGCTGCACCACCTTCGACACCCAACGAATCGACATGTCGTGCGGCGTGGACCACAGGTGTTCATACCAGCCCGGCGACTCGATCCCCGCGCCATAGCCCGAGGCCCGCATCAGCCGCCCGTGCGACCACGGCGTCCACGTCACCTGTACCTTCACTTTGTCCAGGCCCTTGAGCAGCGCCGCGTCGTGTTTAGCGGCCGGCATGTCGATCAACACCGGCGCGTGCCAGGCGCCGCACGCCACCGCGATGCGCTCGTGGCCTTCCTTCACCGCCCCGCGGATCTCCTGGCGCATCGCCGCTTCGCGCAATTCTTCCTCGCGGCTCAGCGCACGCCCGCCGTGTTCGCGTAGCGCGCCCATGGCCTCGTGGATCGCCGGGAACACGGCTGCGTCGCCGCGGTCTTCAACGAGCCGCTCCCACCAGCGTTCGAAATCTGTGCAGCCCGCCACGCGCGCGAGTTCCTTCATCGGATCTTCGCCGGGTTCGGCTTCGGTCGCTTCCGGCGGCAGCGCGAGCCACTTCACCAGCGGCAAGTCCATGAAGCGCGCGGGAACTCGAGTCTGCGCGGCGTAAGTGAGCGCCACCCACTCGGGCGAGAACGCAGCGAAGGGGTAGAAGACGGAGCGGAGCGGTGAATCAGGCCGATAGACGAGCAGCGCGACGGGCGGACGCATCTGCTCATGCGCCACCCAGTGCGTTTCGCCGCTCGCCTCCACCGGCCCCTCCACCAGCACGCAGTCCGGCTGAAGTTCAGCGAGCGCCTTGGCAAGGCTCCGCGCCGACCCTGGACCGTGATGGCGAATGCCGAAAACGTGAACGGCCATGCGAGTTTTAGTCCGCCAGTTGACGGCACGCGCGGTACAGATCGCGCCAACCGTCACGTTCCTTCACGACGATTTCAAGGTACTCGCGCCACGCGACGCCGTCCTGCACGGGATCTTTCACCACCGCGCCCTGGACGCTCGCGGCGACGTCCGCCGCCGTCATCTTGCCGTCGCCGAAAAACGCGGCGAGAGCGAGGCCCGAGTTGACCACGGAGATTGCTTCGGCCGTGGAAAGCGAGCCAGTAGGCTGCTTCAGTTTCGTTTTTCCGTCTTCGGTAACGCCGTTGCGCAGTTCGCGGAAGAGCGTGACGAGGCGGCGCACCTCGGCGAGCGCGGGCTCTTTGGCGGGGATCTCCAGCGCACGGCCCAGGTCCGTCACACGGCGGCGCACGATGTCCACTTCCTCGTCGAGCGTGTCGGGTACGGGCAGCACTACGGTGTTGAAGCGGCGCTTCAACGCGGACGACAACTCGTTCACGCCGCGGTCTCGATTGTTGGCCGTGGCAATCACGTTCAATCCGCGTACGGCGCGGACCTCGGCGTTGAGCTCCGGCACGGGCAATGCTTTTTCAGAAAGGATGGTGATGAGCGAGTCCTGCACGTCGGACGGGATGCGGGTCAGTTCTTCGACGCGCACCAGCCGCCCTTCCTGCATCGAGCGCATCACGGGGCTGGGCACGATGGCGTTCCACGATGGGCCTTCGGCGAGGAGCCGTGCGTAGTTCCAGCCATAGCGGATCGACTCTTCCGCCGTGCCTGCGGTGCCCTGCACGATCCGTGTAGAGTCGCCGGAGATGGCCGCGCTCAGGTGCTCGCTCACCCTACTTTTGGCCGCACCGGGTACGCCGAACAGCAACAGCGCGCGATCGGTGGCGAGCGTGGAGATGGCGATCTCCATCAGCCGCCGTGGGCCGATGTACTTGGGCGAGACGATGAAGCCATTCGGGAGCGGGCCTCCCATCAAATACGTGGCAACAGCCCACGGCGACATCGCCCAACTTGGCGGGCGCGGTTTGTCATCGGTCTTTTTGAGTTCGGCGAGTTCTTCGGCGAGCTGCACTTCAGCGGGCTGGCGGAGTTCATGAGCCATGGGGTTCGAGCAGTGCCTCTCTCATTTGCCAGCGAAATGCGACGGTGTCGAGCATTGCGGCGAGCGGGCCGATCTGGTCGGCGTTGTGAGGGAAGCGCGCGGTGGGCGCGGCAAGGTGCGCGGCTTGTTGGAGTGCGGTCCGGAGCCGGTAGTGGTCTTGTGCCTTGAGCAGCATGGCATGGACCACATCAATGAAGCGCTCGGTGAACGAGACGCTCCAGGCGTGCGGGCAGCAGGCGGGAACCTCCGTGACGAAGCTCACGTGCTTGCCGAGAATATCGAGGGCCAAGCGTTCCCGCGCGGCGGGCGGCAATGGCGTGAACAACAGCGGGCTGGGCATGTGCGGAATGAGGCTTTCCAGCCAGGTCGCATCGGCATAGCGGCACGCGGCCGTGGCCCAGGCCGAGAGAAATAACGGCTGCCACTGGCCTTTGACCGCGGCGTCGACGAGGTCGGCGGGCTGCAGTTCAAAGCGCGCGCACCATTCCGAAGGCGGAATGGCGGAGAGAGCTGTCAGCGTCCACCAGCCGCGCGCGCCGAGTTCTTTCGACGCGGGCGGCTTTTTGTCGAGCCCGTCGCGCTGCGCCGCGGCGTCGGGCGCTTCGAGGAGTTCCACGTCGAGGATGCGTTTGCGGCCGAGGAGCCCTTCGCGCTTCAGCGTGACGCGCGCGCCAATGCGCTCGCGCATGCGGGCGACGAGGCGCGTGCCAGGGAGCGTCGAGAGCAACGCAGAGGCGGCGGCGCGCACCTGCACGCTACGATCGTCGAGCGCGGCTTCCAGCAGCGGCTCATCGTCCATCGTGAGCGCCGGTCCGCCGAGCGCGTCGATGAGCTGGCGGCGGACATCAGCATTCTCGCTGGACCAAATCGCGTCGATCATCGCGCGCGACTTTTCAGCGTCTTGCGCGCGCACGGCCCGCAGCACCGCGAGACGTTCATCAATGCGCCCGGTCTCCCACAGCGCTTCGTTCGCCTCACCCGCAGCACGCACCCACGCCCAGGCTTCGTGCAACTCCGCTAAGCGAACTCCGATCGGCCCGGCCGCGTGTGCTGCCGCAGCGCGTAGCGCACGGTCTGCCGTGGCGGCGTCCAGCAGCATGGGTATCCGCTCGGGCGCGGGACGGCGTCCGGCTTCGTTCGCCAGCGAGAGCCACTCGGGGAGCAGCGGCTTGCGTTCGCGGAGGACAGCTTCGAGGTGGGCCGCTGCGATGGGGCGGAGGTCCGCCGCGGCCGGCGCGGCGGATGCTGGCAGGTTGGCCGGCATTGCTCCTGCCGCCGCGTGGCACACCATCAGCGCCGCTGCGTCCAGCCAGTTTGTGGCTCGCGCAAGAGCCGCGTCGAGTTCCGCCGCGCCGGTGGGCTGCGCCTTGGTGAATGCCTGTTGCGCGGTTCCCACCAGCGCCGCGTCGGCCAGTTGTTCGCGCGGCGTCACGCCGCACCGCCGCCGTTGCGCGAAAGAAATGCGCGGACCCACGCTCCCAACTCGGCGGAATGACGCGGGTCTGCCAGCGTAGCTATGCCCGCCTCCACGCGCTCAGCGCCGATGCGTTCGCGCCGAAGCTCCATCAACGCGCGCGAATACTCGGGCGTGTATTCGGGATGGCCCTGGATCGCCAGCATGCGGCCCACCTGGAACATGCCCGCTCGACAAGCCTCGTTGCCGGCAAGCAGCACGGCGGCGGGCGGCAACTCCTGCACCTGATCCTGGCAACTCATCACCAAGCCAAACGAATCGAGTGGCGGCTGCATCCACGGCGCGCGGTGCGTAACTGTGAACTGATGAATGCCGATCGACCAGCCGCCTGGATGTTTCGTCACGCGCCCGCCCAGCGCATGGGCGATCATTTGATGGCCGAAGCAGACGCCAACAAACGGCGCGGCGGCGCGGAACATCTTCCGCACGCACTCGGCGTAGGCATGAACCCACGGCACGTCCTCGTAAACCGAATCGCGAGATCCGGTGCCCACCCAACCTTCGCACTCCCGCGGCGTGGCGGGCAATTCGCCGAGGTGCACGTTGTAGACGCGCCACTCGACATCCGGGAGCCATTCAGCGTACATCTCCTCAAACGGCCGCGGGTCGCACTTGAGAAGACCGAGTTTCATGGTGACGTGTGCAGGCGCAAATGAAATGATTTCGGCCGCGTGAAGGCCGCGTAGCCCAACACCGACAGTGTACAGCCGCGGCCCGTATCTTTGACGCCCGTCCAGGCGAGCGCGGGGTCGAGATAGTCGCAGCGGTTCATGAAGCAAGTGCCGGTTTCGAGGCGATCGCCGATGCGGATGGCGGCGGCTTCGTCGCCCGTCCAGATGGCGGCGGTGAGGCCGAGGTCAGAGTCGTTCATCAGCGCGATGGCCTCTTCGTCCGAGTCGACCGGCATGATGCCCACCGCCGGGCCGAAGGTCTCTTCGCGCATGATGCGCATCGAGTGGTTCACGTCAGTGAGGATCTGCGGGCCGAGATACGGCGAGCCAGGCTGATCGGGAAAGTCGTCGATGTGCGTGCGCGCTCCTTGCGACACGGCTTCGGCAATCTGCGCGCGCACAAAGTCCGCCGCGACCGCGCGGACCATCGGCCCGAGCGTGGTTTCGGGGTCGAGCGGGTTGCCGAGTTTGTAGCCGCGCGTGAGTTCGACCGCGCCTTCGACGAACTTCCGGTAGAGCGAGCGATGCACGTAGATGCGCTCGATGCCGCAGCAGGATTGGCCGGAGTTGAACATCGCGCCATCCACCAGGTTTTCGATGGCATGCGCGAGATCCGCATCTTCGCGCACGTACGCGGGGTCCTTGCCGCCGAGTTCAAGTCCAGTGCCGATGAAGCGATCCGCGGCCGCGCGCTGCACGGCGTGGCCGCCTTCCACCGAACCGGTGAAGGCGACGAAGCCCACACGCTTGTCGCCGATGACGCGCGCCACGTCACCGTGGCTGAGATGGAGATGCTGGAAGATGCCGTTCTGTGGCAGGCATGCGGCGAACTGCTCGGCGCACAACGGCGTCTGCGCGGAGTGCTTGAGCACTACCGCATTGCCTGCCACCAGCGCGGGCACGAGCGCATTCACGGCCGTGAGGTACGGGTAGTTCCACGGCGCGACGATGAACACCACGCCCACTGGCTCGTGGCGGATGAAACGATGGAAGCCGGATTTCGGCTCCGCGTCGATATCCGCCCGCGAAGCCGCGGCCACACTCATCATGTAGCGCGCGCGTTCGGCAAAGCCGCGGCGGATTTCAAACGGAGCGTAGCGGATGGGGCGGCCCATCTGCCAGGCCAACTGCGTGCCGTACTCGCCGGCATTCGCTTCCATCTTCTCGACGAACCTGGTGACGATCGCGATGCGCTCGGCGAGCGACACCTGACGCCACTCGCGCTGCGCGGCCACCGCGCGGTTCAAAGCCTCGTCAATCTCCGCGCCGTCCGCCAGCGGGCGCTCGGCGTAGACCGAACCATCGACGGGCGAAATTGTTTTTTGAATCGCGGTGCTCATTTATTCAGGGGTGGTGTAGGCAGAGGTGATGCCGCCATCGGCGAGGAACTCCGCGCCCGTGGTGAACGACGACTCGTCAGAGGCCAAGAACAGCGCCGAGTACGCGATCTCTTTGGCGAGCCCGAAGCGGCCCATGGGGATGTGCACCAGGCGGCGCTGCTTCTTCTCGGGCGTGTTCAGGTATTTCATCAGCAGCTCGGTTTGCAACGGCCCGGGGCACAGCGCGTTGACGCGGATGTCCTGGCGCGCGTGGATGGCCGCGAGTTCGCGCGTCATCGCGAGTACTGCGCCTTTGCTGGCGGTGTAGGCGAGTTGCGGAGTGGCCGCGCCGAGATGCGCGACGAAGCTGGCGGTGTTAATGATGGACCCGCCGCCCGCGCGCTTGAGCGCCGGGATGCCGTATTTGCAGCCGAGGAACACGCCCTTTACGTTGATGTGGAAGGTGAGATCCCAGACGTCTTCGGACGTGGACACGGCGTCGTCATCGTCGGCGTGCGAGATGCCCGCGTTGTTGAAGAGGATGTTCAGCTTGCCGAACTGCTTCTCGGCGGCAGCCACCATCGCTTCGCAGTCGGCGGCTTTCGAGACGTCGGCGCGCACCGCAAGGGCTTTGCCTCCCGCCGCGGTGATCTCCGTGGCTACAGCCTGCGCGGGGTCGAGGTTCAAGTCCACGGCGACGACGGCCGCTCCTTCGCGGGCAAACAGCAGAGCCGACTCGCGGCCAATCCCACTCGCGGCGCCCGTGATGAGGGCGACTTTGTTTTGCAGACGCATTCAGATCCTCTCGAAGTATCGCTTCCGTTCCCAGTCCGTGACGGCCTTGCCAAACGCGCGCGCTTCGCTGCGGTAGAAGTGCGCGTAGTGCGCGGCAACCCTCTTGCCCAACATTTCTTCCACAAACGCTGAGCCGGCGAACAACTCGACCGCTTCGCCCAGCGAATACGGGACGCGCGGCAGGTGCTGCGCGGCGTAGACATCGCCTTCAAATACGGGCGGTGGCTCGATGCGGCGGCGAATGCCGTCGAGGCCCGACGCAAGTGACGCGGCGAAGGCGAGATACGGGTTGGCGTCGGCGCCCAGAATGCGGCACTCGATGCGCTGGCTGGCGCCGTGGCCCACCACGCGGAAGCCGGCGGTGCGATTGTCGCGGCTCCAGGCAAGGCGCGTCGGCGCCCACGACATGTCCTCGTAGCGCTTGTACGAATTGATCGTGGGCCCGTAGAACACCATGAACTCAGGCGCGTGGCGGATCCAGCCGCCGAGGAACCAACGGAACAAATCCGAGTCATTCGCAAAGACGTTGCGGCGGCCCTTCCACAAACTGAGATGGATGTGGCAGCTCGAGCCGGCCTGGCCTTCAAAGGGCTTGGGCATGAACGTGACGCTGATGCCGAGCGAGTCCGCTACTTCTTTAAGGCACTGCTTGAACGTCATGTGGCGGTCCGCCATCGTCAGCACGTCGGCGTAGCGCACGTTCACTTCATGCTGGCCGAGGCCCCACTCGCCTTTGGAATTCTCGACGGGAATGCCCGAGGCTTCGAGGTGACGCCGCACGGCCGCGGTGTAGAATTCAGACCGCGCGCCTTGCAGCAGGTGGTAGTCCTCTAGGTAATGCCCGAGAGGCTCGAGTTGCGCGTAGCCGGTCTTGGCCGCGTCACGATAGGAGTTGCGGTAGGCGTAGTATTCAAGCTCAGACGCGGCCATGGCGCTGTAGCCCGTACCGGCAGCGGCCTTGATCTGGCGCAGAAGAATCGAACGCGGCGCTTCCTCCACCTCTTCGACGTTGCAGTGAACGATCGCGGTCTTGTCGAGCCAACTGGCCACGGCGAGCGTCGCGAGATCGGGCACCAGGTGGAAGTCGCCATAGCCGAGTTCCCAGTTGGCGAACGAATAGCCGGGCACGGGGTTCATCTCCATGTCCGTCGTCAACAAATAGTCGCAGGCGTGCGTGCCGTGGCTTGCGACATCATCAAGAAAAAACGAAGTGCTGAAGCGTTTGCCGAGGAGACGGCCGTAGTGATCCGTGAACGCGGCAATGACCGTTTCTATCTCGCCGCGGCGCGCGCGCTGCTTAAGTTCAGAGAGAGTGAGCTTGCCCTTCAAACGTGTTTCCGCCGGCACATTCCATAGTAGGCCAGCATGGCCAGGATAAAGAGAACGGTGCCCGTGACGCCGGGGCGAAACGCCGGAATCGCGAACGTGGCCGCCATCGTGACGACACCCATGGCGATGCCCGGCGCCGCGCCCGCGATGCCGAGCGGGCTGCGGTAGGGCCGCGGCAGTTCGGGCTTATCCACGCGCAGGCGGATGAACGACACCAGCACAAGGATGTAGGAGATCAACGCGCCGAAGACCGCCATATTCAACAACGCCGCGCCCACACTGGTGGAGTATTGTTGCGCGAGGAAACAGAGCGCCACGCCCGCGATGCCGCCGGCAGCGAGCGCACGGCCCGGCACGGCGCGTTTGTTCAACCGGGCCAGCCACGCCGGAAAGTAGCCCGCGCGCGCGAGCGCAAACAAGAGGCGCCCGTACGCGTAGACGATCGCGTGGAAACTTGCCACCAGGCCAGTGAGCGAAATGATGGAGAGCAGCGTGGATGTCGCGCGCCCGCCGAAAACGGTTTGAAAGCCGAGTTCCAGCGGCGCGGCGGACTTGCCGACCGCGTCGGCGCCGCCCGGAATGCCCGAGTTCAATATCAAAGTGCCGCAGGAAAGCACCAACAGCGACGCCATGCCGTAGATCAGGGCCTTCGGCATGTCGCGCGCCACGTCTTGCGACTCCTCGGCCGACAGCGGCAATTGTTCAATGGCGAGATAGAACCAAACGGCGTAGGGCAAGGCAGCGAACACGCCGTACCAGCCTTTGGGCAGGAACGCCGTGGCGCCCGGATCTGGCGCGATGTTCATCGCGTTCTGCCACGCAAACACGCCGGTGCCCATCACGCCCGCGTAGAAGATGAACAGCACGGCCGCGGCGGCAACGGTGATGGCCATCGATACGCCGAACGACATCTCCGCGCCAAGAATATTGATCGCCACGAAGAACACGTAGAAGGCCACCCACCACACCCAATCCGGCGGACCAGGCACCAGCGCCTTCATGTAGCCCGCGATGCCGCTGACGATGACGGCGGGCGTAGTGACGTACTCGATCGTATCCGACACGCCGTTCAAAAACGCGCGGTCTTTGCCGAACGCTGCGCGCGTGAAATTGTAGAAGCCGCCCGCGTCTGGCAACGCGGCGGAAAGCTCCGCGATAGACAGCACCAGGCATACGTACATCACGGCGATGGCGAGCGTGGCCAGCAGCAAGCCGCCGAAACCGCCGGCGAGCAGGCCCGTTTGCCAGCCGAAGTAGTTGCCGCTGATGACGCCGCCCACACCGAGGGCCCACAAATGGACCCAGCCGGCGGTCTTCTTCAGGCCGCCGGCGGATGGTTTGGTTTCCAGGGGCACTAGAACTGCAACCGCATGGAGACTTGACCGGTGCGACCGCCACCGAAGTCAACGCCGCGCGCGCCGGTGATGCGGCCGAAGTTCGAGTCGGCGATGTTCAGGTTCGGGTCGCCAAGGTTAGTGAGGTTCGGCGCGTTGGTGAAGCTGCCTTCGAGGCGCAACGCCACGCGTTCGGTGAGCTTGAAGGCCTTGCTCACTGCCGCGTTCATGCCAATCGTGCCGGGCCCGGTGACGATGCCGACGCCCGAGTTGCCGAAGCGGGCGATGGGCGCGATGTCACGGCCGGGCACCACGCCCACCGTGCAGTTGAACTGTGTGGTGCCCACGGTGCGGCCGGGGCAGAGGAAGCCGCTGCGGTCCGCCCACACATCACGCGTGGGGTTGCTCAGCGCGCCGCTGCCGACGCGGTCCGGGCGCGATGAGCCACGCGAAGCGGCATTGGTGCCGGATGGATCGCCGCCGGAGAAAACGGGCGTGAGGAAAGGCCCGGTTTGCAGCGTGACGATACTGGAAAGTTGCCAACCGCCGAGCACCGCATCCGCGGCGCGGCCCGCGCTGCCGAGGAACTTGCGCCCCTTGCCGAACGGCAGTTCATAGACGAGGCTGTTGACGCTGCGGTGACGGCGCGTGGCATAGACCTCGCCACGGTCCGCGCGGCGGTCGAGCGAGTTGGTGAGGCGGCCGCCACCCGTTTCGCCGGCGAAGCCGCTGGGCGCCGGGCCCGCATTGTCAGCCAAGCCCTTGGCCAGCGTGTAGGCCATCGTGAAGCTGACGCCGCTGGCAAAGCGGCGATTGAGCTCCGCTTGCAGCGAGTTGTACAGAGCGTTGGCGCCGGCGTCGCGGCTGAAAATCAGGCCCCAGTTCGGGAACGGCCGGTCGAGACTGGTGCGCTGCGCAAAGAAGGAGGTGGACGGCGCCATCTGATTCACATCAGGCGCCCAAGGCAGATGCGTCGACTTGTTGCCGATGTAGGAAACGCGCAGGCCGAGGTCCTTGCCAAGTTGGCGATCCACCGACAGCGCCCATTGCGTCATATACGGCGGCTTGAAGTCGATCTGATTCGCCGTGCGGAACTCAAACGTGCCCACCGCGCCGCTGCGAATGCCGCTGCCAGGCGTGCGCGTGTCGGGCCATTGGAAGATGGGCCGGCCATCAGCGCCCACGTTGGCGAAGTTGCGCACATCGCTCTGCACCGTGCCGGTGAGCGAGTAGAAGACCGAGCCCAGCAGAATCATGTTGTAGATGCCCGCGCTGGTGCGCAGCGTGGTCTTGTTGTTCAGGCGATAAGCGAGGCCGAGGCGCGGCAGGAACTGCGTCTTGTAAGTCGTGCGGAGCGCTTCGGGCAGGCCCGCTTCCTTAGCGGTAATAATGGGCGTGCAGGGTACGCCGTTGATCGCCGCGCCGGGGCAGGCGTTGAACGACGTAAGCGCACCGGGCGCAAGGAACGACTTGGCCTGCGGGTCCGACATGATGATTACCTGACCGGTACGCGGCACCGTGCGGTCGAAGTTGCCGATGTTCAGGCCACGATCCGAGTAGCCGGGATGAAGTTCATAACGCACGCCAACGTCGATGGTCAGTTTGCTGGTGGCGCGAATCGTGTCCTGCACGTAAGCCTTGAAATGTTTCGCGCCGCCGTCATTGTCGCGCGCGACCACGGCGATTGAGCTGCTGACGGGCACGCCAAGCAGAAAATCCGCAAAGCCGCTGCCCGAGAAGTTGTCATTGAAAGAGAAGTCGCCGTAGTTATTGCCACCCGTGAAACCGAGGTCTGAACGGGCGCGCACGCTGCGGATGTCGAAGCCGGTCTTGATAGTGTGGCGGCCGCGGACCCAGGTGAGGTTATCGATGAACTGAAGGTTATTCGAGATGCCGTAGCCGGGGCGGCCCTTGCTGAAGCCGGTGTAGCCGTTACTGCCGCCGATGCCAACGTTGGGCAGTCCGTTGAAGAAGATGTCGCGTTGAATGTCCTTGAGGTTCAGCGAATTCGTGAACTCGAGGCCGTTGAAGGGGAAGACGCGCTTGACGTCGGAAGTGACTAAGCCGAAGCGGAACTCGTTCAGCAATGTGGGGCGGATCGTCGCAGTCCAGGAGACGGCCGTCTGATAATAGTCCTCCTTCACTTCGTCGGAAGGCAGCGTGAGCGAGTTGGCTGCCTGCGACGGATTGCTTTTCTTCGAATAGCGCCCGAAGACCATGTGCTGCGAATTGAAGGTGTGGTCCACGCGCGCTTCGTACTGATTGGAGTTCACGCTGGTTGGCACGTTGAGGCGGAAGTTGGCCACCGAGCGCCGCTCGGTGGTGCCGGTGTTGATCGCGGGGTAGAAAGGCAGAATCTTGGCGGCAACTGGATTGATGCGGCTCGCGGGAACCACGTTGCCCGGAAACGGCGTGGCCGTGAACGGATCGCGCACGTTGACGCCAGTCTCGCGCGAGAAGTCGCCGCGCTTGACGAACTCCGTGGGCACAGTGTTCTGAATCGTGCCCTGGCGAGGGAACCGCATCGATTCCCAAGTGAAGTAGAAAAAAGTCTTGTTCTCGCCGTTGTACTTCGGCAGCTTCACCGGTCCGCCGACCGTAGCGCCAAACGTGTTGCCGATCTTGGCGGGCAGCACGTTCTGTCCGAAGCTGCGAGCATCCAGCGCCCGGTTCTGGTGATACCAGAAAGCCGCGCCGTGGAACTGGTTCGACCCGCTCTTTGACGCCACGGTGATGTCGCCGGGCTGGCCGAACTCCGCGGTGTTGCCCACGCCCTGTACTTTGATCTCCGAGATCGATTCCACCGAGAGAAACTGATTGCGCTGGGCGCTGTTGCCGGTCATCTGCGTGATGGAGATGCCGTCGACGGTGGTTTCCGTCTGCGCCGGCAGGCCGCCTTGAATCGATAGGCCGAGGCCGTTATCTGCCTGCACGCCGGGCAGCGTTTGCAGCATCGCAAAAGGCGTGGTGTTGCCCGCGCCGCGCACGTTGGTGGGCAAGTTCAACACTTTTTCCGGCGTGAGGTTTGAAGCAATCGCCGGGTTGTCCGTCGCGATGACGCCGGCAGACGTGGTCACCTCCACCGTCTGCGTCACTTCGCCCACTTCCAGTACGGCGTCCACGCGCAGCGTCTGCCGCGCCACCAGCGCAAGGTTTGGGGCGCTGAAGGTGCGGAAGCCGGACGAAGTCACGGTGACCGTGTACGGGCCGGCCTTCACGTTCTGGAACTCATACTCGCCCGCTCCGCCCGCCGTGGTTTCACGGCCGGTGTTTTCGGCGGTGTTGGTGAGCCGGACGGTGGAGCGAGGAACCACCGCACCCGAAGAGTCACGAACGTCGCCAAGGACGACGCCGAAAATGGACTGAGCCAGGGCGCTGCCGCCGAGCGCGATGAGCGCAATTGCAGCACGCGCAATACTTGACGAAACCGTGAACGAAGTTGTCATAGAACCCTTTGTTAGGCTCAAGTATAGCCCGCGGTTTCGTCTCGTTCAATGAAGTCTTCGTGAATTGTCTACGGGAGTCTGGCGGTGTGGCGGCCCACCATCTTCCAGACGTTGCCGTCCTTGACCCACATCATCATGAAATGCAGCGGAGTCTTGGTGGCCGGACTGATGTGCGCGACCATCTTGCCGTACACCATCGCTGACTTGCCGTACACTTTCACGGTGAGGCCGTCCTCAACAACGAAGTTGATCTTCGATTTCACCAGCGCGGCGATGCACTCGGCCTTGTTCTCCACCTTGGAGTTGGAATGAGCGTACATCAGATCTTCGCTGAGCAGCCTGCCTAACGTGGCGCCATCTCCTTCGAGCGTGGCTTTGTTGAAACTGGCTACGGCGGCGCGGACGGCGGCTTCATCGCCGGAGGCGGCGAAGGAGGTCATGGCCAGGCCGGTGAGGCAGGTGAGAGTGAAAAGAATGTTGCGGATCATATCGACCGCGTAGTCTATCGCATTCCGGCGGTCACTTCCACGAGCTTGTCGAAAAACTTGCGGATCATCATTTTCGCCGTGGTGTCGATAAGGCGCTGGCCAACGGCTGCGATGGTGCCGCCCACCTGCACGTCACCCTCATACGTTACTTGCGTCGACGCTTCGCCTGCCTCGGTCAACTCTAGCGCGCCTTCGCCCTTCATGAAGCCGATTTTGCCCGTGCCTTCCACGATGAGTTTGAAGCGCTCCGGCGGCGCGGCATCGGCGATTTTCACCTTGCCTTGAAACTGGCCGCTGATGGCCGCCAGCGCCATCTTCATCTTCATCGCGTATTCCTGGGCGCCCGTCGCCTCCAGCGACTCGCAACCCGGCATGCACTGCACCAGCACGTCCGGGTTCTGCATCGCGCGGTAGGCGCATTCGCGCGATAGCGGCAACGTCTGAGTGCCCGCGATCTTCATGCCCGCGCCCGCGCCGCCGCAATCGCTCGCCGCGCGTAGACTTTGGCCATTTCGCGCCGGTACGCGGAAGCGGCATGGATGTCGGAGTTCGCCTCGGTGGTATTCAGCGCCGCCAGGTCCGTGGCGTCGGTAATCAAAATGGGCCGCGCGCCGAGCCCGGTGACACCCAGGCGGCCATGGCCGTCCTGCCCGATGCGCGCGGCAACACCGACGATCGCGAAACCGGACGCTGGCTGCAGCAGCTTCTGATAGCTGGTGCCCATCGTTTCAACGGGCACGATGATCTCTTTCACGAGTTCATCGGGTTCGGCCGCAGTGGTGAGCGCGTCGACGAAAAAGTCATTCGCGCCCACGGTGCGTTCGCCGCCGCGCTTTGAAGCAACGACAATCCGCGCATCGAGTGCGACGAGCGCCGCCGGATAGTCGGCCGAGGGATCGGCGTGCGCCACCGAGCCGCCGATCGTGCCGCGGTTGCGGATCTGCACGTCGCCAATCCAGCCAGCCGTTTCTGATAGCAACGGACAGCCCGCGCGGAGCAGCGCCGATGTTTCGACCTCAAAATGCGTAGCGAGCGCGCCCACGTGAATGCCGGCCTGATCCTGATGAATGTAATTGAGTCCTTGAATGCGGCCGAGATCGACAACGCGTTCCGGCGCGGCCAGGCGCAGCTTCATCATTGGGATAAGGCTCATGCCTCCGGAAAGCGGCTTGGCGCCGGCGGCCACCTGTTCCAGGGCGTCGGCAAAGGAGGTGGCGGCGGCGTAGTCAAAGCTGTGCGGGATCATGCGCGGGCTCCTTGCTGGATGACGTTCCAGATCTTTTCCGGCGTCAGCGGCATGTCGAGGTGACGCACGCCGAGAGAACTCAACGCATCGACCACCGAGTTCACCACTGCGGGCGAGCAGCCGATCGTGCCGGCCTCACCAACGCCCTTAACGCCAAGCGGATTCACCGGCGACGGCGTTTCGGTGTGGTGCGATTCCACCCACGGCATCATGGTCGCCTTCGGAATCGCGTAGTCCGTCAACTCGCCGCTGAGGAGTTGTCCGTTGTCGTCATAGACCACTTGTTCGTACAGCGCCTGGCCCAACCCCTGCGCCACGCCGCCATGCACCTGGCCGTCGACAATGAGCGGGTTGATGATCTTGCCGCAATCGTCCACGGCGACGTAACGCTTGATTTCGATGCGGCCGGTGTCGCGGTCAATCTCGGTCACCACCAGGTGAGCGCCGAAGGGGAACGTGAAGTTGGGGGGCTCCCAGAAAAACGTGGTCTGCATGCCGGGCTCTTCGTCGGGCGGCAGTTTAAGGGCACGATACGATGCACCGGCGAGTTGCGCGAGCGAGGCCGTCTTGCCGGTCTTGTTGCAGATGCACTGGCCGGCCTCGTACCGCACGTCGTCCGAACCCAGCGCCGACTCACCGTACCGCTTCAGCTTCTTCTTCAGATTCTGCAGCGCGTAGTAGAGGGCCGGTCCGCCCACCGCCGTGCCGCGCGAACCGAACGTGCCAATGCCGTACTGCACAATCGCCGTGTCGCCGCGGAATACCACCACGTCATCGAGCCCGATGCCGAGTTCATCGGCGGCGATCTGCGCAAACGTGGTTTCTTCGCCTTGACCGTGATGGCAAGAGCCCGTGAGCACGGTCACCTTGCCGTCCGGGTCTACCTTCACCGTGGCGCTTTCCCAACCGCCGGCCGGGGTGGCGGGCGAGGGACCGAAGGCGCAAATCTCGCCGTACGTGGCGATGCCGATGCCCATCAGTTTGCCCGCTACTCGCGCCGTTTGTTGCTCGGCGCGCAGCGCCGCATAGCCGCCGATCTCCAGCGCTTTGCGCAGCGGCAAATCGTACTGGCCGCTGTCATAGGTGAGGCCAGTGGCCGTGGCAAACGGAAATTCTTCGGGCTGGATGAAATTCTTCAGGCGGATGTCGGCGGGATCGAGTTTCAACTCGGCGGCCAGCATGTCCACCATGCGTTCAATGGCGTGCGTGGCTTCCGGACGCCCCGCGCCCCGGTACGCATCCGTGGGCACGCAGTTGGTGAAGACGCCGACAATATCCGCCGTCACGTTGCGGAAGCGGTAAAGGCCCGGCATCATCAGCACCGAAAGTGTGGGAATCACAGGCGTCAGGAGTTGGTGATACGCGCCGAGATCCTGGATCAGCTTCAGTTTCAGCCCGAGAATCGTACCGTCTTTCTTCGCTGCAATCTCCAGGTAGTCCACGTGGCCGCGGCCGTGAATCGTCGCTACATAGTTTTCCCGGCGCGACTCGATCCACTTCACCGGCTTGCCCAGCTTCATCGAAACGAAGCTCATCAGCGCTTCTTCGGCATACACGTTCAGCTTGCAGCCGAAGCCGCCGCCCACTTCCGGCGTCACCACACGCGTCTTGTTCTCAGCGAGACCCAACATGCCGGCCACCAGCGAACGCAACAAATGCGGAATCTGCGTAGAGGAGTAAAGAGTGAGCGCTTTGTCGCCCGGCTTCCAGTCGGCCACCACGCCGCGCGTCTCCATGGGCGTGGGAATCAGCCGCTGGCTGGTGATGCGCTGCTTAACGATGACGTCCGCTTCGGCGAACGCCTGCGCGATATCGCCGCCTTCCTGGTGATAGGTGAACGCGGTGTTGTCGGGCCATTCCGGATGCACGGCGGGTGCGCCGGGCGTGAGCGCCTTCTCCGGATCGGCGGCGGCGGGTAGCACATCGTAGTCCACTTCAATGCTATCCGCCGCGTCGCGCGCCACGTACTTGTCTCCTGCGACGACCACGGCCACCGGGTGACCCACGAAGTACACGCGGTCCGTCGCGAGGATGTAGTGATGCGGAACGCGCAGCCCGGGGAGCGATGCGCCGCACGGCACCGGGCCCACTTCTTTGGTGTCGGCGCCCGTGTACACGGCCACCACTCCGGGAGTCTCAAGCGCGGCTTTTGCGTCGATGCTCTTGATGCGCGCGGCGGCGTAAGGGCTGCGCACGATGCAGGCGTGATGCATGCCGGGCAGCTTGATGTCGTCCACATACGTGGCGGTGCCGGTGATCAGACGCGGGTCTTCCTTGCGGCGCAGTCGCTTGCCTACCAGTTTGCCGGTGGCGGGAGGAGCGGCAGTTGTGGCCATTGGCTTACTTCATCCTTTCGGCGGCGGTGCGCACCGCGTTGACAATGTGCTGGTAGCCCGTGCAGCGGCACAAATTCCCTTCGATGCCGTGGCGGATCTCGCCTTCGGAGGGATTCGGATTCCGTTCCAGCAGTTGCTTGGAGGCCATAATCATGCCTGGCGTGCAAAAGCCGCACTGGAGGCCGTGTTCATTCCAGAACGCCTCCTGCACCGGATGAAGTTCGCCGTTCTTGGCGAGCCCCTCGATCGTGGTGAGGCTGCGTCCGTTTGCCTGCACGGCAAACATAGTACAACTCTTCACGGCCTTGCCGTCCAGTTCCACGGTGCAGGCGCCGCAGAGCGACGTCTCGCAACCGATATGCGCACCGGTGAGCCCCACTACCTCGCGCAAGTAGTGAATCAGCAGCAGGCGCGCTTCAATTTCATCAGAGCGGGTCTCGCCGTTGATGGTGACCGTGATCGTTCGTTTCATTGCCGGGTATCCCAGGGCATGACTTTACCAAAAAAATCGGAAACGTTGCGCTGCCCCGGCGCGTTGTGCTTTCGGGATGCAACTGCTGTTGACTCTCTCGCTACTGGTCACGGCCGCGGCGGCCCAGTCCGGCCGCACGCGCAGCGTGATTCTGGTGATGACCGACGGGCTGCGCTGCAGGAGGTTTTTCGCGGCGCAGATCCGGCGCTGATGAACAAACAGAACGGCGGCGTGAGCGATGTGGAAGCGCTGCGTAGGGAATTTGGGCGCGAGCAGCCGGCCGAGCGCCGCGCGGCCCTGCTGCCGTTTCTGTGGTCCACCGTCGCCTCGCAAGGGCAGATCTTCGGCAACCGCGACGCGGGCTCGGAAGCGTTTGTCACCAACGGTCTGAATTTTTCCTACCCGGGCTATAGCGAGACGCTTTGCGGGTTTGTCGACCCCGGTGTGAATAGCAACAACAAGATTCCCAATCCAAATGTGACCGTATTCGAGTGGCTGCATGCAAAGCCCGCGTTCAAAGGCAAAGTGGCCGGCTTCGGCGCCTGGGATGTGTTCCCCTACATCTTCAACTCGGCGCGCGCGGGCTTTCCGGTGAATGCCGGGAGCGATGCGTTCACCATGAAGCCGATGCCGCCGGGGCTGGCATTGATGAACCGGCTGAAGCGCGAGTCTGCCACCTGGGAGAGCGAAGCGTTCGACACCTTCACGTTTCATACCGCGAAGATTTATGTGCAGGAGAAGAAGCCGCGCTTGCTGTATCTGTCGCTGGGAGAGACCGACGAATGGTCGCATGAAGGCAAATATGCCGAGTACTTGCGGTCGGCGCATCGTGTGGACGCTTATCTGAAAGAGCTGTGGGAGACCGTGCAGGCGATGCCGCAATACCGCGGCAATACCACTTTGATCTTTCTGCCGGACCACGGGCGCGGCGAAACGCCAGTGGAATGGAAAGGCTATGGCCAGAAGATCGCGGACTCGAAGTACACCTGGATGGCGTTTCTCGGGCCCGATACCAAAGCGCTCGGCGAGCGCAAACAGACCGGGCCTGTCACGCAAAACCAGGTGGCCGCCACGCTGGCCGCGTTGTTGGGCGAAGACTACCGGCAATCGGTGCCCTAAGCGGGCGCACCGATTGCCGGCGTTTTGCGGTAGCGTCTAACCCATCGTGTAGAAAAACTCTTCGCGGGTGATCTTGCCGCCGTCCACTGTGTACAGCGCCACTTCCTTCATGTTGAAGTGCTGTCCGCTGGGCTTGTTAGTCACGTCGTAGTGAAAGAACACTGCAAAGCGGTTGCGTTCGGGTACGGGCCTTCGCAGGAAGCGGAGTGGATTTCGTGATTTTCGAGCCACCATTTCGACTTACCGAGCACGGCTTCCATGCCCTGCATTTCGGCGGGCATACCATGCGCTGCCACCGCTTCCACGCTGACGATACCGGTATCCATGGCTTCTGAGGGAGAGCACGGGTGAATGGCAGCGTCATTTCGCGGCCGGATGGCCTCGCCCGGGGGCGAGACGGTAATCTCCGTTGGAATCGGCGTCGACGAAGGTGAGCGTCAGGTTTTCGCCCATGCCGGGGATGCGATGGTAGAGCCACACCTCCCAGGGATGCGGCCGGCCGCGGTCGCCACTGGGGTGCGATTCGATCTCATCGGGCGGTCCGTACACAATGTACATGCGACCGCGCTCAGTGCGCCAGCCGGGCTTGGTGCGCGTGGCAAAACGCTGGTTGGCGTAAGCGATGCGGCGGTAGTGCTCTTCCTTGTACTCGTTCTCAGATACCGTAGCGGGTCACGGGTCGCGGCGTTGCCAGAACTGCCCGATGAACATCTCGCGCTCTTCGTTCGTCTTCAGGTGCTCGAACGCTGCCCGCTCAGCATCGGCGATGATGTAGACCACATCTTCGTTGAGCCACTTCTCATACGGAGTGGACGGATTCTGCCACGCAGGCAGAGAAACTGCCAAAGCCGCGGCCAGCACGAGTGCCAGCGACAGCGGCGAGCCGCCGCCGTGCGGCACGCACCGCGCAGTACGAACAGCGCCGCCGCCAGCAGGCCTTGCCAGCAGGAGTGCAACAGTTCGAGGCTCAATGCGTCGCTCATCGCGCACTCTCTTTGCGGCGATACTGCCCGATCAGGCGCCGCATCTCCGCCAGTTCTTCGGCGCTGGCCTGCTTGGTCGACAGCGCACCCACCAGCAACTCTCGCGCCGATCCGCTGAAGGCCCGGTCCAGCAAATCTCCAGCGAGTTGGCGTTGAGTCCACTCGCGCGGGCGGGCGGTGGAGTACACGTGCGCGCGTTGCTCTTCATCGCGCCGCAGCAGGCCCTTGTCGGCCATGATCTGCATGAACTTCAAGATCGTGGTGTACTGCGCCGGGCGGCGCTGCGCGACGGCCTCGTGGACCTGCCGCACCGTGGCAGGTCCCAGGCTCCATAAGACCGTCAGAATTTCGAGCTCAGCATCGGTGGGGCGCGGCGGCGATTCCATATACGAAGACTTTACTAGTAAAGTCTTCGTATGTCAACCGGCAATCCTTAGCGCGCCGGTTCGATGGCGAGTCCGGAGGTCTGTTCGAAGATCCCGACTTCGCCCATCATTTGATAGTCGCCCGTTGCCAGATACACTTCGTAGAGAACGGCGCGCGTGGAGTTGGACAGGCGCGCGGCCAGATAGGCGCGGCCCGTGACCGGCGAGATGTCAAAGCCCGCCACCATGCTCGGCATCAGGCCCACCAGTTCGCCCACCGTATTCAGCTTGCCATCGTTCGGCGGCGTCTGCGTCACCAGCAGGCGGCGGCTCGAGTCGATGTTGTAAAGCGTGGTGGACGCCGCTCCGGCCACGCTGTTCGTATAGGCACATCCCATGACGCCCGTCACCGCGCCAGTCACGCCGTCGGCATTGAGTACGCCGTCGGTGGCCACCACCATGCCGGTGTCCGGATGCAGGCGCAGATTCTGGCCGCGGTTGCTCACCAGACGGATGCGATCCACCGTGGGGTTGAAGTCAAAGCCAACTTCCGTGCCCTCCAGCGCGGGCGTGAATTGCATCGGCGCAACCGCGGTAGCCATGCCCGTTTCGGTGTCAATCACGCAGATGCGGCTGCTGCTGCCAAGGCCGTACAGCTTCTTGTTGGCCGGCCGGAAATCGATGGCGAGAATGCCTTCGCCGGGTTGCAGACCGCGGATCAGGCGGATGGAGTTCACAAAGCTGGGAAGGTTTGCATCGAAGCTCAACAGCAAAGCGCGCGAGTCGACAGCTCAGGCCGTTTCGGCCCGAACGGAGGAAGCGGCTGACAGGAACAAAGCCAGGGTGAGCGCGAGGAAAGTGGCGCGGCGAGTCATGTGTGTGGGTCTCCTGGTTCGGAATGTTCAACCAGAAGTACGCGGGCCGGGGCGCGGCTGGATTTCAACCGCCGGAAGAATTGCACTCGAGCAGCCCGCGGCGTGCCGCGCGCGCCACTAATTCTGACGGTGCGTGGGCGGGGTTGTGTACGGCACTCCACGTTTCGTCGTCCACGCTGGTCAGGCCAAACAACGGAGTGTCTACCATGCGCGCGCCGCCATCCTCGCTCACCTGCATTCCTTCGGCCGCACGCAGCAACCCGGGCTGCTGGCCGCGCAAACAACGTTCCGTGGCCAACAACACGTCGATCTGCGCGGCGGTGACATTTCCCCAGCGTTCCGGCGCGAGCCGCCGCTGCGCCGTCCACCCACTGCCTCGCGCGGGCTCGAAAATCAGCAGGCTCTGATCTGCCTCATGCAGTTCGCGGCGCTTGGTGGTGAGTTCCAAAACCTCGTGACCAGTGAGCGCGCGCGGCTCCGAGTCCACGGGCCAGGAGGAGAAGATAAATGCGCGCGCCCCGGGCGCGAGCCGGCCTGCCGCACCGGCCAGCACCGCGCGAGGAATCTCGTCGCCGCGTTCGCCTCCATATAAGAAGATGAGTTCCGCGCCGCCCGTGCGCCGGGGATAGTAGGGGGGCTGCGAGACGATCAGGTCAAACAGCGCCTCGCCCGCTGGTTCATACAAACTGCCTGCGGCAAAGGTAGCGGTATCGATGTTGTTCAGCGCCGCGTTGAAGCGCACGATCTCCACGGCGCGGCCGTTGATATCGGTGCCCAGTGTTTCGCGAGTATGCCGCGCCAGCAACAACGCCAGCGTGCCGGCGCCGCAACCGAGATCCAGCACGCGGCCCAACTGCCGGCTGGGCCGGGCTGTTCCCCAAAGGATCGCCGTGGTCTCGCCTGCGCCCATCACGGCGTCGCCCGCCTCATCGTCCTCGTGGTCCAGATAATCGCTCAGCAGATAGAGCCTGCCCGCGGTGCGCAGATGAAATGGCGCAGCTTCACCCTTCCGCAGCAGTCCGCCGTCCAATGCCTCGCGATAAAGCGGCTCGCTGCCCAGCGCGGTGGCAGCGTCCGCGGCTTTCATCTGCTCGCGGCAAAACAGGAGCCGCAACAACAATGCTTCGGGCGCTTCGGAGAACTGCACAGCGCGCAGCGGGCGCAATGGCACACGCAAGCTGTCGCCCGGTTCCACATGACGGCGAATATAGTCGCGGTCAAGCCCGAGGCTGCGCAGCCGCGCCCCCAATTGACGCGCCGGCGGCTCGGTAAGGCGGGTCGAGTTGAACAATATGTTATGCTCCCACGGATGGCTCGCCGATTGATTTTCCTCTCGATTCTCGCCGCGTTCGCGATCAGCGCGCAGCAACCCGCCGACGCGCCGAAGCCTCCGCGCCGCCCAGGCGGATTCGGCGCGATGATGCCCGATGCGCTCGCAGTGGACAATCGCGATCTGTTTCAGCCGATCTTTGACGGCACGTCGCTCACCGGCTGGGATGGCGACCCCGGGCACTGGCGCGTGGAAAACGGCGTGATCGTGGGCGAGAGCACCAAAGAGAATCCGCTCAAGCGCAACACGTTTCTGATCTGGCGCGGGGGGGCGCCCGGAAACTTCGAACTCAAGCTCGACTACAAGATCAACAACACTAACAGCGGCGTGCAATACCGCAGCATGGAACTGTCCGACCAGGGCCAATGGATATTGAAAGGCTACCAGGCCGACATCGATTTTCAGAACACCTACACGGGCCAGCTCTATGAAGAACGCGGGCGCGGGTTTCTCGCCTTACGCGGCCAGGCAACGAATGTGGCCGAGGGCAAGAAGGCGCGCGTCATCGGCAACATCAAAGACGGCATCGATGCCAAGGGCGTGATCAAGGTAGGCGACTGGAACACGCTGCACATCATCGCGCAAGGAAATCTCCTGGTGCATATTCTGAACGGGCAGGTGACGGCGGTCGTAGTGGACGACGATTCGAAGGCGCGCGCGGAAAGTGGACTGCTCGGCTTCCAACTGCACGTGGGTGCGCCCATGCGTGCCGAGTTCCGCAACATCGCGCTCAAACAGCGCTAAAGCAGCGGATTGACAGCGAGGTGCGAGATTTTCGGCGTGCCCAGGGGCGGCGCGCCGGTGGCCTTCGCGCCCGCGGGCGGCTGATACTCCACCACGATGCCTTCGCCGGGGATGACGCCCGCTTAGAAGTCGGCGTCTCCGAAGAGTCCAGTGCCGGTGAAGGGGCCCGTGAAGTCTTTGCCGTTGTGCACCCACACGCGGCCCTCGCCGGCGCGGAATCCCTTGAAGTGCACGCGCAGCGCCGCGGCGCCAGGAGAGCGCACCGCCAGCCTCTACACGGAAACGCCTGATTTTGTTTTAAACCACGCGTCCTTCTTCTTCCATTGCGCGGCGTCAGCCGCGCGATGTTCGCCGATGCGCGTGGGGCGTGGGCGGTCCAGGTCCGCCTCGGGCGGAGGCGCCGGTATCCGGGCGGCGGCACGTCTTCGGCAAATGCGGCCGCGGCGGCCAGCCACAACCAGGCTATGAATTTCATGCTTCCATCACCGGCACCTGCTCCACAATCTCGATTCCGAAGCCTTCGAGCGCGACGATCCGTCGAGGGTGATTGGTCAGCAGGCGGATGCGATGCAGGCCCAGGTCCGCCAGGATCTGCGCGCCGATGCCCACCTCATGTTGCAGTTGCCGCTGCCCTTCCGCCGACGAGTAGTGGATGAAGTCGCGCGAGTGCGGCAACAGCCGCCCATCACGCAAGCCCACGCCCATGCCCGTCTGATGCAGATACACCAGCACGCCGCGGCCTCCCCGCGCCAGGCGCGCGAGCGATTGCTCCATGGTCCGGCGGCATTCACAGGTCACCGCGCCGAACACATCGCCGTAGACGCAATGCGAATGGACGCGCACCAATACGTCTTCCTGCCCCTCCACGTCGCCGAACACCAGCGCCATGTGCCGCTCGCCATCCACGGATGTCGCGTAGGAAATGGTGCGAAACTCGCCGGCTGCCGTGGCCACCGTGCCTTCACCCAGGCGTTGCACCACGCGCTCATGCTGCATGCGGTAGCGGATCAGGCTCGCCACCGAAACCATCTTGAGCCCGTGCCGCTCACTGAACCCGAGCAGCTCTGGCACGCGCGCCATGGTGCCATCTTCATTCATGATTTCGCAGATCACCCCGCCAGGCTTCAATCCGGCGAGCCGCGCCAGATCAACCGACGCCTCCGTCTGCCCGGCGCGCACCAGCACCCCGCCGTCGCGCGCCCGCAGCGGAAACATGTGGCCGGGGCGGGCGAGATCCTGCGGGCGGCTGCGAGAATCCATCGCTACTTGTATCGTGCGCGCGCGGTCCGCCGCCGAGATGCCCGTCGTCACGCCTTCGCGCGCGTCGATCGCCTCACAAAACGCAGTGCCGAACTGCGAGGAGTTGCGCGCGGACATCAGCGGCAGTTGCAACTCGTCGCAGCGCTGCGCGCTCAGTGCGAGGCACACCAAGCCGCGCCCGTGCACCGCCATGAAGTTGATCATCTCGGGCGTGGTCAACTCCGCCGCGCACGCCAGATCGCCCTCGTTCTCGCGATCTTCGTCGTCGACAATCACAATCATGCGCCCGGCGCGGAACTCTTCGATCGCCTCGGGAATCGTCGCAAACGGCATTGACTTTTCAGCGTAGCGCACGCTCGCAGCCGCGTGGCACGAACTGAGATTACGTGCTACCTTGAGGGGTGGCCCCGCCATGCATATCCCCGACGGATTTCTCGCGACTCCCGTGTGGCTGGGCTTGGACTTACTCGCCGCGCCGGTTTCCGGCTGGCTGGCTCGCCGCGCCGAACGTGGACTCAGCGAGGGTATGGCGCCGCGTCTCGGCGTGTTGGGCGCGTTTGTGTTCGCCGCGCAGATGATCAACTTTCCCGTGGCGCTGGGCACCAGTAGTCACCTGATCGGGAGCGCGCTGCTGGCCGCCACCGTGGGACCCGCGGCGGCCGCGCTGGTGATGACCGCAATTCTCGTCATTCAAGCGCTCGTGTTTCAAGACGGGGGACTCCTGGCGCTCGGCGCAAACGTCACCAACATGGCGCTGGCCGGCGTCCTGGCCGCCTCCATTCCATTGCGCTATTGGCCGGGACGCGCCGGGTTACTGCTGGCGGGAATCGCTTCGGTGTTTACCGCCTCCTCGCTCGCCATTTTGGAATTGCGTTTGAGCGGCGTGGCGATGAGCGCGGCTCTGCTGCAGGGCGCGTTGGTGGTATTTGCCATCTCGGCGTTACTGGAGGGGCTGATTACGGTGGCCGTGGCCGAAGCGCTGGAACGTCTGCAGCCCGGGTGGACTCAGTCGTGCCAAACGCGCGGCAGTGAGCAACGTGTAGTGGCGGCGCTGGGCACGGTAGCCGTCGTGCTCGCCTCGGCGGGCGCGCTGTTTGCCTCCAGCCTGCCGGACGGCCTGGAAAAGTTTGCCGAAAGTCTTGGCATCGCCGATCGTGCACACGCGTTGCTGCCCTCCCCGCTGGCCGACTACGAAATGAAAGGTGCACCGCATCCCGCCGCCGGCAAAGTAGCCGCCGGACTGGCCGGGTTGGTGCTGACCTACGCTGCGGCGCGCGCCATTGCGCGGCTGCGGCTGGGCGGCCGGAGCGCGCAGTAGCCCGTGCGGCATCTGGAGTCTGACCAGTGGAGCCGTGGCGGGAGCGCACTGCACCGCTGCGATGCGCGCGCCAAACTGGCCGCCGTCCTCACCGTGCTTGCGTTTGTCGGCACGGCGCGCCCCTGGCACTGGCCGCAAGGGGTCTTCTATGGATCCTTGGCCCTCGCCGCGTTGCTTGCCGCGCAACTTTCGTGGGCTGGCTTTCTTCGGCGGCTTTCGGTGGTGCTCCCCGTCACCGCAACCTTCGCGCTGCTGACGTGGCTGTCCACTGGCGACGCCGGGCGCGCCGGCGCGTTGCTCTCGCGCAGCCTCGTGTCGGTAGCCTTTGCGATCGTGCTCATTGCCACCACGCCCGCCCACGCCTTGCTGACCGGCGCTGAGCGGCTGGGCGCGCCGCGCATGCTGGTGGCTGTGGCACAGATGGTGCACCGCTATCTGTTTGTGCTGATCGATCAAGCGTTGCGGATGCGGCAGGCCGCGCGCAGCCGCGGCGGCTTTCGTTGGAGTGCGGCCGCGGGCGCGGCAGCGGCGCTGCTGTTGTCATCCGAACAACGTGCCACGCGTATCCATCAGGCCATGCTCGCGCGCGGCTTCACGGGAACCTGGCCGGAACTTTCGGCCGCCGCGGGCCGATGGAACGTGTTTGACTCGGCGCTCGCCGGCGGAACTGCGCTTACTCTACTGCTTGCGAGGCTGCTATGGCGGCTTTAGTAGAAGCGCACGGCCTCGCCTATCGGTATCCGGACGGCACGGAAGCTTTGCGCGGCATCGATCTGGCTGTGTCGGCCGGTGAGTCACTCATCCTGTTCGGCGCCAACGGCGCAGGTAAGAGTACTTTCCTGCTGCACCTCAACGGCCTGCTACGCGCCGCGCGGGGAACGCTGACCGTCGATGGCCTGCCGATGAAAACCGCCAACCTCGCCGCAATTCGTCAGCGCGTCGGCTTTGTGTTTCAGGATGCCGATGACCAGTTGTTCATGCCCACCGTGCTCGAAGACGCCGCCTTTGGATTGCTCAACCAAGGCCTCGAACCGTCCGAAGCGCGCCGCCATGCCGAGGCCGCGCTGGCGCAGGTAGACATGCTGCACGCCGCCGGCCGCGCTCCCTATCACTTAAGCGGCGGGGAGAAGCGCCGCGTCGCACTCGCCGGAGTGCTGGCGATGCAACCGAAACTACTGGTGCTCGATGAGCCCACCACCTCGCTCGATCCACCGGCGCAGCACAAACTTGCCGAATTGCTCGGGCGCTTGCCGCAAGCGAAACTGATCAGCACGCACGACGCGGCGTTTGGGCAGGCCACGGGCTCACGCGCAGTGTTTTTTGAGAGGGGAAAGATCGTTGGTGGGGGAACAGTGGAGGAGATCGTGAGGCGCTACGGCTGGGCGGCGTCACCCGAAAGGTAGGAGGCGGCCACGTAAACGTGAAGCGCCGCCCAGCCGTACCCGAATGAAACTGCTAGCTGTCGGAACCGGATTTCTTCTTGCGGAATTCGGCCCAACGTTTCTTCTGTGCAGCGGCGATTCTGGCGCGAGCTTCGGCGCTCAGTTTCCGCTTGCGCGAACGGCGAGTAGGAGCAGCGCCCGGCGCGGCCGGCGAGACCGTGGCGGACGCCTTCGCGGTGGCCGCCTGGCCCAGCACGAGACGGATAGCGCGAATCTGATCGTCGATTCCTGCGCGTTCCCGCTCAAGACTGTCCAGAGCAGCTTGAAGGTGACTATTTACTTTTTCGTTTATGCTTCTTGCCATTTGTGTTAGCCCTTTAGGGTGTACCTATGGTAACTTAAAGCTTACCCGCCGTGGGAGAGCGTGTTTTCCACTCCGAGGGTGAGTCACACAAGATTGTCACCGGCCCATCGTTCACCAGCTCTAACTGCATCTCCGCCTGGAAGATTCCTGCCTGTACGTTTATCCCTCGCAGCCGCGCTGCGTCGAGAAAGTGTTGATACAGCCGCCGCGCCTCCTCTGGCCGCGCCGCCTTTTCAAAGGACGGCCGCCGGCCCTTGCGTACATCCCCGAATAGCGTGAATTGCGACACCACCAGCAAGCCTCCGCCACTTTCCACCAAGCTGTGGTTCATCTTGCCTGACGCGTCTTCAAAGATACGGAGGTGGATGATCTTCTCCACCAGATAGTCCGCCTCGGCTTCGGTATCGCCATGACCAACGCCCAGCAGCACGGCCAATCCAGTTTCAATCCGGCCCGTGACCTCGCCAGCCACCGTCACTTGAGCCCGCCGCACCCGTTGCACCACGGCTTTCAATGCTTGCGTCCTCCTAAAGGTTTTTTTCGTTCTACGTTACTGAATCTCGCCAATCGCGCTTCCTGGAACGCTACCGCATGCTATGGCTATGACACGCCGCCGCAAGACCCGCCTCGCGCCCACCGGCTTCTTCAACATTCAGAACCAAACTCAGCGCATTAGCGGGTTTGGTTCCGGCGACTTCGTCCGGCTAAAGGATGAGCAAGGCGAACTGTGGCGCGGAACCGCGGAGCTATTGGATGACAACACCATCTTCTACCGCTTTCGCAACAGCGCGGGCCGCGTCATCAGCGGAGCGTCCGATGGCTACGGCATCCGCCTCCGGGACGAACGCGGTCAAGTGTGGCGCGGCTACGTGTTTTAGTCCGGCCGGCTCGCGTATTTGTCAGCCAGTTTGGTATGACGCGTGGATAAATCCACGCTGCGCCCGCGCATCCACATCTGCTTGATCTGAGTTTTGGTTTCGAGCAAATCTCCGTCGGCTAGCACCAGATCCGCCCACTTGCCTTTGTCTACCGAACCCACCCGGTCTTCCACGCCCCAGATTTTCGCGGCATTCAAAGTCACCGCTTTCAAGGCATCCTCCCGCTCCAGGCCAAACGGCACCGCAGCCGCGGCCTGATAGGGCAAATTGCGCACGGCGGACGAGTCGAAAGTGGCGAAGGCAAACAGGATCCCCTCGCGGTGCAACTGGCTGGGGATGGTAAACAGCGCGTCGTAGGGGTCGTCCTCATCCAGCGGCAGGGCGAGCGTTTCGGGCAGAATAACGGGCACTCCCCGGGCCTTGATTTCCTTGAGCAACTCCGGCGTGAACTCGCGGCAACCGGCGAGGATGATCTTCAGGTTTTCGCGTTTGGCGAAGTCCAGCGCATCGGCGATGGCCCGCTTCCGCCCGGCCGTCACCATCACCGGCTGCTTGCCTTCGAGCACCGGCAGCATGGCCTCCAGCTTACGATCCACCGTGAAGCCCGCGCCGCCCGCGGCTTTCGCCTTCTGGTACCGCCGCGCGTCTTCGAAGAAAATCCGCAGTTTCTGCAACGTTTCGTCGTAACGGCGCTTGCCCTCGCTGAATGACGCTGGCGTATCGGCGCCGCGCCGGCCCATGCTTTCATCGGCCTGCAGCGAGATAGTGGGAAACCGGAGATGCATGGCGGCCGACCGCTTGATGTCCATGTCCTCCCAGGTCCAGCCGTCCAGATGCATCAGCCCCGCTTGTCCGGCGATGATGCCGCCACTCGGCAGTGCAATCGCTGAAGTAATCCCGTTGGCGCGGGCCACCGGCAAGTGTTCGCTCGACGGATTCACGGCCACCAGTGCACGTAACTGAGGATTGAAGTCGCCTAATTCGGCGACGTCGGTCGTCTCGCGTACCGCGCCGATCTCGGCCATTCCGAGTGTGGTGGCCGAATCGATCATGCCGGGATAAAGATGCAGCCCCTTGCCGTCCACCACCTTTGTACCCTTAGGCACAGCGAGCTTAGGGCCGACGTCAGCCACGATACCGTCTTCAACAAACACCGAAGTCAAGGGAATGTCCGGGCCGGAGACCGGATGCAATGTTACGTCTCGTATCAGAAACGTGTCCTGCGGTCCGGCGGTAATCGCGAGACAAAAAGCAAGAAAAGTAACCAAGTGGCGCTTCATTATTCGGCCCTCCGTCCCGGCCCGCGGCGGCCTGGGTCATCCTGAGGCTTCTTCTGTTTCTCCAGTAAAACCTTGCGGCGTGTAGACCGCTCGGCGCGTTGGGCCAGATCTTTTTGCCGGTCAAAGTAGAGCTGACCGTCAATAAAAACCTTTTGTACTTTCGCGTAGTTCGATAATGGATGACCGTCAAATAGCGCCAAATCGGCGTCCTTACCCGGCTCAATCGAGCCGATCCGCGCATCGATTTCCATCTGCCGCGCGGCGTTGATGGTCACCATCGCCAAGGCGTCGTCTTCAGAGACACGGCCATACTTCACGGCCTTGGCGGCCTCGTTGTTGAGGTGCCGCATCAACTCGCCCGAGTCGGAGTTCAATGACACCAGCACTCCCCTCTTGTGCATGATGGCCGCATTGTAGGGCGTGGCGTCGTAGGCTTCCACCTTGTACGCCCACCAGTCGCTGAACGTCGACGCGCCACCGCCATGGGCCGCAATCTCTTTGGCCACCTTGTAACCTTCGAGCACATGCTGAAATGTCTTGATCTTGAAACCCTGCTCGTCGGCCAGCCGGATCAGCATCAGGATCTCATCGGCGCGGTAGCAATGCGCATGCACCAGACGCTGTCCTTCGAGCACGTCCACGAGTGCCTCCAATTTCAGATCGCGGCGAGGCGCTACGCGGCCGGCCGGTCTGGCCCGATAGCTTTTCCATTCTGCCTGATAGCGCTTGGCGTCGAGAAATGCCTCGCGAATCACGTCCTCCACGCCCATGCGGGTGGCCGGATAACGCAGCGTGGTCGCGCCGAACGCGGCCTGCTGTCCGCGCCGCTTGGGGTTTTCGCCCAGCGCGAACTTAATGCCCGGCTTGGCGCCGGCAAACTTCAGCCCCGCGGCATCCTTGCCCCACCGCATCTTCAGCACCTGGCACTTGCCGCCAATGGCGTTGGCGCTGCCATGCAGAATGTTGGCCGTGGTCACACCGCCCGCCAGCGCGCGGTAAATGCTGATGTCGTCCGGGTCCACCACGTCTTCAATGCCGACCATCGACGACACCGACACGCTGCCTTCGTTGATCGACTCGCTGGCGATGTGCGAGTGGCAGTCCACAATGCCCGGCATCACGTACATGCCCGCGGCATCCAGCACCTCGGCGCCCGCGGGCACCAGAATCTTTGGCGCCACTTCCACAATCCTGCCGTCCCGGATGTGAATCGCCCCATCCAGCCGGCCTTTAGTGACGGTCAGGATCTTGGCATTTTGAATCACCAGATCCGCCGCCGGCGCGCTCAGTGCCGCCACCGCCCCGAGCATCAAACACAATGAACGTCGCATTAGCGCTTTTCCTCCTGTTGTTGGCGCGCCGGGGCTTCAGGCGCGGGTTCGTACTTCACTCCGTCGATCAACACGAACTTGATTTTCGTGCTGGTTTGAAACAGGGCGCCATCGGTGATGGTGAGGTTGGCGATCTTGCCGGGCTCAATGGAACCGGTGTGATCCGCCACGCCGTAGATCTCCGCCGCCGACAGGGTCAGCGCGCGCACCGCCGCTTCGCGATCCAAACCTGCGTCAATCGCCTTTTTCACCGCGGCCCGTAAATCCGCGGGCCGCTCCACGCCGCCTGCGTAGAAGGCAAACTTCACCCCGGCCTTTGCCAAAGCGGCGGGTGCGGCCGGTGCATTCTCGCGCAATTCCAGAATTCGCAGCGCTTCGTCCGCCTCCGGGTCTGGATCGCGCGCTCGCTCGGGCCACTTCAAACTCACCAGCACCGCGGCGCCGCTTTTCGCCAAGTACGGCGCCACGCGCGCCGCATCGTGCGCTCCATATAAGATGGTGGGCCGCTTGAACTCTGCGGCCAACTCCGTCATCCGCACCAGTTCTTTCGCCCACACCGCCGGCAGCAGCAGGCGCGGTGATTCCAGCACGCCTTCGAGCGCGCGATCGTATGCCGGCCGGCGTGCCCCGCGTGGGTTGGCCGCATACGCCGCCTTTTCGGCGCGATAGGCATCAGCATCCAGATACACCTGGCGGACGTAGGCGACCACGCCCATCAACGACCCGGGGAAGCTGGTGAACCCGCGCGGGGACAAGGAAAGATACTGCCCCAGCGGCGTGGCCACCGTCATCTGCCCGGCTTTTTCACCGGCGAGATTCACCAGCGCGCCTTGCCCCGCGAAAATCCCAGCCGTAGGAAACACCGCCGCGGTGGTGAAGCCCGCGTTGCGCGCGGCAGTCACAGTGCGGTCACTCGGATTTACCAGGTCTTGCGCGCGCACCCAACTGGAGTTGGACGGGCGATCTTCCGGACCGCGCGCTGGCGGTGGTGGCGCCGTCGCCGCACCCGGACCGGCGGCCGGCGGGGTCGCAGCGGGCAGCCCCCACGAACTCATCGCGTCGGTCAACCCGGGATAGACATGCAGCGACGGCGCTTCCAACACCCAAGCGTCGGCCGGCGCCGTCACACTTGGGCCCACGGCTTCAATGAGCCCGTTGCGCACAACCACCGTGCTCTTCTCCAGCACCGGCCCGGACGCGGTATGCACCGTAGCGTTGCGGATGGCGATAACCGGCAGCGCGGGCCCGGCAGCGCTGCATAGGGCCGCGGCCGCCAGCGTTGCCGCTATCATGGATATTCGCATTTCAATGGCTCCTCAAAAACCCTCGATTTCCTATCGCGATGCCGGTGTCAGCATCGAAGAAGCAGACCGCGCGGTCAGCCGCATTAAGCGCCTCGCGCGGGGCACCTTCAATGCCAATGTGTTGACCGGGATCGGCAGCTTCGGCGCGGCGTTTCGTCTACAAGGATGGAAACAACCTGTTCTCATCTCGTCGGCCGATGGTGTCGGGACAAAATTGAAGGTAGCATTCCTCACCGGCCGCCACAACACGATTGGCGAAGACCTGGTGAACCACTGCGTGAACGACATCATGGTGCAGGGCGCCGAGCCGCTGTTCTTTCTCGACTACTTTGCCACCGGGAAGCTTTCCGCGCCCGTGATGGCCGAAGTGGTGGAAGGCTTGGCGCGCGGCTGCAAACAGAACGGCTGTGCGCTCATCGGCGGCGAAACGGCGGAGATGCCGGGCCTCTATGCGGACGGTGAGTACGACCTCGCCGGCTTCATCGTGGGCGCGGTGGAACGGAAAGGGCTCCTCATCGGCGGCGCGATTCGCGCGGGCGACGTGCTGCTGGCGCTCCCTTCCACGGGCCTGCACACCAACGGCTACTCGCTCGCTCGCAAGCTGCTGTTTGAAGTGGCGGGCTACTCGGCGGACACGCAGCTTCCCGAACTCGGCTGCACCGTGGGTGACGAACTGTTGAAGGTGCACAAGAGCTACGCCCGCGCCATCCGCGCGCTCCGTTCCAAGGGCCTTCTGCGCGGCGCAGCGCACATCACCGGCGGCGGCATCACCGGCAACACGCCGCGTATTCTGCCCGATGGGATTGGCGTTGAAATCGACACGCGCAGTTGGCAGGTGCCCGCCGTGTTTGAACTGATGCGCGGCATCGGCAACGTGCCCATGGACGATTGGCGCCGCACGTTCAACCTGGGTGCAGGCATGATTCTGGTTGTTCCGGAGCAGAAAGCCGTGGAAGCGGAGAAAGCATTGCGCGCCGTGAAGGAGCGCCCTTGGCGCATTGGCCAAGCCGTGAAGATGACCAAGCGCAACCAGCCGCGCGTGGCCTACGCGGGATAACGACCCATGCGCAAACTGGGCATTCTGCTGTCGGGGCGCGGGTCGAACTTCGCCGCCATCGCGCGCCGCATCGCCTCCGGCCGGCTTGACGCCGAGATCGCCGTCGTCATCTCGAATAAGCCCGGCGCGCCGGGACTCGACACCGCACGCGAGTTCGGGCTCAAGGCCGTCAGCCTGCCGTCCAAAGGCCTTGAGCGCGAGACGTATGACCGGCAGGTGATCGACGTCTTGCGCCAGCAAGGCGTGGAGTTGGTGATTCTGGCCGGCTACATGCGCCTGTTGAGCGCCGCCTTTGTGCGCGAGTTTCCACTGCGCATCTTGAATATTCACCCATCGCTGCTGCCGTCGTTCCCCGGCCTTGACGCGCAGCATCAGGCGTTCGCCTACGGCGCGAAGGTCAGCGGCTGCACCGTGCATTTCGTGGACGAAAAGCTGGACCACGGTCCCATCGTGTTGCAGCGCGCCGTACCGGTGGAAAACGATGACACGGCCGACACCCTCTCGGCTCGCATTCTCGCCGCCGAGCATGAGCTCTACAGCGAAGCGATTGCCCTCGTACTGGCGGGCCGCTATCGCATCGACGGCCGGCGCGTTATGCTGCTGTCATGACGCGCTTGCCCTTGGCTCTGCTCCTGGCGCTTGCCCTCGTATCTTGCGACGGAAGCAAGTCCGCCGAGTCAGAACAGGAGCGGCTGGAGCGCGAATTCACTGCCCGCATGACCGGCTCGGTGCTCGCCGGCAAGTTCACGTCGAACAAAAGCGACAAAGTGCACGAAGACCGCTACACCATCTCGAAAGTCTCCAAGATGGCCGGCAACATCTGGGTCTTCCAGGCGCGCATCCAGTACGGCGATCACGACGTGAACGTGCCCGTGCCCGTCAAAATCCTCTGGGCCGGCGATACGCCCGTGCTCACCATGACCGATGCGGGAGTACCGGGCCTCGGCTCATTCACCGTGCGCCTGCTGTTGTATCGCGACGACTATGCCGGCACTTGGGCCAACAGCCAAGGCGGCGGCGGACTGATGTACGGCCGCATCGAGCGCGCCACGCCCGCGCCGTGATGCTCTACCCTGGAAGAGCGTGAAACGTTCCCATCCGCGCGGTCCCACGCGCCCCTCCGCCAGCGCCGCCAACGTCCAACCCCGGCTCGACCGCCGCAGCCTCGACATGCATCGCGCCATCGCCGCCAAGCTCCTTGAAGATCCCGCGCGGGAATCGTTCATCGCTGAAACACGCGCGATTTTGGAGAAGCGTGAGGGCGCGCCCGCCGCCCGCCGTCAACGCAACGCCTGGCGCGCCATCCTTTCGCTGCCCCTGGCTGAACTGGCGGCAAAAATCAGCGAAGACAGCCACGAGATGACGGTTCTGCGCCGCGCCTCCCCCTTCGCGCCGCTCCTCACGCCGCAAGAGCGCTGGGCAATCTACCGCGGCTTTTGACCATCGGTGGCGCGGCTCCAACCAACGCACCAAGGGAAAAGCCATCGCCCGTGCTTGGCAGAGGCGCAAGGAGTTGCAGTATCCTGTTTTAATGCCGTAGGTTCCGTCGTCGCGGCTGGACTCGGGGATGGGTTCCACTTAGGGTGACCTGCGTCCTCTCAAACGGCATACGATTCGAGATGCTCTGCAAACCTGGAGGAAGTCGCTTCATGGACTCCGTCAACCGTGTCGTTGCGCGCCCCACTTGGCGCCCCGCGGCCCTTTCCGTCTTTTCGTTTCTTGCGCTGCTCCTCATCGGCGCGTTGCCCGGTTGGGCACAGGAAGTCGCCCACGCCGGCGGTGAAGCCAATCTGATCTTGCCCGACCTCGGCCAAGCGTCGTTCTTCGGTATCGATGGCCGGAGCCTGCTGATGGCGGGCATCGTGGTGTCGATTCTCGGCATGGGCTTCGGCCTGATGATCTACCGCCACCTGCAGAATCTGCCGGTGCACGCCAGCATGCTGGAGGTCTCAGAACTCATCTATGAAACCTGCAAGACGTACCTGCTCACGCAAGGCAAGTTTCTGGCGATTCTCTGGCTCTTCATCGGCGTCATCATCGCCTTCTATTTCGGCGTACTCCAGCACATGAGCATCGGCCGGGTTGTCATCATTCTCGCCGCCAGCGTGGTTGGCATTCTCGGCAGCGCCGGCGTGGCGTGGTTCGGGATTCGCGTCAATACCTTTGCCAACTCGCGCGCGGCGTTTGCCAGCCTGTCGGGCAAGGCGTTTCCGTGCTACGCGATCCCGCTGCAGGCCGGCATGTCCATCGGCATGCTGCTCATCTCGGTGGAACTGCTGCTGATGCTGATCATCTTGCTGTTTATTCCCGGCGATTATGCCGGGCCGTGCTTTATCGGCTTCGCCATCGGCGAGTCGCTGGGCGCGGCGGCGTTGCGCGTGGCCGGCGGCATCTTCACCAAGATTGCCGACATCGGCGCGGACCTGATGAAGATCGTTTTCAAGATCAAGGAAGACGATGCCCGCAACCCCGGCGTGATTGCCGACTGCACGGGCGACAACGCGGGCGATTCGGTGGGCCCCTCCGCCGACGGCTTTGAAACCTACGGCGTCACGGGCGTCGCGCTCATCTCGTTTATTCTGCTGGCGGTGAAAGATCCGCTGGTGCAGGTACAGCTGCTCGTGTGGATTTTCGTAATGCGCGTGATGATGGTGGTGGCCTCGGCACTCAGCTACTTCATCAATGAAAGTATGGCCAAAGCCGCTCATGCCAACGACGAGAAGATGGACTTCGAACACCCGCTCACGCGGCTGGTCATTCTCACCTCGGTGGTCTCGGTGGTGCTCACCTTCATCGTGTCGTACTTCATGATTCCCACCCTGGGCGGCGACCCGGATTTGTGGTGGAAGCTCTCGGCCGTGATCACCTGCGGAACAGCCGCCGGCGCGATCATTCCGGAACTCGTCAAGGTCTTCACGTCCACCAACTCGAGGCATGTGCGTGAAGTCGTCACCTCTTCGCGGGAAGGCGGCGCCTCGCTCAACATTCTCTCGGGCCTCGTCGCGGGCAACTTCAGCGCCTATTGGCTGGGCCTGGCGATGGTGGGCTTAATGGCGGTGGCCTTCTGGGTCAGCACCCTGGGCCTCGGCAATCTGATGATGGCCCCGGCCGTCTTTGCATTCGGCTTGGTGGCCTTCGGCTTCCTCGGCATGGGCCCGGTGACGATCGCCGTGGACTCCTACGGTCCGGTGACCGACAACGCTCAGTCCGTCTACGAACTCAGCAACATCGAAAGCATTCCGGGCATTGAAAACGACATCAAGCAGAAGTTCGGCTTCATGCCCAACTTCACGCGCGCCAAGGAAAATCTCGAAGAGAACGACGGCGCGGGCAACACCTTCAAAGCCACGGCCAAGCCGGTGCTCATCGGCACCGCCGTTGTGGGCGCCACCACGATGATCTTTGCCATCGTCGTCAGCCTCACCAACGGCTTGAAGCCGGAACTGCTGCAGTACCTCTCCATTCTGCATCCGCCGTTCCTGCTCGGGCTGATCACGGGCGGCGCGGTGATCTACTGGTTCACCGGCGCGTCTACGCAGGCCGTCACCACGGGCGCCTACCGTGCGGTGGAGTTCATCAAGGCCAACATCAAGCTGGAGGGCATCGAGAAAGCGTCGATTGCCGACTCCAAGAAGGTGGTGGAAATCTGCACGCAGTACGCGCAGAAGGGCATGTTCAACATCTTCCTCACGGTCTTTTTCGCCACGCTGGGCTTTGCGTTCCTGGAGCCCTTCTTCTTCATCGGCTACCTGGTTTCGATCGCGCTATTCGGTTTGTACCAGGCCATCTTCATGGCCAACGCCGGCGGTGCGTGGGATAACGCGAAGAAGATCGTGGAGACCGAACTGAAGGCCAAGGGCACGGACCTGCATGCGGCCACGGTGGTGGGCGATACCGTCGGCGATCCGTTCAAGGATACTTCGTCGGTGGCGCTGAACCCGATCATCAAGTTCACCACGCTGTTCGGACTGCTCGCCGTGGAACTGGCGGTGTCGCTGGACAAGTCGCAAGGCACCGGCATCACCATGACGCTGGCCGCCGTGTTCATTGTCATCTCGGCGTTCTTCGTCCACCGCAGCTTCTACGGCATGCGGATCGAAAAGTAGCGCGTGCTCGAACTGATCGCCGGTCCGTGCGTGATCGAAAGCGAGGAACATGTTCACTTCCTCGCTTCCCGGATTCGCGCCGTGGCCGGCGATTTCATTTTTAAGGCGTCTTTTGATTTTAAGGCGTCTTTTGATAAAGCGAACCGTTTGAGCGTGAATTCCTATCGCGGCTCCGGCGCGGCGGAAGGTCTCCGCATTCTTGGGGGGCCTGCAGCGCGCCGGCTATCGCGTGCTGACCGATATTCATGAGCCATCGCAGGCCGAAGCCGCCGCGGAGGTTTGCGCGTGCTGCAGATCCCCCCCCGTTTCTCTGCCGCCAGACGGATTTGCTCGTCGCCGCGGGCCGCACGGGCCGCATCGTCAACATCAAGAAAGGTCAGCTTGCCGCGCCGCAGGACATGCGCCATGCGGCTGACAAAGCCGCATCCACCGGCAACACGCGCATTCTGCTCACCGAGCGCGGCACCACCTTCGGCTATCAAAACCCCGTGGTCGACATGCGCGGCCTGCAGATCATGAAAGGCCTCGGCTATCCAGTGATCTTCGACGCCACGCACAGCGTGCAGCTTCCCGGCGCGGCAGGTAACGCATCGGCGGGGCAGCCCGAGTTCATCGAAACGCTCGCTCGCGCCGCTGTGGCTACGGGCATCCACGGCGTGTTTGTGGAAGTACACGAGGCACCCGAGCGCGCGCTGTCGGACGGCGCCAACGCGCTGCGCCTGGATCTACTGCCGGAGTTCTGGCAGCGGCTCAAGGCCATCGACGCGCTGGTTAAGGCGTGGCCAAGCGTAGAATAGACGTAGGCGAATGATCGCGTCTCGGGTGCGCCCGATCAATTGCAACTTCCCATACAGGGACTGCACGAGAAGGCGGTGATCCACCCCGAGGGCACACTATACACTGTGGCGTTTCGGCGACTTATCCGGCGCAGCTCGGCCTAACTAAAACAGCTACAATCACAGTGTTATGAAGAGCGCAGTCGTTGTTTCGGACCCTGAAATCATGCACGGAACACCGTGCTTCCAGGGGACACGGGTGCCCTTCAAGAACCTGATCGATTCCCTGGAAGGCGGGTACCCGCTGGACAAGTTTCTCCGCCAGTTCCCCACCGTGTCCAGCGAGCAGGCGATTCAAGCGCTGGAGGATGCCAAGGATTCGTTCTTCGCCAAGATCGCGTGAAGATCTTGCTGGACGAGTACTTACCGATCGCTTTCCGTCACTCATTTCCCGGCCACGACGTTCATAGCGCCGAATGGGCGGGCTTCAAGATGTACTGCTCACAACCGATCAAGGAATTCCACATCAGCAGAGTTCGGCTGATCGCCGGACATCGGTCCTGGTCTTGTGCGCCGCCACAAACAAAATCGACGACCTCGTTCCGCTCGTGCCTTGCGTTCAAGCGGAGTTGGCCAAGCTTCGGAACGGCTGTGTTGTTTTCGTCCGGCAAGCCCTCGTCCCAATGGCTCCCTCGACCTCCGTCCCCTGGATACCGATGCCGGTGACATCCCCACCGGCAATGCCACCAGAATCTAATTAACCCGCCGGCGGATGCGCTTCCAAAAACGCCGGAATCGCCTCGGCATCGTCAGTTAGCAGCAGATAATCTTCAAACGACTTCTCGGCCGCTAACTTCCGCAGCAACGGATACGCGGGCTTGTGCCGCACCGCCACGCCCGGTGTGTAGTCCACCACCGCCGGGTTCCAATACTCGGTGCCCAGCAACACCATCGGACTCTTCACGCGCGCATAGGTGCGGTAATAATTCTGGCAGGCATCCTGAAATATCTCCTGCACCGTGCCGCCGTTGCCGGGCGCGAAAATCACGCCCGCCAGCGCCGCCGCCAGCAGCCCTTCCTCGCGCACGCTGTTCTCAAAATACTTGGCAATGTGCGTGGCAAACAGATTCGGCGGCTCGTGCCCATAGAACCACGTGGGAATGCCGACGCTCACCGCGCGCTCCGGCTCCGGCGGATTGCCCATCGCTTTCCATGCCTGCCACGCCTCGGCCATCCAGCCATCGTCTTTGTAGCCGGGCGCGGCGCTCATTGCCGCCAGTGCCCGTGCCAGCACGGCTTCCGCCTCACTGCCAAACCCGGCGCAGTAGGCGCCCAGGTTCGCCGCCTCCATCAAACCCGGACCGCCGCCCGTCATCACCAGATGTCCGCGCCGTGCCAGGGCAAGACCCAACTGCGCGATGCTCGCATACACTTCATCCGTCCGCAGCCGGTCGTGCCCGCCCATGATGGCAACCGCGCGCAGCCGCGCCGCGTGATCGAGCAGGTTTTCCAGCGCGCCGGAAATCGATGCGTCATGCAAGCGCCGCAACAGCATCACATCCGCATCGACGGGCCGCGCGTGATGCGTCGCCGGGTCGAGGTATGACTCATAGATCAGATAGTCGCGGCACTCGTGGTAGGACGCCGCGGGCCGCGCCGGATCGAACCGGTCAAACAACTCCGCGGGAGAATACAGACCGGGCGTGAATGGATCGAACGGCAGCCCGTCAATGGCCGGCAGCAGCAGGCACTGTGAGTCGGCCGCCGCTTCAGCCAGCACATTCTCCATGCGGCAACCGAGGAACACACAGCCGTGCAGCGGCATCCCCGCCATCGCCGCGGACACCGTTCGCAGATCCTGCCCCTGAAAAACCGCCGGCCGGGGCGTAGCCAGCCACTCGGCCAGCTTGCTCGGGGTGTCGATGTCGAACTTCACCGCGCCGCCAGCGTCTTAACCGACTTCGGTGTGGTGTTCGTACAGGCGATCGAATCGGACATACCGCTGGCAATCAATGCGCAGGCGTTATCCGTCGCCGTGCGCCGCGCCAGTTCCGGCGTCGCGCCCGACGCGGTCCGGCACGCTTCGCGCCCGTTGAACTCCATGCAGACTTCCACGCGATGCGCCGTCAGATTCCGTGTGGACGTGTACATCACCGCCAGGAATGCCGCCCCGAAGGCGAGCACGATCCAGAGCCCTTTGCTTTTGAACACGGCGTGTCGCCCCTATTCCTGGAAGAAATTGCCCATGCGGCGAAACTTCTCGTACCGGTCGCGCACCAGTTCATCGGCGCTCATCGCCGCCAGCTCTCCGAGCACTTTGTCGAGCACCGCCGACAAATGGAACGTTGCGGCATCCGGCTCCTCGTGGGCGCCTTCGCCGGGCTCCGGCACGATTCCGTCAATCAGCCCCAGTGCCTTCAAATCGGGCGCAGTGATGCGCAGCGCCGCCGCGGCCCTCTCCGCATTTTTCGCATCGCGCCAAATGATGGCCGCGCAGCTCTCCGGTGAAATCACGCTGTAAACCGCGTTCTCCAGCATGTACACGCGATTGGCCACCCCGAGCGCCAGCGCGCCTCCGCTGCCCCCTTCACCGATCACCACGCTCACCACCGGCACGCGCAGCCGCGCCATCTCGCGCAGGTTATAGGCAATCGCCTCGGCCTGTCCGCGTTCTTCAGCGTCGAGCCCCGGATAAGCGCCAGGCGTATCGAGCAGCGCCACCACGGGCCGCCCAAACTTTTCCGCCAACGCCATCGCACGCATCGCCTTGCGATAGCCTTCTGGCTTGGGCATACCGAAATTGCGCACCAGCTTTTGTTTGGTGTCGCGCCCCTTCTGCTGGCCGATCACCATCACTGGACGTTCGCGCAGCAGCCCGAATCCACAGATAATCGCGGCGTCGTCGCCAAAGCAGCGGTCGCCGTGGATTTCCTGAAATCCCGGGATGAGCTTCTGGATGTAGTCGAGCGCATGCGGACGCTTGGGATGGCGCGCCAGTTGCACTCGTGCCCACGCATCAAAGGAAGTGGCGGCCGGCAAAGTAGGAGAAGTCGACATGGATCGGCTGGTTTCTTTGATCTTTCAGGATAACCGACTCACGCCGCTACTGGTAACGCCGTCACCGGCTCTTGTCATCCATGGAACGTCTTGTTTCGCCTTGACACCGGTCCGGTTCTGCCGTACTCTTTTTCTATAGGCGAACAAAAGGCGAAAAAATTACCATGGCCAGCGCGCTTCTTCCCATCCCCCGTGTCCTCCCGGCGTCCCAACTCGCTCCGGCCGATTCCCGTTATCCGCCGCTTGAAACCCCCTGCGGCGTGCGTTTCCCGCGCGGCCGCATCACCGAGATTCACGGCGCGGCGTCATCGGGCCGCACCTCGCTCCTCTATTCGGCGCTTGCGCAGGCCACCGCGGAGGGTGAGTCCTGCGCGCTGGTGGATGGCGACGATATGTTTGATCCAGCGTCGGCCGCGGCAGCGGGCGTGGAACTGCATCGCCTGCTGTGGGTCCGCTGCGGTTCCGGCGGCGGCGCGGGTTCGCAGCATGCCCTGCGCGTGACGGATCTGCTGCTGCAATCGAGCGGCTTCGGCCTCGTCGCTCTCGATCTCGCTTCGCTCGACGCGCGCGCGGCCAACCGCATTCCCATGAGCTACTGGTATCGCTTCCGCCGCGCCGTCGAACCCACGCGTACGGCGTTGGTGGTGCTCTCGCCCATGGCCAATGTGCGGCAATGTGCTTCGCTCATCGTGGAACCGCGGCGCGTGGAAGCAAAATGGTCCGGCACGCCCGGCTGCTCGCAACTCCTTGACGGCGTCACTCTGGAATTCGTCACACGCAAGCCCGCCGCCATTCCCGTGCCGCCGCGTTACGAAGCACGCGCGCTGACCGCCTGAGAGCGATGTCCCCCTGAGAAATGTAACTAATGTATGGATGTATCCACGCGCCGGGCATTGCCGCCTCCGGCGTCGCCCGCCATTTTTCTCCCCGCGTCGAGGCGATTGACCCGTCGACGGTGGTGATGGACCTCACCGGCATGGAACGGCTTCTCGGCTCCCCGCGCGATATGGCTGTGGCGGTGACGCGCAAGGCCGGTCCGCAGGCGCGCGTGGGCATCGCCTCCAACCGCGGCGCGGCCGTGCATGCGGCGCGCGGACTCGCCTCCCCCGGCGGCTTTGCCGTGCTGCCGGCGGGCGAGGAAGCGGCGCGGCTGGCTTTGCTCCCGGTCACGCTGCTTGAAACGTCTGAGGAAGTCCGCGCGATTCTCGCCGGCTGGGGCGTCCATACCTTCGGCCAGCTCGCGGCGCTCCCGGAAGCGGGCGTAGCCGAGCGGTTGGGCGCAGAAGGTGTGCGCGTGCAGAAGCTGGCGCGCGGCGTGCCGGGCGTGCCGCTCAAGCCCGACGTTGCGCCGCTGGAATTCGCCGAGCGCATGGAACTCGAGTATCCGGTGGAATTGCTTGAGCCGCTCGCCTTCATCCTCTCGCGCCAGTTGCACTCGCAGTGCGCGCGCCTCGGCAGCTACGGCCTGTCGGCGCTCGAACTGCACCTGGAGTTAACGCTCGTGAGCCTCGCCGATCCGCACCGCCGCACCATCCGCCTGCCGGTGCCCATGCGCAACGCGCTCACGTTTTTGAAGCTTCTGCAGATGGACCTCGAAGCGCATCCGCCCGGCGCGCCGGTCTCCGCCGTGGCGCTACGCCTCGTGCCCGCCAAGCCGCGCGCCGTGCAGGAAGGCTTGTTTCTGCCGCCCACGCCGGAGCCGGAAAAGCTGGAGCTCACGCTCCAACGCATCGCCGCGCTCGTGGGCAAGGAAAATGTCGGTTCGCCCGCGCTGGTGGATACCCACCGGCCGGGCGCATTCACGGTGCGGCCGGCTTTGGAGGAGTCCGGTCGCGCAGTGTCGATCCCGCCCGCCACGCTCGCCTTCCGCGCGTGGCGTCCGGCCGCGCCCGCGCGCGTCGTCGTGTCGGGTCCCACCGCACAGCCCAAGCAGGTGTGGGCCCGCGTGCGAGGCGCCCGCATCGTTGAAGGGCGAGTGTTGTCGGCCGCCGGCCCCTGGCGCACGTCCGGCGACTGGTGGACTGGCTCCCCCTGGGCGCGCGATGATTGGGATTTGTCATTGAGCGACGGCGCGCTCTACCGCGTCTACCGCGAGTTCTTCACCAGCGCCTGGTTTGTGGACGGTGAGTATGACTGAGATGGACGTTCTGCGGTGTGATGAAGAGGGAACAATCACCCCTATAGAGGGAAACCAATGCCTGCCGGGCAACGCGGGAGGACGGATGGTTACGCTGAACGCTCCGCACCAGAACGTTCGTGTCGATCAGAGTCCGCATCTACCAGCGATCCGGGTACAAATTGTCGCGGCTGATGGCTTCATCGGAAAGAGGGGGCGCATCGTCGGGAAAACTATCGGCCCACTCCATGAATGCACGCGCCTTATCCTCCCCGCTCTCAACCGGCCCAGCCATGCCGAGTTCCTGAGCGACCATCTCCTCAAGAAACGCATCCATCGAAAGGCCGCGACGCCGCGCAATCGCAATCAGGTTCGCCTCGATCTCAGGATTCACATTCAGCATAGTAGCTAACCCCGTATTGTTGAGCCAAGCTGATGATCGTGCGCTCCGTTTTCAACAGTCTCTCTCCAACAAGCTTGCTTCATTTCATCGGCCCGCAGTGTTGTATCCTCACAGGCGATCATGCATCACCGCTATTTCCTGCTGCGAATCGATAGCAGGCTGATGGAATGGAGCCTTCTACGCAAGACCGCAACACCCAACACGCAGTGGTAGTTTTCGATGGAGAGTGCAGCTTCCGCAACGGCTGGATCGACTTCCTGTTGCGCTTCGATAAGAACGACGTTTTTCGCTTCAGCGCCCGCCAATCCGAAGCCGGAGCGGCCTTCGCGCTGCAGAACGGGATCCCGCCAGGCGGGACCGGCTCCATCATCGTCGTCGAAGGCCGGCAGATTCGCCTTCGTTCCGACGCGGTTCTGCGGATGCTCAGTCTGCTCGGGTTCCCTTTCTCGCTCATGGGAATCTTCCAGTTGATCCCCGTCGCGCTACGCGATGCTGTCTATGATCTGATCGCCCGGAACCGGAAACGCTGGTTCGGCAAAATGGTAGCGTGCCGGCTCCCTGCGCCCGCGGAACGGCACCGTTTTTCTCCAGACAAGCCGCGCCGCGCGGTTGTCACATTTGGCGCCGCAGGCGCAGGCGTTGCCTCACTGCCCCGCCCGGCTGTTCTTGCACTCGCTCAATGGTGAGCCACGCCCCATCCGCGTCCATGGAACGGCGATCCTCCATCCGGCGTGCGTTGCCGCTCACCTCAGACCGCGTCTCCACCACAAGCACGGCGCCTTCCCAGAATGCAGCGATCTGGCGCTCACGGCCGCGGATCGTGATCGTCACCGGCGCGCCGCCGACGATCAGATCGCGGTCGACTGTGATATCTCCGTTCGCGTCCTTCTGCCCGGTCCGGATGCGCAGTTGGGGCTCTGCGTGCGTGATCGTGTCCAGCCGCCATTTCGGCGGCGCCAGAAAGCCAAACTCACTTTCACTTCGAATCAACTTCCAGATGCCCGTGAAATTCGGCTTCATACGCCCCGCTCTATGGATGTAGCAGGGCTCTCCTGGAATGCACAAACTGGCGGAGCGCTGATACGAACCTCATTCGAACGTCCAGGGGATCTGCTTCGGCTGGTGTATACTGGTGACCGGGGCAGCCCCAATCCCATCCCCCTCGAAGAACTTCGCCGACATGAACGTTCGCCGCTGCGATCTCAAACGCCGCCGATTTCTCAGAGCCGGCCTTACCACCCTCGCTCTGCCGGCGCTCGAAGCCTTTGGTGCACCGGAACCGCCGGCGAATCAGGCCCGTACGTTCGTCTCGGTAGGCGCTTACCTCGGCTGGCACGCCCCGGCTTTCTACCCTAAACAAACCGGCGCGGGCTACCAGATGCCTCCTCTGCTCGAACCGCTCGAGCCGCACCGCGGCCACTTCACCGTTTTCTCCGGCCTCGATCATCGCGCGCCCAATGGCCACGACGCCTGGAACAACTACCTCTGCGGCAAGGTTCCCGGCTCCTACTCGCTCGATCAGATGATTGCCGACCGCATCGGCCAGCAATCGAGATTCCCGTCGATCCACCTCATCGCCGGAGCCAGCGAACACACCAACGGACGCCAGATGAGCTACACGAAAGAAGGCGTCCCGCTGCCGGAGATCGAGCGGCCCAGCGTGCTCTATAAGCGCCTGTTCATGTCTCAGGCCGATCGCGCGCGTGTCGCCTACGTGCTTTCAAGCGGCAAGAGCGCTCTCGATGACGTTCTCGACGACGCCAAGCGGCTCCACGCCGGACTGCCTGCTTCAGACCGCGCCAAACTCGGCGAATATTTCGAATCCGTGCGCGGCGTCGAAAAGCGGATGTCCCGCCAGATCGAGACCATCGACGAACCGATTCCCCAGCCCAACTACAAGCTCCCCGAAACCGACCCCATCACGCCGAATCTCATGATGGAAGCCGAACAGGTTCTCTACGACCTGATGACGCTCGCCATCCAGACCGAGTCGACGAAGGTGATCACCTTCGGGCTCTATGGACTCGGCCAGGTGTTCACCATCGACGGTCAGCCGCTCTCGGCTGGCTACCATGCGCTGTCGCACCACGGCAACGATCCCGGCATGATGCGCGACCTGGTCAGGCTGGAACGGTCGCACATGTTGCAGCTCGCCGGCTTCCTGCGGCAACTTCGCGAAAAGAAGGACGCCCACGACCGCCCCCTGCTCGATTCGACCATCGTGCTGGTGGGAACCGGCATGGGCGATGCCAGCCGCCACAGCAACCAGAATCTGCCCACGTTGGTGGCGGGCGGCGGCTTCCAGCACGGACGCCACCTCGCCATCGAGCGCAACGCCCCGGACGCGCCCCTGCTCGGCGATCTCTACATAACGCTCATGCAGCGGCTCGGCATGGAAGCCAGCGAATTCTCGAACGCCTCCCGCAATCTCAACCACCTGTTCGCCTAGCCATGACGCGATCCATCGTCACTTTGGGCATGGCGGCGATTTCGCTGGCGGCTGAGCCATTACCGCCTGGCCCCGCCGGCGTCATTCGGAACAATTGCCTGGGCTGCCATTCCGCCGCCGTGGGCAAAGGCGGCATCAACCTGCAGCGCGATGCAATCGACTGGGGCGCGCCTGGCGAACGTGCCCTTTGGGAACGCGCGCTGCGTGCGGTCCAGCAAGAGCGCATGCCGCCTCCGCCGCTGCCCCGGCCGCCCGCCACCGATGTCCGGACGCTCTCGGCATTCCTCGAAGACAACCTCGCCCGGCACACGCCAATCGGCGGCGATATTCCGCGCCGCTTGAATGCGGCCGAGTACGAGGCCACCATCCGCGAGCTGTTCAACCTTCCGAAGTTCCGCCTCCCGATGGGCTTTCCACCCGATATCCAGATGCACGGCTTCGACAACGTCGCCGCCGGTCTGACGATGTCCGCGCCGCTCATGGGGGCTTATACCAACACCGCGTGGGAGATCGCCGACATTGTCTTCCCGCCGCCCGGCCGCCAGCCCCAAAAGCGCGCCTGGAAGGCGCCTCCGGACGACATGGTGATCAGCTTCTCCGCCTCCACCGTCCGTGGTGGCGTGTTGCGCATGGCCTCGCGCGCCGAGGACATCATGCGTAGCTGCACTTGGCCGGCGCGAGTCGAAATTGTCGACTCCGGCGTGTACCGCATCGCCGTCGCCGCCTCGCAATTCAAACCGAGGCCCGGCCAAGCCATGACGCTCGAAGTGTGGGCCCGGGAGATCGACGCCACGGACCGTTCGAAGATTGGCGCGTTCCGCCGCCTGCACACGATGGAAGTCACCTCGCAGTCGCCGGAGACATTCACCTTCGAGGCCGAACTCTATGAGGGGCAAACGCCGCTGCTGCGTTGGGCCAACGCCGAGCTCGATCACACCAGCGAACAGCTTCCGGCGCTGTTCCGTGAGCGTTTCGCACGTGATCCCCGTTTGCTCGCTGCCTACCTGCACGCGCTCCACAACCCGGACGGCTCGCCGCGCTCCCCGGCCCGCCTGCGCGGCCGCAATGGCTATGTCCTCATCAACCGCCTGATGCAGGATCCGTCGCTCGACATGACCCATGCCGTGCTCGATTCCGAGCGCACCCAGCGCATGCTCAAGATGATCGGCACCACCGGCGGGTTGAACAACCTGCATGACACTCTGGCCCATGAATACTTCGATCACGGCCCGTCCTTGCAGATTCACGATCTCGTGGTCGAAGGTCCGCTGGCGCCGGCCGAAGGTCCCAAGGACAAGCAGCGCAAACAGATCCAGCGGGCGCTGGCCGGGGTTTCCCCAGCCGGAGTTGCACCCGCCGAATACGCGCGCCGTGTGCTGGACCGCTTCCTGCCCCGCGCGTTCCGGCGTCCCGTTGATGAAGCTACGCGAGCCAGCTTCCTCAAGATTGCCACCCGCCATTGGGAACAAGGCAACAGCTTCGAGCAAGGCATGCACCTGCTGTTGCGCACGGTTCTGATCTCGCCTCGTTTCCTGTACCGCGGGATGCAGCCCGGCCTGCTCGACGCCTACGGCTTGGCTGAGCGCCTCGCCTACTTCCTGCGCCAGGGTCCGCCGGACGAGCCTCTGCTGGAGGCGGCCCGCTCCGGACGGCTGCTGACTCCGGACGGACTGCGCGCCGACGCCGAACGTCTGCTCCCCAGGAAACCCGACGCGCCGATGGTCCGCAACTTCACCGGCCAGTGGCTGGACACACGCAAGCTTGCGTCCATCATGCCCGATCCGGCCTTCAACTTTTCCGATGCCGATATTTCCATGGCGCGGCAGGAGTTGGAGTGGTTCCTCGCCGAGCTACTGGACAAGAACCTCCCGATGGCCGACTTCATCGATCCGGACTTCACCTTCACCTCGAAGAGCTTCGCCGCCAGGAACTACGGCTACAAAGCAGCCTTCGACGATTCGTCCGGCGAAGCACGGCGAATTGCCCGTCTGCCTCTCGAGCGCGGCGGACGCCACGGCGGCTTGCTCGGCATGGCTGCGACGATGATCGCCACCGCCAACGGTGTGGACACGCAGCCCGTGCTGCGCGGCGTGTGGATGCTGGACAAGATCCTGGGCATACCTCCGCCGGCTCCGCCCAACGACGTGCCTGCGCTGACGCCCGGCATCGGCGGCGCCACCACGCCGCGCGAACTCCTCGCCGCGCACACCAAAGAGCCCCGCTGCGCTTCGTGCCATACCACCATCGACCCGTTCGGCTTTGTGCTCGAAAACTACGATCCCGTGGGCCGCTGGCGCGATACGTGGCCCAAGTCGAAGAAGCCCATACAAGCCTCGGTCGTATTGCCTGATGGAACAGCCGTGCGCGACGCGGTGGAGCTGAAACGCTGGTTGGTGGCCAACATCGACCTGTTCTCGGCCGCCTTCGGCGAAAAGCTGCTCACCTATGCCACCGGACGGGCGCCGAATTTCGCTGAGCGCAAGGAAATCCAATCCATCGCCGCGGACATGCGCCGGACCGGTGGCGGAGCGCGAGACTTGGCGCTTGCACTGATCGGCAGCAAGACGTTCCGGACCAGATAGCCGCCATCCCGCTTCTTGGCGGCGGGCAGTTGCCTGCCGCGAAACGCCCGCGCGGGCTCCCTTCCATGGCCGGTCCGATCGACAGTGAAGCAGGGCTCAGGTCGAGAAAGAGCATGAGAAACTGACATTACGGCAGCCGCTCTCTATGATGGACCGGATTTTTCCGTACCTGCAGCAACCACAGCCCGGCTCGGACGGGAACTTCTCGGCGGCCCTTGGCATTCCCACGCTCGACGGGTTGGGCGCGGTGCGCGAAGGTGCGCACGTCCCGCACGAGAGTATTCTGCCGGATCGGATGGCTGATCGCGCAGCCGCACTCGCGGGGATCGCCGCATGCTCTTGACCGTAACCGCGGCGCTTTGGCTTTTCGCGCCACAGGCTGCCGCTCCTCCGGCGGCGCCTGATCCGCAGGTGTTGCAGCATGTCCGAAAAGGGCTGGCGGCGCGCGAGGCGGGCCGGCTCGATGAAGCGGCACAGGAGCTCGAAGCGGCGGCGAAGCTGGCGCCGAACATCGCGGAGCTTCAGCTCAATCTCGGTCTGGTGCACCACCGCCGCGCCGACTACCGCGCGGCGATCTCGGCGCTCGAAAACGCACTGCGGATGAAGCCGGGGCTCGCCGGCGTTCGCGACCTGCTGGGTTTCGACGACCTGATGGCCGGCGCCACCGCGCCGGCGCGCGCCAACCTCGAAAAGGCCTTGGCCGAGAATCCCAAGAACATCGATGCACACATCTGGCTTGGCCTGGTGGAGACCGAAGCCACCGAGTACCGCGCCGCGGCCGCGCACTTCGAGATTGCGCGCGAGGCGCGGCCCAAGGAAGCCGATGTGTTGTTTTATCTCGGCCGCGCCTATGACCGGCTGGCGGCGCAGGCGAGTCACGATCTGCTGGCCGCGGCGCCGGACTCGGCCCGCGCGCACATGGCCGCCGCTGAGTATGCGGCGTTCAACGGCCGCCCCAAGGAGGCGATCGCGAAGTATAAGCTGGCGATCGCGGCGGATCCGAAGCTGCCTGGTTTGCACGCCACGATCGGCGAGTTATCCGCCGAAGCCAGTGAGTTCGAACAAGCGGCCGTCAGCTACGAAGCTGAGTTGAAACTGGCTCCGCAGAACTCCCGCGTGCACTACCGTTATGGCTTGATGCTGGAGCAACTCGGCCGCTCCGAAGAAGCGGTGCCGCACCTCGAACAGGCCGTAGCCGCGGACCCCACGCTATCCGACGCGCAGCTTCAACTCGGCAAGACGCTCTTGCAAAAGGGCCAATTGCCGCGCGCGGAGTCCCATCTGCGGGCCGTGGTGGACGGGCAGGCGCCGAACGAGTTGAAAAGCACGGCCCACTATCAGCTCGCGATGCTGCATCGAAAACAAAACCGGACGGCCGAAGCCGCCCTGCACATGAAGTTGTTCGAAGAAACGAAGCGCCGCTGACCACTCCGCTCCAGCGGCTCTCATCGGGCCGGCCTTTCGGCTGTCAGGGGGATGGGGATTGTCGCAGAGGCTCTCTGCTGTTGCCGTCACGGCTCGCTCCAGCCCTTCATTCGGTACGTGACCTTCTCCGCGGCGACCGTTACATCACGCCAGAATCTCTTTCAACACATGCCCATGCACGTCGGTAAGCCGCCGATTGATGCCGTTGAATTTGAACGTCAGCCGCGTGTGATCCACACCCATCAGGTGCAGAATCGTCGCGTGTAGATCGTAACAATACGTCGGATTCACCGCCGCCTTCCACCCCAGCTCATCACTCTCGCCGTACGATACGCCGCCCTTGATCCCCGCCCCCGCCAGCCACGCGTTGAACGTACCGCCGTTGTGATCGCGCCCGCCTTTTGCCCCCTGCGAATACGGAGTCCGCCCAAACTCCGTGCTCCACACCACCAGAGTATCCTCCAGCAACCCGAGCGCGCCCAAATCCGTAAGCAACGCCGCCATCGGCTGATCGGTCGACCCCGCCATCTTCGGCAATTCCTCGGCGATGTTGGTATGCATGTCCCAATTGCCGCTCGCCCCACCCATGCCGCTCCACACCTGCACGAAGCGAACTCCGCGCTCGACCAGCCGCCGTGCAATCAGACAGCGCTTGCCGAAATCTTCGGTCTCCTTGCGATCGACACCGTAAAGCTTCCGCGTCGCCTCGCTCTCCTTCGAAAGATCCAGCGCCTCCGGAGCGCTCATCTGCATCCGCGCCGCCATCTCATACGAAGCGATGCGCACCTCCAGTTGCGCATCGCCGTTCGATGCCGCCAAGTGACGGCGGTTCATTTTCCCAAGCAGCGCCAGCCCGTCTTTGTCCGCCTCCGACGGCGCGTGAAGATCCGGAATCGGATGCGGCTTGCCCGCTTCAATAATCGTTCCCTGGTTCCGCGCCGGTAGAAATCCCGAAGTGAAGTTACCGGTCAGGTTGTAGGGCAGCCCGCGCGCATCGGGCAGCACGATGAACGCTGGCAGATTCGTGTTCAATGTGCCGAGGCCATGCGAAATCCACGCGCCCATGCACGGGAAGCCAGGCAGAATGTAGCCCGTGTTTTGCAGAAAACTCGCCGGCCCGTGTGTATTCGTGCGCGCCGTCATCGCCATCAGAAACGCGAGATCGTCCACTCGCTCAGCCAGCTTCGGATACACCTCGCTCACCCAGCGCCCGCTGTTTCCATGGCGCTTGAAGGCAAATGGCGATTTCATAAACTCGCCCCAGTTCTGCCCGGGCGTATCCACCTGGCTCGCATCCGGCGGCTTGCCGTGCATCTTCTCGAGCATCGGCTTGTAGTCGAACGTATCCACCTGCGTGGCGCCGCCGTTCATGAAAAGCTGGATCACTCGCCGCACCTTGGCCCGGTGGTGAAGGCCGCCGTTGAACTCACTCTGCGCGGCAGCCTGATCGTGCCCCATGAGCCAAGCCAGCGCCATCCCGCCAAACCCGCTCGCCGCCTGTTCCAATGCCTTGCGTCTGGTCATCATCTTTTCGAGGCCTCAATTCACATAGAGGAACTCGTTGGAGTTGAGCAGCAGCCGGCAAAAATTGGCCAACCCGTGCTGCCGTACATGCGCGGCG
>VFZP01000002.1 GCA_016871115.1 Acidobacteriota bacterium
GGACTTCCACGCTGCCGCCAAAGGTCTCGATCCGGCGTGGTGACGGATACCGCAACTCCGGGTTTCTTCTTCACCTTTTGGGTGAACGACCGGTACGCTCTTTTCTTCGCCCATCCCGTTGAGTATCAATCACTTCATGCCCGACCGGCCACCCCAACTGCCGGATTTAGGTTGACAGGGCAACGATCCCTCCTCCTCCCAAAGACAGTCACTGCCGCCGGCGCACTGCGCTTTCTCTCCTGGCCCGTGCGCCGGCGGTTTGTTTCCTCCTGCTCCTGACAGCGCTGCCGGCCGCGGCGCAGAATTCACAAGATGCGGCGTTGCGCGAGGCGGTCAGCGAGGTGCGGCAGTTGTGCTTGGCGCTGGAACGTTCAGCCGCCGTGATTCCGCGGCTGCAGGTGACGTTGCAGCGGATGCTGATTCAGCAGGACGCGCTGCGCACGGCAACGCGCGAGTGGGATCAAGCACGCGATCAAGTGCGGATTAGCGCCACCTTCGAGGCTGAGTTGGCGGCGCGGATCTCGCGGTTCGAGGCCGAGGCGGCGCGGCAACCGGATGCAGCCAAACGCGAACAATTTGCGCTGGAAGTGAAAGCCAACACGGCGCACATGGACCGGCACCGCGCCAAGATGGCGGAATTGCGGGTGCACGAAAACGAACTGGCCGGGCGCCAGCGCGCCGAACAAGCAAACTCGACGAGATCGGCAATCAGCTTCAGGCTCTCGAGCGTGAGTTGGCTATGCCGCCGCCAACTCGTCAATGACGCGGGCCAGCACGTAGGGCCCTTCCGGAATCACTGCCACGCGCGCGTTGTGCGGCAACGACGCTTCGAGCGCGGCCAATGCGGCCTCGGGCGTTTCGAACATATTCGCCCCGAAATGCTCGCGGAACCCGGCGGGTAATCCGGGCACATAGAACAGCACATCGAACTTCGTGGCGATGAGCGCGAGCTTTTCAAGCTGCCACTGATCCACCACCACCGGCGTCGTGCGGATCGAATCCAAAAAATGCGGGTACGAGCCGAACGTCTTCAGCATGTGCTGAAACTCGGACGCGCCCGGACCCTCGCGGCACTCGGCCATCAGCAGAATCTTGCCGCCGGGCTTCAAGATGTGATGCGCCGCCGTGACGCCCTTGATCGCCTGATAGAACGTGAGATCGAGCGGATAGCCCGCGGCGGACGTGATGACGGCGTCCACCGGTTCATCGAGCGGCTTCAGCAGCGTATCGGAAACGAACTGCACGCCGTGGCGATGCGCCTCCTGCGCATGGCCCGCAAAGACGCCGGCAATCGCGCGGTCGCGCGCAAGCGCCACGTCCAGCATGAAGTCATGCCGCGCCATGCCCGCGATTTCGCACAACTCATGATGCAGCGGGTTCTGCTCAATCACGCCTTCGATCGCATGCGGCTCGCGCATGAAGCGCGGGCTGTGAATCACCTTGATGGTTTCCTGCGCGGCGAGACCCGGCACAATCAGCTTGCGGCCGCCGGAAAAACCCAGCATCAGATGCGGCTCAATGAAGCCGAGCGTGATGTGGAGGTCGGCATCCATGAAGCGGCGGTCAATGTAGGCGGGTGTGCCGCGCCGCGTTGCGCCGAGGTGGCGATGTTCGTCGAGATTCCGCGCGTCGTGATTCAGCACCGCGTAGGTGGCGGCAATCTCCGGGCCTACGATCTCGCGGATCTCGGCGTCCGTCGCTGCGCGATGGAGCCCGGTGGCGATCATGATCCGGATGCCGTCGCGCGGAATGCCCGCGGCTTCGAGCGTGGCGAGCATCGGCGGCAGCGTCTGCTTGTTCGGAGCCGGGCGCGTGATGTCGCACACCGAAATCGCGGCACTCTTCTTCCCGCGCGCCAGTTCGCTGAGCGGCAGCGAGGCGATGGGATGCACCAGCGCATGGGCGAGCGCGTGCGCTGGGTCTGGCAACGAGCGCGCGGCGCGCGCCTCCAGCACCTGATAGTCAAACGTGTCCGGTAGCGCGAGGCGCAGGCCCGATTTGCCGAACGCAAACTCAACGTGCATAACTACAGCTTCAGCTCCCAACCCTTGCGGAACTTCGGCTTCACAAGCTTGTTGGCGTCGGAGTTGTTAGTGATGCGCATCCGCGCCGCGTCCCACTCCAGCTTGCCCTCGGCGTGCAGCGCGATGCTGCCCAGCACGATCCACTCAGTGAGCGGACCAGCGATGCGGAAATCAGAGCACGACCGTTCGCCGCCTTTGCACGCTCGAATCCAGTCGCGGTAGTGGCCGGGCGAGCGTGTCAGATACTGCGCCGGCAGCTTGTACTCTTTCATGCGGCTTTCGGGCAGCAGGCGCACGTTGGCGGCATATGTGTCGGTAGTGATGATGCCCTTCTCGCCCACGAACGCCGCGCCGTTGGCAGCCGAGCTAACGGTGCCGCCACGTCCGTCATTAGAGCGGCCGCGTGGCGGTGTGTTCGGGTTGGGCGGCGGCGCGCCCAACCCGTCAGGTCCGCCGACGTATTGCTCGCCGGCCGCCAGGCTCTCCGGCCGCCACGCTTCTTTCTGCATGCCGTCATACCAATAGAGCGTGAGCGCGGGAAGGCTTGCGCCTCGCGCGGGGAAATCAAACCGCGTGACGGACTGCGTGGGGAACGTGTACGGGTTTTTGCCGTCGCGCTTAATCACTTCCACGCTTGTCGGTGCGGTGAGGCGCAGCGCCATGTTGGGCGCACCGAGAATGTGACACGCCATGTCGCCCGGCGCCCCAGCGCCAAAGTCATACCAGCCGCGCCAATTGAACGGCAGGTACGCGGAACTGTACGGGCGCATCGCCTGCGGACCCAGCCACGCATCCCAATCGAGTGTGGACGGCACGGGCTCTTCCTTCGGCAACTGCGCCACGCCTTGCGGCCACACGGGGCGGTTGGTCCACGCGTGCACTTCGCGCACCGCGCCAATCTCGCCAGACCAGATGATCTCGGCTGCGATGCGCGCGCCTTCGTTGGAGTAGCCCTGGTTGCCCATCTGCGTGGCGACGCCGTATTTTGCCGCGGCCTGCGCCAGCAAGCGCGCTTCCCACACCGTGCGCGTGAGCGGCTTTTCGCAGTAGACGTGTTTGCCCAGTTGCATCGCGGCCAGTGCAGCGGTGGCATGCATGTGATCCGGCGTAGCCACAATCACCGCGTCAATCCGGTTGGCCTCTTTGTCCAGCATCTTGCGGAAGTCCGGATAGCGCGTGGCGTTCGGGTACTTCTCAAACGTCTGCGCGGCGCGCTTCTGGTCCGGGTCCGCCAGCGCCACGATGTTCTCCGTGGAGCAGCCGCCGATATCCGAAGCCCCGCGTCCGCCGGCGCCCACCGCAGCGATGTTCAGCTTTTCATTGGGCGACTTGTAGCCCAGCGCGCGCAACGACGCGGTGCTGCCAAACCCGCCCACGGGCACCGTGCCCGCCAGAATGGAACCAAAGAAAAAATGACGGCGATTCATAAATCCTCTATCCCCACCACGTTTCGCCGGGCGCCAAGTGTGCCTTGGCCACGTCCGGATTCAAGTCAATGCCCAGGCCTGGACGGTCGCGAATCGTGTGATAGCCATTTTCGATAATCGGGCCGTCGTGCACAACCAGGTCTCCCCACCAGTCAATGTACTTGGCGAGTTCATGGATGCGGAAGTCGCGCATGGACGCGGCGGCGTGGCACGAGGCAATCGTCCCCACCGGGCTCGCTGGATTGTGCGCGGCGGTGGGGATGTAGTAGTTGTCGGCAAGGTCGTGAATGCGCTTGGATTCCAGCAATCCGCCCGATTTCGGGATATCGATGTACACGATGTCGACGCCGTTTAGCTCAATCAGCCGCCGGAAACCTTCACGCGTGTAGAGATTTTCGCCCGTGCAGATGGGTACGTTCGAAGCGCGCGTCACCGCGGCCATCGCATCGGGATTGCTGGGCGGCACCGGGTCTTCCAGCCACATCGGCTTCACGCCCTCGATCGCCTTGCACATGTTGATCGCGTCGCACACGTCGTACTTCCAGTGCGCTTCCACGCCGAAGTCGATGTCCGGGCCCACGGTGTCGCGCACCGTCGCCATTGCTTTCTCGATGCGCCGCAGGTCGCGATTGGTGAGGCCGCGCGTGTAGCGGTCATGCCCGGCTCGCTATAGCTGGGATCCGCTTTCGGCGGGATGCCGTCGCCCTGCACTTTGATCGCGGTCCACTTGAATTTTCGTTCAGCGCGCCCTGGCAAAGCGCGCGCCAGTGGCCCATGTCTTCCACGTTCTCCGGCGTTTGCAGCGTACGGTAGAAGCGCACGCGGTCACGAAAGCGCCCGCCCAGCAGGTTGCACAAGGGCGTTTGGAGGAGGCGGCCGGCGAGGTCCCACAGCGCGATTTCGACGCCGCTGGCCGCCGTCACCGTGATACCCGCCACCGCGCCCTGGCCCGCGCTCATCATCAGCATCTTGTGATGGAGCTTGTCGACATTCATCGGGTCTTCGCCCACGATAAGATTTCTGAACTGGCCGAGGATCATGTCCTTCACGCCGAAGCCCCAGTATGCTTCGCCGATACCGGAGATGCCCGCGTCGGTTTCGATCTTGACGAGGTCCCAGTCCCACGTGCCGCGGACGATCATCACCTTCACGTCGGTGATCTTCACCTTGCGCCGGTTCTGCGCGGCGAGGCGATGGAACGGCAGCGTGGCGGCAGCGGCTCCGGTGACGGCTTGCAGGAATTGACGGCGATGCATGGTTTGTGTGCGTTCGCCAGTGTATCAGGATGGCCCGGCGTGTTCCGCGCTACGATGCTGGCATGAGTACGCTTACCGTGGAGCTCATACCGGATCTCGAAGCTGGCGGTTTCACCGCCCGCGTCCCGGACATTCCTGCCTAGGGCGAGGGCGAAACCGAAGAGGATGCGATCGCGGACTTGAAGGAGGCGCTCGCGGCCTACGTCGAGGCGTTTGGGCTGGCCGATGCCGTGTCGCGTCTGAATCCTCCCGGTTGTTGCCTAGCCGTAGGTTAAGTTGTCTTCGTCGGCACCATGGAAATCCACCTCGTAGACGGCACGTACGAACTCTTCAGTCACTTCTGCGCGCTGCCGTCGGCCAAGAACGCCGCGGGCGAGGAAGTGGCCGCCGCGCGCGGTGTGCTGAATTCGCTGCGCCGCCTCGCGCAGGAAGGCGCCGTGCACATTGGAGTCGCGACGGACCACGTCATCGAGTCCTTCCGCAACGATCTATGGCCCGGCTACAAGACCGGCGACGGCATCGATCCGCTGCTGTGGTCGCAGTTCCCCGTGCTGGAAGACGCGTTGCGGGCGTGGGGCGTGAAGCTGTGGCCCATGGTAGAGGTGGAGGCGGACGACGCGCTGGCCGCCGCCGCGAAGAAAGCCGCGGCCGACCCGCGCGTGGACCGCGTCATCATCTGCTTGCCCGACAAAGACCTCGCGCAGTGCGTGCAAGGCGCGCACATCGTGCAGCGTGACCGCGTCCGCAAAACCACGCGTGACGAAGCGGGCGTGGTGGCGAAGTTCGGCGTGCCACCCGCCTCGATCCCGGACTACCTCGCGCTCGTCGGCGACTCGGCGGACGGCTACCCGGGCCTCGCAGGTTGGGGCGCGAAGTCCGCCGCGGCGGCGCTGGCGAAGTTCGGGCGCATCGACGCGATTCCGGACGACCATCGCGAGTGGGGCATCACCGTCGCCCGCGCCGCATCGCTTGCCGCGACTCCCCAGCGCGACCGCGAACTCGCGCGGCTCTTCCGGCAACTCGCGGTGTTGCGCACGGACGTGCCGGTGTTTGAGTCTGTCGATGAACTCACCTGGCAAGCGACTGCTTCGGGCACGCCGCCCGAGTTGTAAGAGCTGAGTAAGGGTTTCGTCAATTCTGCCCGCCACCTATTGCAAGCGGAGAAGATTCCTGGCAAGCTGAGGCAGAATTCACCAGGAGAACTCTCACTCATGCCCCTCGAATGGCAGTACTACATCGATATCCGCGCGACGCACAAAGACCCTATCAAAGCGGCCGCCTGGGAAACGTCGGCCCGCGACCTTGTCCTGAAGATTGCCAAGACCGACACCGGCCGGGTGCTGCTCAGCGCGCTGAAATATCATGCACGCTGGGTGGCGATCTGACCCCGCGATGTCACGATGAAAATGTGTCTCGTGCCGACGGCGGGAAAGACCGGCAAAACGAAGGACGGCAAGACCTACGCGGCGGAAATCTACTACTCGCCTGGCATCTGGTCGCCGCATGGCGCCTGCCACCTGAAGCACGCAACGGCCGGCGGCGGCTCCGGGTCCAAGACCGATGAGGTTCTCTTTCACGAGTTGGTACATGCCTTGCGCCGCAGTTCGGGCAAGCGGGCGCGGGTGGAAATCTCGGGCGGGTTGGTGGAGTACACCTCCAACGAAGAACTCTACGCGATTCTCGTTTCCAGCATTTACTGCACTGATCCTTCGAACAAAACCGGCTCCGGGCTCCGCGGCGGGCATGGCGGGTTTGAGAGCCTGGAATCCGAGTTGGCGGGTAGCTTCGAGTTCTTCCGTGCCAGCACCACGGTCTATTCGTTGGTGGAGACCTTCTGCAATGACAACCCCGGCTTCACCGGAGCGCTGGCCAAAGTGAAGTCAACGTTCAATCCGCTGGCGTCCTACTATTCCGACAAGAAGAAGGCCCGGGAGAATTCTCAGTCTTCCACGGCGGTGGTGCGTGACGCGAAAGGCTGGGGCAAGGCAATTTGGGAGGCGGTCAATCCGTTCTCGAGTAGAAAACGAATGACTCGCTGGCTGCTCCTGCTATTTGCTCTGCCCGTCGCCCTAGCCCCGCTCGCCCGCGCCGAGCAGTTCGTGCTCTTCGACGTCACGTTCACCTATACCAAGGCGGACGCCGACAACTCGACGCCCAGCAAGTCCCACTACTACGTGAAGGAGCCCGTGCTGAACACCGCCCGCCCGCGCAACTGGACCACGCCCGTGGACTAACGCAACGGTACCGTGCATATCCGCGCCGAAGTGCTGGAGAAACCGCCCGGCGGCGAAGAAACCACGTGGACCATCTGCTACATTCCCAATCGCGGGCAGGGCAACGGCTACGGCTGCACCGGCAAGCAACTGTACAAAGAGGCCGGCGTGTATGAGCACGACATCCCGATGACATCGTTCTGGGAGAACGGCTCGATCGTTTGGGGAGAGGGCATCAAGCAGATGGATCTGGTGATAAAGGACAACTCCGGCGGACGCGGCCACGCGCACCGCCGTCCGGACCACGAGAAGTTCTTCCCCACGAAAGTGCGGATCACGCTGGTGCAGGTGGCCGAGGGGTCGACGTACGATCCCAGCCAGGTTCCGCCGGGCCGCAACTAGACGCCGGTGGTGACGAGTTGCTGTTCGCGCTTGTCGGCAGGGATGGGGTAGCCGATCAACTCGGCGACGCGAACCCACAACGTCTGCGTCAGCCGCCCGCGTTCGCTCAACGGAATGTCGATCGTTGGGATCGGTTTGCCCATGCGAATCGTGATGTTGCCCGGGCGGATGGCGAGTTTTCCCACGCCCAGCACTTTGTCGGCGCCGGTGATACCCATCGGAATCACGGGCACGCCCGCTTTGATGGCCACGTACGCCGCGCCGTCTTTGAACGGCTCAAGTTCACCGGTGGTGCGCCCGGCTTCGGGGAACAACAGCACGGAGATGCCTTTTTGCCGGATGGTGTCAGCCGCCGCCGACATGCTCTTTAGTGACTTGCCCGGATTGTCATAATGTACCGGCAAGTGGCCGGCCTGCCGCAGGTGGTAGCCGATCATGGGCCAGTAGAACACCGAGCTTTTGGCAAAAAAACGGAACTGGAGGTGAATGAACGGAACGACGATGGGCGAGTCCATGTAGCTGCGGTGATTGGCTACCAATACAAAACTGCCGCCGGGCGGAATGTTCTCGGCGCCTTCCACCTTCACCCTGATGCCGCAGAACCACAGCAAGGAATCGGCCCACCAGCGCATGATGGCGTGTTGGGTACAGCCGCTGGCGGCAAACGGCGACACCAGCAGCGACAGGAAGCTGAAGAACAGCGTCGACAGGATGGAGCCCGGGTAGGAGATAAGAATGTTGCGGAGGATCAATCCCATAGGCGGGCGTACAAGCCTCTACTTTAGCATCCAGGACCCGCCCGCGCCCGTTGCGACCGACCACAACGATCCGCCCGCAGTGACGAACAGTGTCTTGCCGTCTGCGCCGCCGAAGGCGCAGTTGGTCACTTCGTCGCGTGGAATCGGCACGAACGCGAGCAACTTGCCCTCGGGTGACAGCACGTAGATGCCGCCCTTCATGCGGTCCGTCTCAGCGGGCGGATGCGGCTTGTTCAATCCGCCGGCGGCAAACAAGCGCCCGGCGTTGTCCATCTTTACGCCGTCTGGGCCGCGGCCGTCCTGCCAGTCGTAGATGAGCCTGCGGCTGCCCGGCTGCACGGTGCCCGCGGGCTGCTGCAGCGTGAAGCGCCACAGCTTGCGCGCGCCGCCGACGTTGTTGTTATTGTTGTCGGCCACGTAGAGATACCTGTCGTCCGGCGAGACCAGCACGCCGTTGGCGCGCTCCACTTCCTTGCCGAGGATGCGAACCACATGGCCCGGTGCGTCGATGCGGTAGACGCCTTCGACGTCCAGTTCCATACCGTCGCGTTTGCCGTAGCGGGGATCGGAGAAGTAGATGCGGCCGCGCGAGTCGAGCGCAAGGTCATTGGGCGTATTGAAGCGGTGGCCCTCGAAGCGGTCAGCCAGCACGGTCACCTCGCCGCTCTTCTCGATGCGCGTCACGCGGCGGTTGCCGGCTTCGCAGACGATGAGGCGGCCCTCGCGGTCAAAGCGCAGGCCGTTGGATCCACCGGAGGGGTCGCGATACACGGTGACACCCGCGCCGCCGGGCTGCCAGCGGCTGATCTTGCCGCCGCCGGAAAAAAGCAGCGCGCCGCCGCGCCACACCGGGCCTTCGCCTGCGCTCTCGGCCGCGAGTTGGACGGGCTTGGCCCCGGGGGCGAGCGGCGGGGGCGCAGCAAAGGCAGGCGTAGCGAGGCTGGCGGCCAGTAGTAGGCGTGCAGTCATGAGAAAGACAGTACCATGGAGTTTCTCCCATGGATACTGTGCTGGTTGTCTGCGCCACGGGCCAGTTGGGAATGGCCGCGGTGCGGCAGTTACTCGCGGGTTGATCTCGGCCCGGCCACGCCGGAAGGCACGCGTATCGAGTAGAGTGAGAATATTGGCCGGCCTGCCGCGACTATCCCTTGAAGGAAGCGATGGCCGCCAAGCGTATCGACAGGAGTTTTAAGGTCTTCGCCGACCAGGACACTCCGGGCCTGGTGTACCTGTTTGCCGGAGTGCCGCTGGATGCCGCGATCGAGATTGAGCGCATCGACCGGGACTTGGCGCTGCCGGGACTGCTGGTGGACAACGCCTTCCTGGTGCGAGGATTGAAAGCCAGTCCGGGACGCCTCCGGATCCTGCATCTGGAGTGCGAGCCGCGCTGGCACCGGGGTATCCCGCGAGACACGGGGCGCTACGTGCAGGTGCTTGACCTCAAGTACGAACTGCTGGTGGACAGCACGCTGGTGGTGTTGACACCGCGCGGCTTCCCCGGGCTACTGGCCCGCCGCCCACGCTGTTCTGCTGCCGTCGCGGCGCATTGAGTATGGAAGTTCATTATCGCGTGGTAAAGGTGTGGGAAATGGATCCGGCCATGGCGTTGGATGTGGATCGGCCAACCCTGCTGCCCTGGACTCTGCTCATGAGGCCGACGCGGACCCAGGTGCGAGAGACGGCGAGGAGGCTCAAGCGGGCGGGGGATGCGAGCCTGATTGCACAGTTTTTGACCTTGGGAGGATTGAATCCCGACTATGGTAAATTCGAATTGCTGGAGTTCCTGGAGAAAGAAGCCATGTACCTGAAGCGGGAGATCATCGAAGCGTCACGGTTCATTCAAGGACTTAAGCAGGAGTTCCGGAAAGAGGCGCGGAAGGAAGGGCGCGAGGAAGGCCGCGAAGAGGGTATGCTGGATGTGCTTCGCGCAGCTTCGTCTGACCGGTTTCCGGGCATCGCGATCCCCCCGCTCGACCTGCATGGCGAGGAACTGAAGCTGCTGGTGCGTCGTGTGTTGAGCGCGCCGAATCGCCGCGCCGCCGAGGCTTGGCTGAAAAAAGCGCGGCGCCCGGTTTCGTAACAGCCGCCGCCCTTGCCCCGCTTTCTCCGCACTCCCAACTGCATGGGTTGGGCCGCTACTGAGCTCAGCCCGCTCTCACAACAGTTCGTCGACTTCGCTGCCCGCGCTCCCGGCCCCGTTCTCGATCTCGGCGCCGCGCCGGGGCTCGCCAGCGCCGCCGTGCTGGCCGCCGCGTCCACTGCCGAAGTGATCGCCAACGATCTCGATCCGTCGCTGCTCACCGCGTTGCCTGCCGCTGGCCACCCGCGTCTCCAACTCGCCCCCGGGCGCTTCCCCCGCGAGTTACGCTTTGCCCCGGCGAGCCTTGGCGCTGTGCATGCGTCCAGCGTCTTCCACTTCCTCACCGGCATCCAGATCGCCAAAGGTCTCGCCTCCATCGCGCACTGGCTGAGGCCCGGCGGCAAGCTCTTTGTGCAAAACGCCTCGCCCTACCAGACGCCGTTTGCCGCGTTCCTCGATGATTACGCGCGGCGATGCGCGGCTGGAGACGAGTGGCCCGGCTGGATCGAGCACACGCGCCACTATTCGTCGCATCGGCTGCTCGGCCAAATGCCCAAGTCGCTCCACCTGCTGGATGAAAAAACATTGGCCCGCTCCGCCGCGGCCGTGGGGCTGCAGGTGGAGCGGGCCTGGCTCTATCGCCGGCCGGACTGCCCGCGGGAACTCCGCCTCGATGGCCGCGAGTCCGCCGCGCTCATCGCCGTCAAGCCTTAGAAGCGCACGGGCCGCGGAGCCCCAGCGCCTCAAAAGTTGCGCGGAGGGCCGCCGCCGCCGCGATGGCCGCGTCCGCCGAAACCCTCCATCGCCTGGCCGAACCGCGCGTGCATCTTCTCGCGCATCGTTTCAAGCTTGGTGCGTTGTTCCGGCGTCAGCACCTTATAGATCTTCGCTTCGGTCTGCAGCCGCACCGTGTGCATCTGCGTGAACAACTGCGCCCGCGAAGCCGCCAGTTGCGCCAGTTCGGCGTCAGACTTGCCGGCCTTCACCGCGTTGCGCTCGGCGTCGCGCGCCACCTTCATCTGCTCGCGCAGCCAGGCATTTGCATCAAACGCCGTTTTGGCGATCGTGCGGATCTCTTCCTTCTGCGCGTCTGTGAGGCCCAGCATTTCGCCCATCATTCCGCCGAGGAATCCGCCGGGGCCACCGTGGGGCCGTCCGCCCGGTCCGCCTTGTGCCTGCGCCACTACGGCAAACCCGCCGAGCGTGATGGCCGCCGCGGCGCTCCAGATTGCAATCTTCGTCATCAGGTGATTCATGGTTGGTTTCAACCTCCTGAGCCCAAGCTACGGGCCGACTGCAAAGTGCGTATGTCGCTGGCGTAAATGTGTGCAAAGGCGCGTTTGCAATTATTTACGAACCCACCGCAGCTTGCATGTTACATTGGGGCCGTGTCTGAGGGGAATGCGCGCATTCTGGTGATTGACGACGATGCCGAACTGGCTTCGTTGCTGGGCGAATTTCTGCGCCGCGAGGGCTTTGACGTAGCTTTCGCGCACGACGGTGAAAAAGGCTGGGCCGCCGCCCTCGCGACGCCCCCGCGCGACCTGATTGTGCTCGACGTCATGCTACCCGGCCTGGACGGCTTCTGCGTTCTCCGCAAACTGCGCGAGAAGAGCCGCGTGCCCGTGCTGATGCTCACCGCGCGCGGCGAAGATGTAGACCGGATCGTGGGCCTCGAACTCGGCGCGGACGATTATCTGCCGAAGCCCTTCAATCCGCGCGAACTCGCCGCCCGCATCCGCGCCATTCTGCGCCGGGCCGACGCACGCGCCGGCGAAACGGTGGGCCAGGCCATTTCGGTGAACGGCGTCACGCTGGACCCGTCTACGCGCGAAGTCACCTGCGACGGCCGCGCCATCGAGTTCACCACCATTGAATTCGAAATCCTGCAAGCGCTCATGCGCGCCGCCGGACGCGTGCTGTCGCGCGACGACGTGATGGAGATGCTCTATCAGCGCAAGTCCACGCCCTTCGACCGTGCCACCGACGTGCACATCGCGCACCTGCGCAAGAAACTCGAAGCGGATCGCGAGATTATCAAAACCGTCCGCGGCGTGGGCTATCAATTCCTGCGCGGGCGTGCCAGTGAGGATCGCGCCGGATGAAGAGCCTCTACCTCAAGGTGCTCACGTGGTTCCTGTTCACGGTGGCTGTCACCGGCATCGGGCTGTGGTGGGTGGTGTCGGTCAATTGGTCGCGCGCCGAGCAGTCGCTGCCACCGTTTCGCCGCATCGCGCAACTGGAATTCGAACTCGCGCGCCGCGCTTACGAGCAAGGCGGGCGCGAGGACTTGGTGAAGCACCTTGAGTGGGTTCGCACGGTGGGCAACTTCAGCGGCGTGCTGTCGGACGCATCCGGCCGCGACCTTGCCACCGGCGAGAGCCACGCCGAAGTGATCGAACGGCTTCAGCAGGACCGGCCGTTTGTGCCCCCCGGCGCGCCGGTGCTGCACCAGGGGCGTCTGGTGAACGGCTTCCGCTCCACCGATGGCCGCTACTGGTTTTTGCATGGCGCGGGCGGCGGTGGGGGCGGCGCGGCGGTGCTCCCCCATTCTTCCCGTCACACCTCTGGGTGCTCGCCTCGGTGGGTCTCCTCAGCTTCTGGCTCGCGCACCATCTCACCCAGCCGCTGCGCGAACTGCGCGACGTGGTGGACCGTTTTGGCACGGGCGACATGAAAGTGCGCATCGCCTCCACCCGCCGTGACGAAATAGGCCAGCTTGCCACGGCCTTCAACGCCATGGCCGGCCGCATTGAGACTTTGGTGGAAGCGCAGCGGCGTTTGCTCACCGATCTCTCGCATGAATTACGTTCTCCGCTCACGCGCCTGGGTCTTGCCGTGGAACTCGCGCGCTCGGGCGACAATCGCGACGCCGCGCTGGACCGGGTTCAGCGCGAGGCGGATCGCCTCAACTCCATGGTGACCGGGCTCCTGGAGGTCACGCGCGGCGAAGCAAACCCCGGCGCCGTGGTGCTGGCGCCGCTGCAACTGGACGAACTGACCGACGAGATTGTGGAAGATTGCCGCGTGGATGCCACCGAGCGTGGTTGCCATCTCGCGTTCAAGCAGCCGCTCGCCGTCACCGTACATGGCAACCCGGAGTTGCTCCGTCGCGCCATCGAGAACGTACTGCGCAACGCGATTCGTTTTTCGCCCGCGGGCGGAGAAGTCGGCATCGTGGTGACGGCCGCCGCGCGCGAGGCCAGCGTTACGATTCGCGATCAAGGTCCGGGCGTCCCCGCCGAAGCGCTGCCGCACTTGTTCGACGCGTTTTATCGCGTGGCGCAAACCGGGCCGGACGCAGGCAAAGGCTATGGGCTGGGCCTATCGATTGCTCGCCGCGCCATGGAACTGCATAAGGGGCACATCGCCGCGCGCAACGCGCAGCCGGGCCTCGAAGTGACACTCAGCCTGCCGTAGTCTACTTAATCTCTTTGCTGGTGGGTGTGGCGGGCTCAGCGCCCCAATTCTCGCGGATCGACAAGCTCTGGTCTGAGTAGAACGTTCGCCGGCCCGTGCTGCCAAACGTCACCGGGTTCGCCTGCACCATGTAGCCGGTGGGCGACGGCTGCAGAAGAAAGTTGTACCCGGTTTTCTGCCCCGCGGCCAGGTCCGTGGGGATCAGGTCCGCGCCGCTCGGCCCCGCCTGGCCGGACGTGGGCGGCCCCAACTCCTGCAGCGTCTGCGCGTACTTGCCGAACTGCGAGAAGTACATCGTCTGCGCCTGGTGGATCGTCTGAATCTGGCGTACGGCCGCCATTTCCTGCGACTGCTGGCGCGCGGTGCCCAGGCGCGGCACCGCGATCGCGCCGATAATCAGCAGGATCGCGACGACGATCAGCAGTTCCATCAGCGAAAAGCCACGGCGGCGGCGACGGGTCAACGTGTCGGGCGGCAACAGCAAACGGGTACGCATAGAAATAACCTTACTATCCTATGACGCTGGCCGCGTGCCCGGCGTGCAGGCCCGATTTTCAAGGCGGTACCATGAAGGGGAACCTCCCATGAAATTTGATCGCCGCACTCTGCTCCGCGCCGGCTTTGGCGCCTCGTTTGCCGCCGCCCTCGAAGCTGCGCCCCGCCACTACAACCTGCGCTACGCCCCGCGCGTGGGCTGGCTCACCGAGTTGCCCGTGCCGGACCAACTCCAGATTTATGCCGACTGGGGCTTCCGCGCGTTTGAGTATAACGGCCTGCCGAGGCACTCGAACGCCGAGATCGCCGCCATCCGCAAGAAGATCGACCAGAACAACATGGCGATGGGCGTGTTCGTGGTCAACTCCGGCGGCTGGAAGGGCGAAGCGATGGTGGACCCCAAATTCCACGCGGGCTTCCTCACCGACGTGAAGCGCGCCGTGGAGATTCACGGCATCGTGGGCAATGAGTGCGCCACCCCCACCGGCGGCCTTTCGGTTAACTACCTGCCGCTGGAGCAGCAGACCAAAAACTGCATCGAAGTCATGAAGCGTGCCGGCGAAATGGTGGAGAAGACCAGCATGGCGCTGGTGCTGGAGCCGCTCAACATCCGCGTGGATCACGCCGGCTATCACGTCGTGTTTTCAGATCACGCCCGCCAGATCATGGAAGCCGTGAACCATTCCAAGGGGCAGATCCTGTTTGACCTGTACCATCAGCAGATTTCCGAAGGCAACCTGATCGGCCATTTCACCAAACACTGGGATTGGATTGCGTACTTCCAGGTGGGCGACGTGCCCGGCCGCAAAGAGCCCGGCACCGGCGAAGTGAACTGGGGCAGCGTGTTCAAGGCGATCCACGCCAAGGGCTATCAGGGCATTTTGGGCATGGAACACGGCCTTTCGGTGCCGGGTGACGCCGGCGTGCGTAAATGCTTTGAAGCGTATCGCCGCGCGGATCAGTTCGCGTAAGGAGGGCCTGACATGATTTGCTCCATCTGCAACATCCGCAAGGCCAAGCGCGCTTGCCCGGCTGCGCAATCGGCCATCTGCCCGCAGTGCTGTGCGGAGCAACGCGAAGAAACGCTCGATTGCCCGCTCAACTGCGAGCACCTCGTCCAGGCGCGGCTGCACGCCAGGTACTCGAAACCGGAAGGCGGCATTCCGCACGCCGATATTGAGTTGACCGAAAGCTTCCTGAACGCGCATGACATGCTGATCCAATTCCTCTCGGTACTTGTGCGCGACGCCGCGGTTTCCGCGCCTGGCGTTACCGATGCGGACCTGCGCGAAGGCATCGACGCGCTCATCCAGTCATACAAGACGGCCGCCGGCAGCGGGTTGATTTATGAAGCGCGGCCGGCCAATCCTTTTGCCGCTCAAGTGCAGGAAACCGTCAAGCGCCGGATTGAAGAGCTGAACGCGCGCGTGGCTGAGCGCGGCGGCACCACGCTTCGCGAAGAAGACATTCTCGGCGTGCTGGTCTTCATCGCGCGCGTGGCCTCGGGCGTGAACAATGGGCGGCGCAAGGGGCGCGCGTTTGTGGGTTGGCTCCTGGACCGCTTCCCGATGTTGCCGCCGGCGGACGGAGCAGCGGGCGGCGGCGAAGTATCCGTGGAAGCTCCGGCCGCATCCACCTTGATAATCACTGGATGATCACAGGAATTGCAATCTTTGCGCACGGGTCAGCTGTTGAGTCGGCCAACGAAGCGGTGCGTGGCGTGGTTCGCCAGTTCGCCGATTCGGGCGAGTTTGAACTGGTGGAGCCGTCGTTTCTTGAATTGGGCCAACCCAATCTCGGCGGGGCCGTGGCGCGGCTCATCGAGCGCGGCGCGGGTCGCGTGGTGGTAGTGCCGTACTTTCTGACGCTCGGCAAGCACCTGCAGCGCGATCTTCCCAAACTCGTGGATGAGCAGCGCGCGCTGCATCCGGGTATTGAGTTTCATATCACGCCGCCGCTCGATGGGCATCCTTCGCTGGCCGCGATTTTGGTGGACCGAGCCCGCGCCGCGTTGAGCTGCCCGATGCAGGCAGTTCTCGAATCGTACCGTGAGCTCGCGCCCGGCGTGCGCCATTTTAACTTCGCGGTTCCGTCAGTCGAGCGGCTTGATTTTGCCGCCGGCCAATTCGTCTCGCTCTCGCACGACATCAACGGCAAGCACATCACACGCGCCTATTCGATCTCGTCCGCCCCGCGCGGCGACAACCGCTTTTCGCTCTGTCTGAATCTCGTGCCGGATGGCTTGTTCTCGCCGTTTCTATTTGCAATGCAGCCCGGCGGCGCGGTGGCAATGCAAGGCCCGCTCGGCACGTTCACCATCCGCGACCCGAGGCGCGAAATGATCTGGGTGGCCACCGGCACCGGCATCGCGCCTTTCCGCGGCATGCTCGATGCCTGGCTCGCGCTCCCCCGCGCCGGACGCGGCGCCGTGACGCTGGTCTTCGGCGCGCGCTACCCGGAGACGCTGCTTTATCGCGACGATTTCGCCGCTGCCGCTGCCGCGCACCCGGACTTCACCTTCATCCCTACCCTCTCGCGCCCGCCCGAATCCTGGCCCGGCGCGCGCGGCCACGTGCAGTCGCACGCCATCGCCGCCATTGGCGAACGCCGCGACGTGCAGGTCTACATCTGCGGCCTGAAGGCGATGGTGGATGACCTGCGCGCGCAACTCAAGGCGCTGGGCTTTGACCGTCGGCAGGTGGTGTATGAAAAATTCGATTGACTCGGCAATAATAAGATCATGCAACTGAAGGCGCCGCTGGATCGCATTACCATCGAGCCTGGCAAGATGGGCGGGCAGCCGTGCATTCGCGGGCTTCGCCTCACAGTACCTCGCGTCTTGGACATTCTCGCCACATATCCGGATCGCCGCGAATTGTTCGCCGACTATCCCGACCTCGAAGAGGCTGACCTCCAACAGGCGCTCGCTTTTGCTGCTGCATCCATGGACGACACGATCGACGTTCACATTGGCACGGCGTGAAGCGAATTCTGCTCGACCAGGGGCTGCTGTCGTGCGGGAGCTTCTGCATGGCTTTCAGGGAGTCCTCGTATCACATTTTTACGCGGGATATGATGCGCTGGACTGCAGGCAGCAGAAAGGTTGGGTTCATTTGATCCGGGACTTGAATGAAGATCTATGGAAGTTTCCGTTTGATGAGGAACTTCAGAAGTTCGTTTCAGCAGTCAAAGATTTGATAGTACCCATTATTGAGGCTATTCACCGATGGGGGGGGGGCTGAAAGCGAGATTCCTCCGCAGATTCAAGAAGGAAGTGGACCGGTTCTACGCAACGGCGATTGAGGACAGAGAGTACGCCCTGGATGTGACGAAGAAATACCAGAAACGGTTTGTGCGGTACAGAGAATCGTTGTTCCGTTTCCTTGACGAGGATGGGGTGCCGTGGAACAACAACGCGGCTGAGAGGGCGATCCGGCATCTCGCGGTGCAGAGGAAGATCTCGGGTACGTTCCACCCGCGAGGTGCTGGCGGCTATCTTGTGCTGCTGGGTATTGCCCAGACGTGTCGATTCCAGGGCAAGTCATTCTTGCAGTTTCTCTTGTCGAAAGAGACTGATGTTGACCGCTTCCAATCTTCGAGGCGCATCAGCATCAAGATATCAAGGCCGATCAATCCCAAGCCCGAGTTGTGAGATCGCGAGCCGCGTCACGGCTCACTGAAACCGGCTGGCGAGAAGGCGCCGTGAAATCGCCTTGCGCCGCAGCGACGATGCGTGGGCGGCTCCGCGAAGCCCGTGCCCATAGGTTTACCGATCCACCATCCACCGGCTGCGGCTGACGCGCGGCAGGGTTGGTCGCTGTTCGCCAACGGGTGCGCCCTGGGCTGCATTCCGGTCGGCCTCTACCTCAAGGACCAGACCCATCGAAACGAGCGCACGTAGGGCCGCGTAGGCGTAAACACGCGCGTCCAGTGCTTCATGCCGGACGCCTTTCTTGGGGCGCCACTCCCGGATGGGCTGGCCCTTGCTGTACGTGGTCACCATCACCTCGCCGAGTAGTTGCTCGAAGTACGGCCGCTGGCGGTCGGCGGGGAAGTGCGAATGGCCTGGAGTGCCCGGTTGGGCGTTTCGCAGGCGACCCATGATGGTCGCCTTGGCCGAGTCGGTGCCCACCATCCAAGGCCGCTCGCCACGGATGTTCTTCGCGGTGGGCTTCTTGGGCCAGACGGGGTGCGGCCCACCCTGGCCCTTCACCGCGAACACGCGCCGGTGGTAACGAGTGCGGCAGAAATCGTAGACGGCATGCGACTCGTAGCCGCTATCGATGCAGCACGCCGCGACCGGAAGCATGGTGCCGTGCTCGTGCCGCCACTGGTGTTAAATGTACTCGTCGAGTTCGGCCCAAACCGCCGCGCCAGTAGGATCGCCGAGGAGGACGCGGTATTCGATGCTCCAGGACTCTTCACCGCGGCCCCAGCCGACCAATTCCAGTTCGAGGCGGTCGGCCTGCACGTCCACACCGCACGTCAGGATAGCGGCACCGGCCGGAACAGGGGCGCGATAGTGCTCGCGGCGGGCCATCAACTCCACCAGGTCCACGCCGATGTGCGCCTCGTCGTCCCACGGCTCCGCGAGCACCGTGTTGACGAACTCCCTCAGCGTTTCCGGTGACTTCTTGTCCACCAAGAACTTCTTCGCCAAGCCGCGCCACTTGCGCCAGGGCGAGTACAGGCTGTTGATCCAGAAGCCGGCGGCCTCGCGATCCGGGCGGGCCGCCCGCCACTCACCGTGCTTCAACATCCACGCCTTCTGGTGTTCGCCGATCATTTGGGAACAGTGCTCGCAGCGGTACTGAGCCTTTTCGGGTTCGGCCTCCGGCCACTCCACGTTGGCTCACTGCAGTACTTGGTGCGCGCCGCAGTGCGGGCACGGCACCCAGTAGCTCTGCTGGTTCGATTCCAGCCAGGCGGCCTCGATCCGCGACGTGCCCTTTACGGTCGGCGTCGAGCACAGGACGATCTTCCGGTTCCAGAAGTTCGCCGTGCGGGTGATGGCGAGGTTCACCGGATCGCCCTCTGTGCGGGCGCTCGCCGGGTAACGGTACACTTCATCCAGCCGGCAGCACCGGATGCTTCGCATGGCGAGTCCGGCCGGAGAACTGGCCGCCGACATGGTGATGCTCCCGCCGGTGAACTTCTTGTGCAGGATGGTGTTGTTGGAGTCGCGGCTGCGCGCGTCGGCGATCTTGCCACGTAGGGTGGCGCAGTCCCGCAGCATGGGGGCGAGACGGTCTTTGGAAAACGCCTCGCAATCCGCCTCGCGCGGCTGCACCAGCAGGACCTGGCCGGGGTCCAAGTCGATGATGTAGCCGATGACGTTCTCCAGGATGCTGGTCTTGCCCAACTGCGCCCCGCTCATCAGCACCACCTGGTCGCCTAGATGGCTCGGGCTGAGCGCATCCATGATGGCCCGCTGGTAGGGCGCACGGTCGGTGCGCCACTCGCCGCGCTCGGCCGCGGACTCCGAACTCAGGCGGCGGTTCTCGTCGGCCCACTGCGAGACGGTAATGTCCGGCGGCGGCAGCACAACGTCGGCCACCAGCATCTGGATTTCTTCAACGAGCATATTGGATATCGGAGTGGATGGCCTTCAGCAGGGCGTGCATCTCGCGCTTCATGGCGTCGCGGACTTGGCGCTCGTCGGTGAACGCGGTGACTTCCGGGGCCAGCTTGTCGGGTACCGCCAGGATACGCTCCTTGCGACCCGGCCACTTCAACCCAGGTGTCCACGCGGGCGTTCAATCCCAACACACAGTCACCATCCACACACAACGCCGCGATTTTGGCGTCTTTACCGATGGTGCAGTTGCCCGCTACGTAGACCGGACCGTCAAGGCGGCTGCCGGGCCCGCATTGAAAATCTCCGCGGACGAGGAGGGGCTCCTTGAATTGATAGCCTGCCGGACAGCAAACGAAGTCCGCGAGCACGACAAATCTCTTGTTGTCAATCGCTAAGACCCGAGGGGAGCCATCCGTGGTGCGGGGATGGAGGGTCAGCCAGGCGCGCGCCTGCTCGCGAAAGACCGGACTGGATTCCAGATCGAGGGTTACGGGTATCTCAGGCCATTCGAGCGCACGTTAGGCGCTCTCAGGTGTTTATCGGCCGGCATAGGTGAAAACTTTATCCTCCTGGCACGGAGGGATTGAAACCGGGCTCCAACAGGATGCGTCCCTGGGCTTGTTATAATACCGAGTAGGGGTAGCCAGTCTTGCGCGGACATCGCATGGTCCGAAAAGGTCTTGCTGCCTGCGACAACTAGTAATCCAATCATGAAGTTCCTGGCCTGTTTTCTCCTCCCGCTTGCGTTGACGGCACAGACCTCAGCGCCCCTTCAATTCACCACCGGCCAAGCCGCCCGGATTGTGATTGGCCAGCCGAATTTCACGGCTCAGGACAACAATTCAAACCGTTTGGTGGTGGGCGCGGTGGGTGGCATTGCTTTCGCCAATGACATGCTCTTCGTAACCGACGCCAACCGCCTGCAAGCCACGCCCGTGAATCACCGCGTGCTGATGTACCGCGGCGTGTCGCGCAAGTTTCCCTCGCCCACCGACGAGCTGTTCCCCACCACGCGCTGCCCGGTGTGTATCGGCGAAGCGGATGTGGTCCTGGGTCAGGACGACTTTGTGAAGCTCGATCTTCTGGCGCCGTCGAGCAAGACGATGCGCGCGCCGGTAGGCGTGGCGACGGACGGCAACACGTTGGTGGTGGCCGACACGGACTTCAACCGCGTGCTGATCTGGAACTCCATTCCGCAATCGAACGCAATGCCCGCCGACGTGGTGCTGGGGCAGCCTGATTTTACCCGTGTGATCGGCAACGAGGGCCAGCAGAACATTCCCACCAACCGGAGTTTTCGCGGTCCGCAGGGTGTGTGGATTCAGAACGGCCGCTTGTTTGTCGCCGACACCAACAACAACCGCATCCTGATCTGGAACTCGATTCCTCGCAACAACTTCGCGGCGGCGGACGTGGTGATTGGCCAGCGTGACTTCAACACGTTTGTGACGCCCGACATCACCAAGACCACGGTGGAGGCCAAGGCCGATAACCTCCTGACGCCCGTCTCGGTGACCAGCGACGGTACGCGCATGTTCGTTTCCGATCTCGGCCACAACCGCGTGCTGATCTGGAATTCGATTCCGCGCTCCAACAATCAACCGGCCGACCTCGTGATCGGCCAACCGAGTCTCACCGAGGGCGCTGCCAACAATTCCAAGGTCTGCCCGTCTGGCGAGAAGAACGCCGACGGTACCGACGTGATCCTGCCGCGCTGCGAAGCTTCCCTCGAGTTTCCACGTTTTGCTCTCTCGGACGGCAAATTCCTCTTCGTTGCCGACGGGGGCAATGACCGCGTGCTGGTGTTCAATCAGGTCCCCACGCAGAACGGCGTAAAGGCCGATTCGGTGCTGGGCCAGATTGGCACGCGCGTGAATCTGATTTCTGACAGCGCAGACCCACGTGGCATCGCCAGCTCCGGCGCGGTTCGCACGCCGCAGGCTCTGGCCTTCGACGGCCGGAACCTTTATGTGACCGATCCGTTCAACCGCCGCATCATGGTCTTCACCATGGGTGAGCGCAAGATTCCGAACTCGGGCGTGCGCAACTCGGCCTCGCGCGAAATCTTTGCCGTGGGCGCCATTTCCTTCGCCGGCGAAGTGAAAGAAAACCAGGAACCGGTGATCAAGATCGGCGAGAAGGAATACAAGTACAAGGTCAAGAAAGACGAGAAGTTCTCGACGCTGATTACCAATCTGGTAAACCTGATCAACGCCGGCGCGGGCGATCCGCTGGTGCTGGCCACGCCTAACCTGGTACGCAATGCGGTTATCCTGAGCGCACGGCAGGCGGGCGCGATCGGCGACACCGTGCCAATCACCACTTCGCTGGCAGGCACCGACACCACGCTCGTGTTGTCCACCTCCGGTGCAACGCTCGCCGGCGGCAAAGACGCGGCCTTGATTGCGCCTGGCACGATCGTCTCTTTGTTCGGCGAGAACCTTTCGGAAGTGACGGCGGGGGCTCCGGCCGACGCCAAGGAACTGCCGCTCGAAATCGGCGGCGTGCAGGTTTACTTTGACGGCATCCGCTCGCCGCTTTACTCAGTGAGCCCCACCGAAGTGCGCGCGCAAGTGCCATGGGAAGTGCTCGATACCGAAAGCGTCAACGCCTGGGTGCGGACGCGCAAAGCAAACGGTGAAGTGTCGGTAACCACGGCGGTGGCTGTACCCATCGTCCGGCAAAACCCCGGTATCTTTGCGCTGGAAGGCGCCGAGGAGCCGCGGCCCGGCATGGTGTTCCATGGCAGCCCGAACGCAGTGGGTACGGTTTCAATCGACGGCTCCGAGCGCGTGGGCGACGTTGCGACCATCACGATTGAAGACCGCGCCTACACCTACACGGTGGCTACCGGCGACACGCTCGACACCGTGCAACAGCGGTTGATCGCGCAAATCGACGACCGCGATCCGCGCGTGGAAGCCGGCAAGGCCTCCGCGTTCCGCCGCATCCGCCTACGGGCGCGCGTGCCCGGTCCGGACGGCAACGGCATCCGCTATTCCGCCAGTTCGCGCGAAGGCGACCAGGTGATCATGACCGCCACTACCGGGCAACTGTGCTGCGCCAACTCCGGACCGGTGACCGAAGAGAACCCCGCGCTGCCCGGCGAGAACATCATTGTGCTGGCCACGGGACTCGGCTTGGTGAAGGATGGCAACAAGCAGTTCCAGAATACGGGTAAGGCTTACGATGGCCCGGAACTGAACGACCCGTTTGAATTTGTGAGCTCACTCGCTGCCGGCAAGACGGCCAACGTGCTCTCGGCCGGCATGAAGCCGGGCACGGTGGGCGTGTTCGAAGTGGTGCTGGAGTTGAACTCCGATATTCCCACCGATCCGAGGACGCAGTTGACGATCGCGCAAGACGTGTTTGTCAGTAACATCGTCACGTTCCCGGTGTTCAATCCGAACCAAACGAACTAGGCCCGGGCCGCTGATGTGCCCTGCGCGACGCCGCCCTACCGCTACGCCGCCCGCCGAGTATGATGGGAAACTAGGAGGTGTCTGTGTTGTTCTCTCTGCGTCCTGCGTTTGCCGCCTTGTTGACGGCCGGATGTTGTCTGGCCCAATCCGCCCCGCCCGCTGCCGGCGCGCGAGCGATGTTCTTCGGCGGGTTCGATACGCCGCCTGTTGCCGCTGCCACGCCCAAGAAGACCGTAGCGAAAGCCGCCGCCCCCGTGAAGAAGTCCGCGCCGCCGGCCGAAGTAGCTGCGGCCAAGCCTCAGGCTCAGCCAACGCCACCAAACAACAACAAGCCCGCCGTGCCGGTGATCAACGCCGGCCACGTACCGCTGGGGCTGCGCTATGCGATTCTGCGCGAGGACGGCTTGAAAGGTATTGAGGTGGCGCCCACGACGCGCTTTAGATCAGGCGACCGCATCCGGCTGAAGGTGCAGACCAACAGCGACGGGTATCTCTATATCGTCAGCCAGGGGACCAGCGGCGCCTGGCAGGTGGTGTTCCCCACCAAAGCGCGGCGGAACGGATCGAACCGGATGAAAGCGGGCGAAGAGGAGTCGTGGAATTTCCGTTTCAGCGGCAAGCCGGGTGTGGAGAAGTTGTTCGCGGTACTGTCTCGCACGCCCGAGGAGGATCTTGAATCGTTGCTGTATGACTTGAGCGGCGTGCCAGGGAACGACGGCTTGAAGCGCGCTGCCGCGCCAGCCGCTCCCACCGCGGCGGCCCCCACTTTGATGGCCGGTAATCTGAGCGTGTCCGATCCGCTGGTGAACCGGCTGCGTACGTCCTATACGCGCGATCTGGTGCTGGAGGAAGTGGGCGAAGCAGCGCCGGCTGCGGAAGAAAAGCCGGGCAAAGAACGCGCGGTGTACGTCGTGAACCGGACCAACGGGCCGGATTCGCGCGTGGTGGCCGACATCAAGCTCATCCACGAGTAGATGACTGAACCCGTCCGCATTCTCATCACTGGCGGCACATTCGACAAGGAGTACAACGAACTCTCCGGCGAGCTGTTCTTTCAGCACACGCACGTGCCCGAGATGCTGCGCCTCGGCCGTTGCACCGTGCCGTATGAAATCGAAGTGCTGATGATGGTGGACAGCCTGCATATGGACGACGCGGGGCGCGCCGCCGTGATCGATGGCTGCCGCCGCGCGCCGGAGCCGCACGTGGTGGTGACGCACGGCACCGATACGATGGTGCGCACCGCGCATGCGCTGGCGCAGGCCGGCATTGCGGACAAGAACATCGTGCTGACCGGCGCGATGGTGCCCTACAAGTTTGGATCGTCCGACGGGCTGTTCAACCTGGGCGCCGCGCTGGCTTTCGCTCAGACGCTGGCGCCCGGAGTCTACGTGGCGATGAACGGCCAGTATTTTCTGGGAGCGAGGTGGAGAAGAATCGCCAGATGGGGCGATTCGAGCGGACCTCTTCGCCGCCGCAACGTCAGTAGCGCGGATTCCGTGCGCCGGGCCGCACTGCAGAATCCGGTGGGGCTGCTGCCGGGGAGAATGGAATCGACAGCCGAACTGGATAGTCTCGCCGGCCGCTGAGAAGTCTGGATTACCGCCGCCGCTGCGAACCCGGTCAGTGGCGCTGAGGCTGGTGAACAAGGCCGGCGTCCACGTGGAAAGACCCGACGACCCGCTGTAGTAGCGCACGTCGAGGCCGATGGTCAACGACGTAAGGCGCTTTGGGTTGCAGGGCCTTCCATCACCGCGCCCACCAGGGACTGCGCGAACCGGCCCATGGGAATGGTGTTATATCGAGAGAATTAGTAGCCGGCGGAGTTCGAAACTTCGCCCGCCACGGTGATGGCCAGCGTACCTGATGGGGGCGCGCCCGCCACGTTGATCTGGTAGATGCCGGGCTGATAGGCCGTGAGGCCGGCAAACAGCACTCTCGTGACGCGCATGCCGTTCACAGTGACTTCCACGGCATTGGCCACTTGCGGCAGCGCGCCGCCAGTGGGGTCAGTCCCGCGGCCGGCTTCGATGGGCTCGGTCAACAGGCCGAGACCCGTTGCGTAAATCTCGAGGATGCCATCTTCGGCGCGGCGCCGCACGCCGAGCACGAACGGCGCGGCCACCACCGCGCGCGCGGTCATCGCGGCGGACTCCATGCCGCCTTGCCGCACGGCGATGCGCCAGCCCTCGGCCGGGGGCTCTACATAGGGAAGCTGCACGATCGCGCGGCCGGTACCCGCGAGAAACAGTGGCGCGGCGGCGGAGCCGTTGATCAACACCTGTGTGCCGTTCAGCGCCGCAGGCAGCGGAACGCCAGGTGCGGCTGCCTCATCGCGATCAGCCGGCCCGAGGTTCAGGCCTTCGATGGTAACGATCTCGCCTGGCGCGGCGCGCTCCGGCACGCGCGTGAGGCGCGGGAGCACTGCCACAAAATCCGCGGCGGTGAGCCGCAGTTCGAACCGCGTCACCTCGCTCGCGCGCACGTCCTGTGGCGGCCACGCACGCACCAGACGCCCGCCGCGTTCGAGCTTCAGACGATACCGGTCTGGCGGCAGGTCGACGAAGCCGAGGAACCCGGTGCCATCGGTTGCGGCGGTGCGCGCAAAGTCGCGTCCGGTGTCGGACGACACCGTGACGCTTGCGCCGTCGCCGAGCCACTCCGGAGCGCCGCCTGCGATATCGAGCGTGCCGGCGAGGTGCCCCAACTCGGGCCGTGTCTTCCAGGGCAATTCCGGCACGCGCGCGTCCGCGCCGAGCAACTCGCCGGCTTGTCGAAAGAATTCCTCGTTCGCCACCAGCGGCTGGCCGGCGGCGTTCAGCGTGTTCGTGCTCGCGTAGCTGTAGAAACATACACCCAGCGGTCAGGGCGCGGCCAGCGTGCGGCGCACCTGATTCAACGAATCGGCGATGGGGTTCAGGTACGGCGCGAGGCCCGGCAGGTAGCCGCGGCGGAACACGCGGTCTCGCGCGAACGCCGTCCAGCGGTCCAGAAACGCCGCGTTCGAAACATCGCGGAAGTAATGCATGGGCATCGCAAGGTCAAGGATGCCTTCCTCCATCCAAGCGCGCCAGTCCTGAAACACCGTGGCGTCGGCGTCGGTGGAGCGGAAGCCCGCATCGGTGAGCGGCCCGTTGCCCCAACTGATGAGCGCCGCGCTCACCTGCACGCGCGGCTTGGCCTCGATCGAGCGCAGGTAAATCTGCCGCACCAGTTGGGTGACGTTGCGGCGGCGGAAGTCCGCCCAGGCCGCGTCGTTCGCTGCCGGGCGCGTGGCGCGCAGTTCTTGCCGGCCGAAGCGCGCCAGCGACACCGGGTTGCCGCCGTAGTTGCCGGTTTCGTCGTAGCGGATGTAGTCGAGGTGAATGCCGACAAGGTCATGGTGGCGGAGCGGGTCGGTGATCACGTCCGCGAGATAGCGTTGCACGCCGGGATGCGCGGGGTCGAAGGCGCTCAGCGTTTGCCCCTGGGCGTTCACCTGCATCCACATGTCCGCGCCAGTTGCCCGTGGGCCGTGCCGGTGCCACACATGTTGCGGATTGACGGGCGGCGCGATGGTGCTGGGCCACAGCGGGTAGACGACAAATCAGCCGTGCACCTCGATGCCGCGGGCGTGGGCGCGATCGATGAGGTAGGCCAGCGCATCGAAGCCCGGTGCGTAGGTCGCATCCTGCGCGGGCACTTCGCGCGTTTGCAGGTAATGGGAGTCGGCCCGGCGGCGCACCTGAATGAAGATCGCGTTGCCACGGGCGGTGGCCACGTCGTCCACCATGCGGTCTACTTCGGCGGGAGTCTTGAAGCCGGAACGGAACGCGTCAGCCCAGAAGGCACGATACTGTTGCGGCAGCGCGGGTATGGCTGCGGCAACGAGAAGCAGAAGAAGTGCACGCATGACCGTTAGAAACCTTCAAGGAGATGCCCGAGCTTTTCCTTCTTGGTGCTGAGGTAGCGCGTGGTGGATTCCACCGCCACCGGCTGGCAGGGCACGCGTTCCACCACGCGAACGCCCGCGCGCTCAAGCGCCTGGATCTTGTCCGGGTTGTTTGAGAGCAAACGCACGGCTTCGATGCCCAGAATTCGCAGCAACTCACCCGGCAGGGCATAGTTGCGCAGGTCAGCTTCAAAGCCCAATTGCTCGTTCGCTTCCACGGTGTCGGCGCCCGCGTCCTGCAATTGATACGCGCGAATCTTGTTCACCAGGCCGATGCCGCGGCCTTCCTTACCTTCGTAGACCACCAGGCCGCGGCCTTCGGCGGCAATCATCGCCAGCGAAAGCTCCAGTTGCGCGCCGCAATCGCAGCGCAGGCTGTGAAACACGTCGCCCGTGATGCACTGTGAGTGGATGCGCAACAGTGGCGGCGCCGAGCGCAGGTCCCCCATCACGATCGCGATGATTTCTTCCGAACCCGCGCGAAACCCGTGAATCCGGAAGTGGCCGAAGCGCGTGGGAAAATCCGCCTCGGCCTCTTGCGCCAACGCGGGAGTATCAGGTGATTTCGAGCTCAATCTGCTTCTTTTCCGGATGGAGCGCCACGATGCGGAACTTCCGCACCTGGCCCTGCCGCAAGGCATTTTCGTTGACCGCCGCCGACGAGGAAGCACCGCCGCCGCCCACCGAGCCGGATTTCCATTTCGCCGACAACATAGCCGACAACGAACTGACGTCGGCTGAACCGCCGCCGCTGCTCTTGCTCTCGGAAGCAGCCGCGGTCTTTTCTTCCACCTTCACGCGGCACACGCCCTTGACGCCTTCGGCCAGCTCCACCTTCGCCGAGTTCGGATGCGTTTCAATTACGCGGCCCGTCACCTCGTCGCCCACTTTGTGTTCGGCGATATACTCGTCGGCCGAAGTAGGTTCGAGCGTCTTCATGCTCAGCCGCACGCGGCGCCGGTCATCGTCGAGCTCAGTCACCTGCGCCTTGATCACCTGGCCCACGGCGAGTTTTTCCTTGGGATGCTCCAGGCGCTTTTCGTTGGTGATGTCGCCTACGTGGATCATGCCCTCGATGTCGTTGCCAAGATCGACAAACGCGCCGAAGTTGGCCACGCTGGTAATCGCGGCTTCCACAATCGAGCCCTTCGGATACTTCTGCTTGGCTTCGGCCCACGGATCGCCGAGCGCCTGCTTCAGGCTGAGGCCGATGCGTTTGTCTTCGGGCTTGACCCCAATGACATCCACTTCCACCACCTCGCCCACCTTCACAATGTCCTGCGGACGCTTCTGCTTCTTCGTCCACGTCATCTCGGAAACGTGGATCATGCCTTCCACGCCCGGGCGCAATTCCACAAACGCGCCGAAATCGGTGAGGCGCACCACTTTGCCGCGGATGCGCTGGCCCGCCTGAATCTCCGAGAGAGCCACGGTCCACGGATCCGGCTGAAGCTGCTTCATGCCGAGCGCGATCTTGCGTTTCTCGCGGTCGATCTTGACGATCTTCACCTGCACGCGGTCACCAGACTTCACCACGTCGCCCGGCTTCACGCCGCGCTCCCAGGTCATTTCGGTGACGTGCACGAGGCCGTCCACGCCGCCGAGGTCCACAAAGGCGCCGAACTCCATCACGCTACGCACGGTGCCTTCCATCACCGAGCCTTCGACGAGGCTGCCGAACGCTTCTGCCTTGGCCGCGTTGGCGCGTTCTTCAAGCAAGCCGCGGCGGTCCACCACCACGTCTTCCTTGGCCACGTCGAGTTTGGTGATGCGGCATTCAATCTGTTGGCCGATGAGTTTTTCCATCTCGGCCTGATCGCGCGCGCCGCTGCGCGAAGCAGGCAGAAACGCCCGCGCGCCCACGTCCACCCGCAAGCCGCCCTTGATCGCTTCTTCCACGGTGCCGGTGATGGTGGCTTTGTCGGCGAAGGCTTTTTCGAGGCCGCTCCAATCCTTGGGCAGCACAATCTTAAAGGTGGAGAGTTGGCAGTAGCCGTTTTCGTCGCGCCCGCCCACGCTGACCTTGATCGGGTCACCGGCCTTGAGGTTCAACTGCCCGCCCATGGCGTTCTTGGCGGCCTCGAGCGGCAGAATGCCTTCGAGCTTACGGCCGATGTCCACAAAGACACCGGCGGGACTCACCGAAATCACGGTGCCTTCAATGGAGCCGCCGCCTGACTCACCTTCGCCGCCGCCACCGGACCGGGAGTGCGACGCGGGCTGCGAATGCTCACGCTCGAACTCACTCAGGATGTCTGCGAAGGACTCCTCGGCCGGCGTCGCCGGCGTTTCGTCAATGTTAGAGTCGATAGGGTTGCTGGGGTTCATGGGGGAGAGGAGCGAGGGAGAAAGGTGTTGGGTTGATTCTCTTGTTCCCCATCATTTTGGCACAATCGGGGAGAGCGATGCCCAACCACATCCCACCGCAACACAGTGGCCCCGCCGTGCGTCCATCGGACCTGGTTTGGCTTGCCCTGTATGCCGCGCTCGCGCTGGTGGGTCCGGCGCGGTCAGGCGCGGAGATGCAGGTGCTTGCGCTGCTCGCAATCCTGCAATTGCTGGAGCCGCGCCTCGCTTGGTTCGCCACGTCCAATGGAACGCTGGTGCTGGTGGGCGCCAAGCTGGTGCTCGCGTGGATGCTGATTGGCGTCACCGGCGGCATCACGTCCAGCTACTACTTGATCCTGATGGTCCCCGTGGTGGCCGCGGCCACGGCGCTGGGAGCGTGGGGCGCGGCGGTGGTGAGCGTGCTGGCCGGCGCCTCGTATCTTTCGTTTCTGCTGTTTTTGAATCCCGCCAAATACACGATCCCGGAAGATCAGATGCGCGAGCTGGCGCTGCGCGTATTGTTACTGCTGGTGTTGGCGGTGCTGATGCATCAGGTGGCGGCGGCGGCGCGCGATCAGGCGCGGCAGTATCGGGACGCAGCGGGGCAACTGGCCGAGGCCAACCGGAATCTGGAAGCGGCGGAGACGGCAATGCGACGGTCAGAACGGCTGGCGGCGCTGGGACAAATGTCGGCGGGCCTCGCGCATGAGATCCGCAATCCGCTGGGCACGATGCGCGCGTCGGCGGATGTATTGCTCAAGAGCCTCGATCCGTCGCAGGAGGTGCCGCGCGAAGTGGCCGGCTACATTCGCGACGAGGTGGAGCGCACCAACACGCTGGTGGCGCGGTTTCTGGACTTCGCGCGCCCGTTGAGTTTGACGCGCGCGCCTGCCGATTGGAACGAACTGATGGACCGCGCGATTGCGCGGCTGGAGAAACACGAGCCGCCGCTGGAAGCGAAAGTAGCCGTGGTGCGCAACTACTCGCCCGACGTGCCGCCGGTGCAGATCGACGCCGACATGATGGAACGCGTGTTCTTCAATCTGTTATTGAATGCCGCGCAGGCCGGGCCCGCGGGCGTTTCACCGGTGACGATCACGGTGAAGACGCGCGCGGTGCCGGGTGGTGTGGAGGCGTCGATCATCGATCGGGGTACGGGCATTGACCCGGCGCAGCGCGAGAATATCTTCAACCCGTTTTTCACGACGAAGCCCGGTGGTACGGGATTAGGCTTGGCGATCTCCGCGCGGATCGTAGGCGAGCACGGAGGTAAGATCGCGGTGGAGAGTGAACCCGGCCACGGCAGCATTTTCCGGGTGTTGCTGCCGGTGGCGGCGAGTACATGAACCGCCGGCAGAAAAGCGCCCGAAACTTTTTCCCACGGAATCGGTCCAAACACCATCTCCATGAACTGGATGCGAAAAACGAGCCCGATGGAGAAATGAGATAAGTACAAGAGTCTAAGATGAGCGCACGCATCCTGATTGTGGAAGACGAAGACCGGCTCCGTCGCGTCATCGAGCTGCAACTACGCTCGGCGGGCTACGACGTGGAACTGGCGGCCACGGCAGAACTGGCGATGAACGCCGCGGCGAATGCGGACCTGATTCTGACGGACTTGCGCTTGCCGCACATGGACGGCCTCACGTTTTTGACCGAGCTGCGCCGCAAGCAGGTGGCCGCGCCCGTGGTGATCATGACGGCGTTCAGCTCCGTGGAGACGGCCGTCGAAGCAATGAAGGCGGGCGCGCAGGATTTTCTCCCCAAACCGTTCTCGATGGACCATCTGATGACGATGGTGGCCAAGGCGCTGGAAGTGCGGGCGCTGCGCGTGGAGAACCGTTCGCTGCGCCAGCAACTGGGCGCGCGGTATGACCTTTCCAGCATGGTGGCCGAAAGCCCGGCGATGCGCGAAGTGCTGGCCACCGTGGAACGCGTAGCACCGACGCGCGCGACGGTGTTGCTGGCGGGCGAGTCCGGCGTGGGCAAGGATCTGATTGCGCGCGCGCTGCACTTCGGTTCGCCCCGGCGCGACAAGCCGTTTGTGAAGATCAACTGCACGGCGATTCCGGAGCCGTTGATGGAGAGCGAACTGTTCGGCTACGAGAAGGGCGCGTTCACTGGCGCCGCGTCGGCCAAGCCCGGCAAGTTTGAGCAGGCGGACACGGGCACGGTGTTTCTGGATGAGATTGGCGACGTGCCGCTGGCGACCCAGGTGAAGCTGCTGCGTATTCTGCAGGAGCGCGAACTCGAGCGCCTGGGCAGCAACCGCACGCGGCAGGTGGACGTACGTGTGATTGCCGCGACGAACGTGGATCTGAAGCGCGCCATGGAGCAGGGCGCGTTTCGCGAGGACCTGTTCTATCGCTTGAACGTGATGCCGATCTCGATCCCGCCGCTCCGCGAACGCCGTGAGGACATCGCGCCCCTGGCGCTGCGGTTTTTGCGCAAGGCGGCAGAGACGCACGGGCTGCCCGTGGATGGCATTTCGCCGGAAGCCGTCGCTCGGCTGGAGCAGTTCCCCTGGCCGGGCAACGTGCGGCAACTGGAAAATGTGGTGGAGCGGAGCGCATTGCTCAGCCAGGGCGCGCGGCTGGAGGCGAGCGATGTCCGGCTGGACGCGCTACAGGCGGCCAAGCCCGCTGCGGGCAACGGCGGCGCGAACGCGGCGACCGCGGCATTTTTGCCTGACGGGATGACGCTCGATGAATTCGAGCAGTCGATTCTGCGTGAGGCGCTGCGGCGGGCGGGCGGCAATAAGTCGCAGGCAGCGCGGATACTGGGTCTCACGCGGAATGCGCTGCGTTACCGGCTAACGCAGATGGGGATTGAGGCGTAGCGGTTCCGCCGGCGTTTGGCGCGTGGGACACTGTTCCCGATGCGCACGACAATCGTTGCTCTCCTCTTCACCGCCGCCGCCGCTGCCGCGGACTCGCGCTGCGACGCACTCGCTACCAAGACCTTCACGCTTGAGTCCCCGCAAGACGCCGTCACCATTCACTCGGCCACACTCGTTGCCGCGCAAGCCAACCTGCCCGAACACTGCGACGTGCGCGGCGTCATCTGGCCGGAAGCGAAGTTTGCCATCAAGCTCCCCGCCGGGGCCGCCGGATGGAACGAGCTCTTTCAGATGGTGGGCAACGGCGGCACGGCGGGCGTGATCAGCCTCGCCGGCATGGACAACGCGCTGCGCAAGAGCGTCGCCTCCGCCTCCACCGATACCGGGCACGACGCGGCGAAAGAACCGCTGGCCACCTTTGCTCATGTGACGCCGGAGAATCCGCACGGCCGGCGCAAGCTTGTGGACTTTGCCTACCTCTCCGTGCACAACACCGCCGTGCTGGCCAAGCAGGTGATCCGCGCCTACTACGGTAAAGCGCCGCGTTACTCCTATTGGGTGGGCTGCTCCACAGGCGGCCGCCAGGGCATGTAGGAAGCGCAGCGGTACCCGGAAGATTTCGACGGGCTGGTGATTGGCGCGCCGGGCCTGTATCTCACCGGCAACGTGACGCGGCGCATGTGGGTGGCGCAATCGCAACTCGGTGACGCCGCGATTCAGCCCGAGCAACTCCCCGCGCTCGCGCAAGCCGTGATGGCGAAATACGACGAAGTGGACGGGCTGAAGGACGGCCTGATTGACGATCCGCGCCGCGATGCGCCACGCTGAACGGCGGGGCAGAGCGCCGATTGCTTTACCGCGCCGCAACTCGAGGGCATCGCCAAGATCTACGGCGGCGTGCGCAATTCCAAGGGCGAGCGCTTGTTCCCCGGCGAACCGTTCAGCGGCGAACCGGTGTGGGCGGAGAATCTCATCGGCCCCAGTAAGCTGGTGCTGCCGCGTTCGGAGAGCCAGATGAAAATGGCGATGCTCGACCCCGCGCCCGGCCCGTCGTGGCGGTACACGATGTTCAACTTCGATGCGGACCCGCCGCGCGTGGCCAAGGCCGCAGCGATGTTGAACCCGCGCAATCCGGACTTGTCGAAGCTCCGCAAACGCGGCGGCAAGATCGTTCAGTACTCGGGCTGGGGCGATCAGCAGGTGAATCCGTTCCCCGGCATCGAATACTACGAGACCGTGAGCAAGCGCTTCGGCGAGAAGCAGACGCGCGAGTTCTACCGGCTGTTCATGGTGCCGGGCATGTACCACTGCAGCGGCGGCCCCGGGTGCAGCTCAGCCGATTGGCTCACCGCCGTGATGGACTGGGTGGAAAAAGGCGTCGCGCCGGATCGGCTTCTCGGCTCGCACATCGAGAACGGGCAGACGACGCGGACCCACCCGCTGTGCCCGTATCCGCAGGTGGCGCGCTACAAGGGCACGGGCAGCACGGATGACGCCGCGAACTTTGCGTGCGCCGCGCCCGCTACAAAGTAACGCCGAGCTCGGTCCACGTCACCACGCGTTCTTCCACCATCGCGCGATGGCCGAGGATCGACGTCAGTGCCGCCGTCGCGCCAACCGTAATGTCGGCCGGGTTCGGGCCCTGACCGCGCACACACGCAAAGAAAGCCGCCGTGTGCGCATGCGGATCGTCCGGACCCTTTTCGGCCAGCGTCACCGGCGGGCCTGCGTCTTTCCCGCCCAGCGGATACGCCGTTACACCGTACATGAGATCGAGCGCCGCCTTGGAGCCGAACACATGCACGTACTGGCCGCCGGCGGGCAACTGGCGCGCATGGAACACGTTCTGCGTGAAGGTGAGCTGGACGCCGTTCGCATAGTCGAACACCATGCTGCCGCAATCGAAAATCGACCGGCCCGGCGGCTCATTCTTGTGGAGCCGCGTAGCGCCGAAGCCGCAGGCGCGCCGGGGCGCGGCGCCGATGGCCCAGTTGCACAGGTCAAGGTTGTGGACGGACTGCTCAATGAGATATCCGCCGGATTTGTCAACGTCGAAATACCAATCAGCGGATGAATTGTCTTTCGGATGATCCGACGTCGCATGCCGCTGCGCCTTCACCATGAGAATGTCGCCGATCGCACCGCCCTGGATCTCCGCCACCGCGTCGCGCAGGAGCTTCATGGAGCGCAACTGCTGGCCCGCGGTGAAGACTTTGTTCGAGCGCCGCGCGGCGGCCACTACCGCTTTCACCTGCGCGGGAGTTACGCCCACCGGCTTTTCGCAATAGACGTGTTTGCTCGCTTCAAGCGCGGCCACGGCCATGTCGGCATGCAGGTGCGGCGGCGTGGCGATGTAGACGCTGGTGATGTCCTTGCGGTCGATCACCGCGCGCCAGTCGGAGTAAGTCTTCGGGTTGTCGCGCCCGGCGGCGGTGGCGGCGCGATCCAGCCGGTCCGGCTTGATATCGCATAGCGCGCCGATGGCCACGTTGGGCTGCGTGAGGATTCCGGCGAGTAATCCCGACCCGCGCCCACCCACGCCGATCACGGCCGTTGTGAGTTTCTCGTCATTCGACTGCGCCGCCGAAAGCGCCGCCGCGCCCGCCGCTGCCGCGAAGATTCTACGTTCCATGACTCACTACGCTATCACCACCCGCGATTTTCGCGGATGACGTGTAACGAATCGGGGGGTGGAGCGCACTACCGATTCGGCGGCACACTTTGAAAGCAGCAACAAAAAGGCCAGCACCGGTGAAAACCGCGAACGGCGCGCCGGCAGACTCACTCAATCCCCGAGTGGACTTGAGCCCCTATTCCCTAGTGAAGTGGTGGCTGACGTGTACGGTCAAGAGCCTGATCGTCACCGATGCGTCCGGCGGGTTCGGCCCCTCGGCCGGGTTTCACTTGGGCACCACCCTGGATGTGCTGGCCAATAACCCGTGGTCGCACGTGAGCTTCTCCATCACCAAAGCGCACCGCGGGGCGGAGGCCACGGCAGACATCAACAAATTCAACTTCAGCACGCACAATCTTTCGCAGTACTCGCAGATCTGGCTCTTTGGCGTGGAGCGTACGTCCGGCGCCCTGAGCCAAGCGGAACTGCGCAAGCTGGCCGAATTCATGGATGGCGGCGGCGGTGTATTTGCTACGGGAGACCATGAGAATCTTGGCCAGGCCATGTGCGCCGAAGTGCCGCGCGTACGTTTCACGCGCCGCTGGTATCACCCCAACGCCGGACCCAACGGCGAACCCATTGCGCCGGACCGGACGGGCGCCGAACGCCACGACACGGTGATGGACACCGATCCCGGCGCGCCCGGGCTTCAGGGCAATCAGTCTGACAAAGTGCCGGAACCGATCCGCCCGCGCTACTACACACGCACCACCGGCTCCGGGTTCATCAAGCAGGTTCACAAGTTCCCGCATCCAGTGCTGTGCGGGCCGGACGGTGTCATCACCTATCTGCCGGATCACATGCACGAAGGGTTGTGCGAAGTGCCGGCCGACCTGGGCAACAGCTTCACCTTCAATGGCTACAACACAGTGGAGTACCCCGCGTCGGGCGGCGTGCAGGAACAGCCGCAAGTGATTGTTTGGGCCACGACGCGCAACACAGACAACACCGATTTCGGCGTGCTGGCGGCTTATGACGGCCATCGCGCGGGCGGGACCGGGCGCGTGGTGGTGGATGCCGCCTGGCACCATTGGTTCAACATCAATCTCATCGGCTTTGTGAACGCCACCAATCCGGCACACCCCACCTACGACCCTGCGGTGATTCCGAAGTGGGAAGCGATCAAGGCCTATTTTCGCAACGTGGCGCTGTGGCTGGCGCGGCCAGTTTGCAGGATTGCCTGCGCAACGGCGGCTGGCTGATTGCGGTGAAGTACTACGACATCCAAATCACCGCGCGCGACCTGAAGACCGTGCCGGACGCGCTCACCTAGTACTACCAACTCGGGGTGTTCGCGCGTGATGCGCTGGGCCGGCTGGCCTCGCAATGCCAGACGACGCGGTGGATCATCGATTGGATCGAGTGGCTCCCCTGGCGCATCGATCCGTGGCCGCCATTCCGCAAAGAACCGCAGCCCGACCCGCCAGGGTGGCTGCCGGCGCAGGATCTGGAGACAGTGGCGATGGGTGGCGCCATGCATTCGCTGGTGCAGGCTTTCGGACGGGAACAGGACCCGGGCCCCATCTTGAACAAGAGCGCCAGGAAAGTGGAGCAGGTGGCGCGGCAAGGCGCGGCCGAGGCTATCCAGGCCGACGCGCGCCACTTTGCCGCCGCCGCGAAACAGGCGGAAATTCTGGCCGAGCGGGCGGGCAAGGAAGCCCGCAGCTAAGGCAGCCGGGCGTTCATCACCACGCTGGCGCCAGCCACTGCCGCGGTCTCCGCGCGCAGCACCAGGGGCCCGAGCGATGCGGCGCGCCAACCGGCGGTATCAACCACCAGGCTGGCGCGCTCGGCATCTGTCCAGCCGCCTTCGGGTCCCAACAGCAGCGCCACCTGTTCGCCAGCGTGGCGCTCGGCGGGTAAGACTCGCAGCAGCGGCGGCGCAGCGGGGTCTTCGTCCAGCAGGATGCGTACGGTGGCGCCGCAGCGCAGGTCACGCAGCCGCACCGGGTCATGCAACTCCGGCAGCTTGTCTCGCCGCGATTGTTGCGACGCCTCGATCACAATGCGTTCCCACCGCTCGCGGCGCTTGGGTGCGGCTTGTTCGAGGCCCTTTTCGCTGCGCTCGGCAATTACGGGAATGAACGTTTCCACGCCCGCCTCGGTACCTTTCTCGAGTATCCACTCGAGCCGGTCGAACTTGATCAACGCAAAAGCGAGCGTGATGCGCACCGGCAGCGGCTTAAACGCCACGCGCTCTTCGATATCGAAAAGCACGCGGCTTTTGCGCGCCTCGGCCACCGTCGCCAGGTACACGCCGCCCACGCCGTCAGAGATTTCATAGCGCTGCCCTGGCTCCACGCGCAACACGCGCACCAGATGGTGCGCTTCATCGCCCGTCACCTCCGCGTGCCCGTGATGGATGCCGTCTACAAAGAATCGCCGCCGTGCCATGCCAGAATATGTAGGTTACCGATGATTGCCCATCTGCGCGGGACCGTGCTTGAGAAGCACCCGAATCAGGTTATCGTCGACGCGCATGGTGTCGGCTATGACGTGACGATTCCTGTCTCCACCTATTCGACGCTTCCGGATGTTGAAGAACCCGTGGCGTTGCGCATCTACACGCATGTGCGTGAGGACATCATCGCGCTGTTTGGGTTTGCCAAGCCCGAAGAAAAGGTGTTGTTTGAGAAGCTCATCGGCGTGTCGGGCATCGGGCCGAAGCTCGCCATCACGGTGCTGAGCGGCTTGGCGGCGGCGGATCTGGTGCAGTACATTCGCAGCGGCGCGGTGGAGAAACTGGTGCGCATCCCGGGCATCGGCAAGAAGACGGCCGAGCGGATGATCCTGGAGTTGCGCGACAAGTTGGACGGCGTGACGCTGGCGGAGAAGTCCGCGGCGGCGGCGGCCTCCAGTACGCCGGCCGCGCCCGCGCTTGACGAGATGTCGCAGGATGCCGTGTCGGCGCTGGTGAACCTCGGCGCGCAGCGGGCGCAGGCAGACGCGGCCGTTCGCAAAGCGCGCGCCGCGAACCCCGACGCGAACTTCGAGACGCTGTTCCGCAAGGCGATGGAGAACCTCCGGTGACAGCGGCAAGCCGGACTAGAGTCCGCCTCCGGTGCCAGCCATGACCCAGAAAGCCGGGGTCATCTCGCCGTCTCCCGAAGAGGGCGACCGTCAGTTCGAAGCCGCGCTCCGCCCGCCCTCGCTCAGCGAATTCACGGGCCAGCCCAAGGTGAAGGAGATCCTCTCCATCGCCATTCAGGCCGCGCGCGCGCGCGGCGAAGCTATGGACCATGTGTTACTGCACGGTCCGCCGGGTTTGGGCAAGACGACGCTTGCCGCCATCGTCGCCCAGGAACTCGAAGTCCCCTTCGATCAAACCTCCGGCCCGGTGCTGCAGAAGAAGCTGGACCTCACCGGTATCCTTTCGAACATTCGCGACCGTCAGGTGTTCTTCATCGACGAAGTACACCGCCTGATGATGGACGTGGAAGAGATGCTCTACTCGGCGCTGGAAGACTACCGCGTGGACATCCTCATCGGCGCGGGCGCCGGCGCACGCACACACTCGCTGCCCATTCCGCGCTTCACCTGCGTGGCAGCCACCACGCGCCAGGGCCTGGTGAGCGCGCCCATGCGCGGCCGCTTCGGCCTGGTGCTGCGTCTGAATCACTACGACGTGGACGACATGACGAAGATCGTCACGCGCTCGGCTGCGCTGCTTGACATCCAAGTAGATCCCGAAGGCGCGCGCGAAATCAGCCGGCGCGCGCGGGGTACGCCGCGCATCGCCAACCGGCTGTTACGCCGCGTGCGCGACTATGCTCAGGTGCGTGCGTCGGGCCACGTGGATCTCGGAGTGGCGCAGCAGGCGCTCGATCTGCTTGAAGTGGACCGCTACGGGCTCGACGAAGCGGACCGCAAGTTGATGCTCACCATACTGCAGAACTACGGCGGCGGACCGGTGGGTTTAAACACGCTGGCCGCGGCGATTGATGAGCAGGCCGACACCATCGAAGAAGTCTACGAGCCCTATCTGATCCAGCTCGGCTTTCTTGACCGCACGCCGCGCGGACGCATCGCTACCGAGCGCGCGTGGGACTACTTCAAGGCCCCCCGGCGCAGCACCGTCGGCGGCGCGGGCCAGCCGGGGCTGTTCGATTGAAGCGCGCGTTTCTCGGGCTTGGCTCAAACCTGGGCGATCGCGAGGCGCATCTGCACGAAGCGTTGCGGCGTCTCGAGGCGCCGCGCTGCCGCGTGCTGCGCGTGTCATCCATCTACGAAACCGCGCCGCGTGACCTGCCGGCTCAGCCGTGGTTTCTCAATCTCGCCGTAGAAGTGGAGACGTCGCTGTTCCCGCTGATGCTGTTGCAGCACTGCCTCAAGATCGAACGCATCATGGGCCGCCGCCGGACCACGCCGAAAGGCCCGCGCAACATCGACATCGACATCCTGCTGTACGGCCAGTTCAAGATCGACTCAGCCGGGCTCACCGTGCCGCATCCGCGCTTGCATGAGCGCCGCTTTGTGCTGGAGCCGCTCGCCAAACTCGCCGGCGACATCACACATCCTGGCCTGCGCCAATCGATCCGCGAGTTGCTCAATGGCGTTAAGGGGCAGTCGCTGCGTCTGTGGCACCCCCCGCAGCAGCAGCCGGACCCTCGGCCAGCCGGCGGTGCAACGTCATCTCGTCCAAATCGCCCGTCCACTTTGCAATCACGATCGTAGCCACGGCGTTGCCGATGAGGTTGGTGATCGCGCGCGCCTCGGACATGAACCGGTCGATCCCCAGAATCAGCGCGAGTCCGCCTGTCGGCACCGTGCCCACCGCCGCCAGCGTTGCGGCCAACACGATGAATCCGCTGCCCGTCACACCGGCCGCGCCCTTCGATGTGAGCAGCAACACCGCCAGCAGCGTGAGCTGATTCCAGATCGATAGGTGAGAGTTGGTGGCCTGTGCGATGAACACCGCCGCCATCGTCAGATAGATGGATGTGCCGTCGAGATTGAACGAATAGCCAGTCGGCACCACCAGCCCCACGGTGGACCGGCCGGCGCCGAGCGTTTGCAGCTTCGTCATGATGCGAGGCAGAGCGGCTTCGGATGACGACGTGCCCAGCACAATCAACAGTTCCTCGCCGATGTAGCGAAGAAACCGCACGATGCTGAATCCGTGAAAGCGTGCAATCGCGCCCAGCACGAAGAAGATGAAACAGACACAAGTGAGGTAGAAGGCGCCCATCAGCCACGCGAGCGACAGCAGTGACTGTACGCCATAGGCGCCGATGGTGAACGCCATCGCGCCGAACGCGCCCAACGGCGCCAGGCGCATAATCATGTTCACCATGTTGAACAACGCCTGCGAGGCCTTCTCGATAAACTCAAACGCCGCGTTGTGGTGCGGCCCCATGCGCTGCAACCCGAGGCCGAACAGCACTGCCAGCAGCAACACCTGCAGGATCTCGCCCTTGGCAAACGCATCGAAAAACGACGATGGAATGATGTCGAGCACAAACTCCACCATCCCCTTCATCTTGCCCGGCGTGGCGTAGCCGTTGACAGCGGATGTGTTGAGTTTCGACACGTCCACATTCATCCCCACGCCCGGCCGCACAATGTTGACGATCACCAACCCAATCAACAGCGCCAGCGTGCTCACCACCTCGAAGTAGAGCAGTGCGAGACCGCCGGTGCGGCCTACCTGCTTCAAGTCACTAGTGCCCGCGATGCCCAGAACAATGGTGGCAAAGATCACCGGCGCGATGATCATCTTGATCAGCTTGATGAACCCATCGCCCAGCGGCTTCATCGCCACGGCCGTTTGCGGCGCGATGACGCCGAGCGTGATGCCCGCCGCGATCGCCACCAGCACTTGCGCGTAGAGTGAGCCCGTGAAGAATCGGCGCAGCGCCATCAATAGGCCTTGCGCCCGTCAGTTTCAAACTTGTTGAACTTGGGCGGCATCACGCGCGCCATTTTGTCCAGCCCCGCCTGGAGCTTCTTGCGCGCCGCAAGGTCTGCAGCCGTTTCGCTCCCGGCCGCGATTGGATGCTGCTCGAAGTAATCCTTCTCGAGGTTGTAGAGCCGCCCGTCCATGTACAGCTTGTGGCGGTGATCCCAGGCAAGCCGCGTGGGCACAAACGGCTGCTTGCAGCCGGGATGCGGGTTCCAATGCGCAAACGCCCACTCGCGCGGATTGCCCTTCCGGCCGCGCACCTGCGGCAGAAAACTGCGGCCGTCGAGCGGCAAGCCGTCGAACCACTTCGCGCCTGTCGCTTCCATGATCGTCGGCAGAAAATCGGTCGAGTCGATCAAGTCCTGGCACTTGCGGCCCGCCGCCGTCACGCCCGTCCAACGCGCCATCATTGGCACGTGCATGCCGGCGTCGGTGGTCTTGCCCTTGCCGCCGGGAATCGTGCGCGTCTTGGTTTGTGACGTGATCTCGGGCGGCGTGCCGTTGTCGGAGTAGAACAGCACCAGCGTGTTTTCGGACAGACCGTTGCGATCGAGGAACTGCATGATGCGGCCCACCGACGCATCGAGGTACGACACCATGTCGGCGTAGTACTTCGGGTTGTCCTTCAGCCGCTGATTTTCCTCGGCCCAGTCGCCGCTTTTCGGCGTGGCGTTGAACGGCCCGTGGGTCAGCGTCATCGGGTAGTACGCAAAGAACGGGCGGCTCTTGTCGGCCAGCATGAACTTTTCGAGGAAGTCCATTTCGAGGTCCGGACCGTACTTGCCCTTGGTGTCTGTGCGGAGTTTGCCGTTCTCGTTCAACACCGGGTCCGCATAGCGGGAGCCCTTGTCTTCGGTGAGCAAGTCGTGCCACAGCAGGTATTGGTCAAAGCCGCATTGTTCCGGCTTCATGCCCGCGCGATACCGCGGCGACCCCTTGCTTTCGTAGCTGTAGAACTGCCACTTGCCGGCGATGCCCGTGCGATATCCGGCGCGCTGCATCATGTGGCCGAATGTCTTTTCGTTCGGCTCCATCAAACCGAAGCCCTTCCAGTTGCGGAAGTTGAGTTGTCCGGTCATCAACTGCACGCGGGTGGGCGTGCATAGGGGCTGCGCGTAGGTGTGCGTGAACTCCACGCCGGACGCCGCGAGCCGGTCGAGGTTCTGCGTCTGGTAGGAAGTGCTGCCGTGAGCAGACAGGCACTCGTAGCCGAAATCATCGGCCATCATGAGCAGGATGTTGGGACGAAGGCGATTTTGTGCGGTCAGGGACGCGGCCGTGGCGGCGGCCCCGAGGAACGACCGGCGAGTGGTGGCGGTGGTGGTGCTCATATGCGCATCGTTGATCTTATCCCAGGTCCTCGGTCCGGGTAGCGCGTGGAACGGCGCAGGCGATCGGTCAGCTGGCGCGGTTCACTTCACCTGCAACGTGGCCAGGTATTCGGCTACGCGCCGCACCCGCACGAGGCCCACGTCTTTGTCGTTTTCAACCCGGCGAAACACGGGGCCCCACACCGGCATCTCTTACGAACCGTGGCCGCCGCGGGCGCTCTGGCCGGTGAGGATCACATTCTCGACCTCTGCAAGCGGAAACTTTCCCTTGTTCCGTTGGGCAAGCGTTCTAAGATCAGCCAGCGGCCCACTGAGTACCGCCGCTGCCGGGCCATCTTCTTTACCGCTGACGCCGTGGCAGGAAGCGCAGTAGGCCATGTATAGGTCCTTGCCTTCCATGGATGCAATGAGCTTGCGGGGCGTAGTGGTCTGCGCGGATGCCATCGCCACGCTGAGGAATAGGACGGCCGTTGACGATCGAACCATAGCCACCTCCAGAGATTGACTTGCACGACCGCTGCCAAACCGGCACTCAATGCTGGCTCTGCTGCGAACAGGGAAGGCGGGATCGGCTACGCTGAGTGAGGAATTGCGTCACCCGTGAACATCGGCATCACTTGCTATCCCACTTACGGCGGCTCCGGCATTGTCGCTACTGAACTCGGCATGGAACTCGCCGCGCGCGGGCACAACGTGCACTTCATCGCTTACGCGCACCCCATCCGGCTCGACACAGGTGCTTCGGGCGGGCGCATGCACTATCACGAGGTCGAGGTCACCAACTACCCGCTCTTTGCCTATCCGCCCTATTGCCTCGCGCTGGCGGCGCGCATGGCGGACGTGGCTGCTTCGTATGACCTCGACGTGCTGCATGTCCACTACGCCATTCCGCACTCGGTCTCGGCTTTGCTCGCGCGGCAGATGCTGGCCAAGCGCGGCGCGCGGTTGCCGTTTGTCACCACGCTCCACGGCACCGATGTCACGCTCGTGGGCATGGAGCTGTTGTACTTCGAGATCACCAAGTTTTCGATTGAAGAGTCAGACGGCGTCACCGCGGTGAGCCAGTATCTGGTAGACCGCACGCGTGAGGTGCTCGGCGTTACTTCGCCGATACGCGCGATCCACAACTTCGTCAACTGCAACCTGTATCGCCCGGCGCCGGTGACGGCCACGGCCGCCTCGCACCCGCCGCGCCTCGTGCATATCTCAAACTTCCGCCCGGTGAAGCGCCCGCTCGACTGCATCCGCGTGTTTGGGCGCGTCGCCGCCTCGCACCCGGACGCTGAGCTGTGGATGGTGGGCGATGGGCCCGAGCGCGGTCCCGCCGAGCGCCTGGCGCACGAGTTGGGCCTTTCGCGCGATCGAGTGAAGTTCCTCGGCAAGCAGGATCATATTGACCGCGTGCTGCCGCAGTGCGACGTGCTGCTGCTGCCGAGCGAGCATGAGGCGTTTGGACTTGCCGCGCTCGAAGCGATGGCCTGCGGCGCGGTGCCCGTCGCCACGCGCACGGGCGGTGTAGGCGAATTGGTGACGCATGGCGTGGACGGGTATCTCGAAGAGATCGGCGCGGTGGAGGCGATGGCCGCGCGCGTGAATGAGTTGTTGGCCAGCAGTCTCCACCGCCGCACCTTCAGCGCCGCCGCGCGGAATACGGCGGAGACGCGGTTCTGTGCGGACCTGATTATTCCGCAGTACGAGGCGTGTTATCGCGACGCAATCGCGGCGGCAGCGCGCGCGTAGTTGATGCCCTTGCGCCGTCAGCAAGCGCAGAACGTGTGGGCGAGTCCAAGGTGCAAACCACCGGCTTCGACGCAACATCTGCACTTCCCGCTGTGCTTCAGCTTCCGGCGCGCGGACAACATCTTCGACTCGGACTTGGCGCTCACCATCCAACTACGCGCGGCGCACTCAATCGAATCCGCGGTTTGAGCCTTGATTAGCGGCGGCGTAGTCCTCGCTGGAACGTCTGCACCAAACGGTCAACGTGAGCGGTGTACTCCGGCGCGAAGACCAGTCGCTCCATTTGAGCAAGCAGGCGCTCCAGCGATTCCGGCTTGTTGAAGATCCTGTCCAGCGAATCGCGCGCAAGGGGAAAGCTTGGCTGAATCACGTCTCTACCCAGGAGTTCTGCTCCGGCCAGTTTCAGGTCAAAGTCAGCCGCTTCGAGCAATGGCATTTCCTCGTCGTAGAGCCGGTCGATGTTGCCGGCGTCGGAATAAGTAGAGAGCAAGCGATAGAAGTCCGCCGCATCCTTGTCGGTAGAGTGGCCGCGATCCAACCAGGCCACAAGTTTCAATGGCGCCAAGCCCGGAACCGAGGCTACGGGAACCGCGAGCGACTCATGAATTGACATCTGAACCGCCGTGGCGAGTGTTTCTTGAAATCCCGCCACGTTCCTTCGCGGCCCGGCGGCCACGCGATGCACTCTTGCTCAGTGGACACGCCGCCGAACGGAATCAGGTCGATTGGCAGAGTGAAGTTCGAGTTCGCGTCGGAGTACGTCACCGCTGCTGGGACTGAGGGTGGGATTCGAATCCGCCAGTCGTGACAAACCGCTGCTTGAGTCGCGCAAACTGATCCCAGTTCTCAACCGCCAAGCCAAAATCGACGTCTCTGGTGGCCCGGCCGGGGGACAGGCCGAAGACATGGTGAAGCATCAAATGGCGGGCGGTGGCTCCGGCGATGAAGTACAGGCAGTGCTCCTGTTTGGCTACCTGGTCGATGATCTGCAGCACTCGCGCGATCGGCGCGCCAATCGGTCTATTTGGTGGTTCGGAGATGCGTGGCGATGTGCTGCTCATAGATGGTCTGCGCAATTTCTAGATTACGTGCGTCGTGAGAGGCAATCAGGTCCGCATATACAAGTATGGCCGGAACCATCTCGGGGTGAGCCGGATCAGCTTCGAAATTCCAGAAGCGATCCAATACCTCCACGGGGCCGTTAGCCGCGGCGCGCAACCGGCCAGCTGCCGCCAGCTTGGAAATCGGAGCGTGTGTGTACTGAGTATACTCAGCAGGCCGAAGATTGCCAGTCAAGCGATCGGCGGCCACTTCACCTCCCCACAGGGCCTGCGTTTGGTCCGGTTTGATCTTGAGCAGGCGGTCCAGGTCGGCTTCAAATCGCCGCGGATTCAACTTGGGGCGCAAAGTGATGGGGTAGTGGGATGCCCATTCTTTCAGAAGCCGTGCGGCATCGACGAGCCGCGCAGGCGCCTGCGCTCGGCGGACCAGATACCTACGTGCTTCCAGGTCCTTGAGCACTGGGCCTACTGCGCCAAGCGAGACACCAGCGAGGCTTGCGATCTCACGGTAATTCATCCGCAACAACGCCGGGTCGCACAGCAGCGCAAAGACGATCTGTAAGCCGGCCGCGTTGAGGGAGCGAAACCTTTCGCGAAGAACCTCGGCGGGCGTGGGTTGACCTGCGACATAAACGAATAAGCCCGGGCCCTCCAGGTAGGCGTTGCCGGCGGTGTCAATGAATGGCTAGCGTCCCGCGCGGCAACGTTCTGACAACTCGCGGCTAAGGCGCCATCCAACAATTAGTTCACAATCTGTTTCGGATGCAAGGTGTAGTTCCATCTGCCGAGAGTGTCGTGGAGTACGAGGTTGAGCCGTCGCATTTGGGCATCCGTGACTTTGGTCCCTTTGGGATAGTGGTCGGCGATCAACTGGGCATTGACGACAAGACCTGGCTTGGTAGCAGTGGTGCGGATGAAATGGAGAGCCTTGTCGATGTCGGTGAGCGGTTCGCCGGCCCAGTTTCTGCTGATCTGACTGAACAGGCGGTGTTCGATAGGATTCCATTTGGAAGTGCCGGGCGGGTAATGGCTGACGGTGACGGTGAGGCCCAACGGAATGCAGATGGTTTCCTGAATCGCCTTCTTCCAGGCGCGGCAACGCG
>VFZP01000003.1 GCA_016871115.1 Acidobacteriota bacterium
AAAGATCTTGCCCACCAAGTTTCGCCAGCCTCGTAGGTGTGGGCGCAATTGCAGGCTCCAGGGCGGAATGTATCGCCTACGGGCGCGTTGGGCAAGGCGGCTCACCAGTGGCCGCTGGAGAGAGAGAATTGTGAGATCCGCGGTGAAGTGCTTTCGAGAAACTCAGGATGATACTGCTCCGCTACTTGATCTTCGTCGTCTGGTGCGCCACCAGCCGCCACGCGCCGCGCGCGCCTTTCACCCACGTGTGCATCGCCATCACGATGTCGTCGAACTTGCCCGCCTTATTGGTGCCCCACATGTGCATCCTTGCATGCACGATCGCCGTCGACGGACCATGGAACCGCATCGTCATCTGCTCATGCTCGGCGCCCACATACAACTGCCGGCCCGAGGTCACCTTAACGATGTAGTCCTGCTTGGAATCCACGATGCCTGTCGAGTGCGCGTAGATCAGCGTGTCGTCCAGCAGCTTGCCCAGGGCCCTCGCGTCCTTGGCTTTGATGGCCGTGGTCCACGCCTTTTCCGCCGCGCGGATGCCCGCTTCGTCATCGCCCGCGAGGCCCAACACGGCACACGCAGCCAGGGTCAGCAATACACGTCTGATCATCATTTCGAACCTACTCTATCAGCTTGATGTCATCGGCCACCGCCGGCGGCAGCACGCCCACCTTCGAATAGACAAACAACTTGCCGCGCGAGTCGGTAATGTCGAGGTTCCGCATCGTCAGTTGCCCGATGCGATCCTCGGGGCCAAACTCGCCCTTGCCGCTTTCCATCGTCAGCCGTTCGGGTGCGTAGGTGAGGTTCGGGCTGTCGGTATTCAAAATCGAATAGTCGCTACCGCGGCGCAACTCCACGGTCACTTCGCCGGTGATCGTCTTGGCCACCCACTTCTGCAGCATCTCGCGGATCATCAAGCTTTGCGGATCGAACCAGCGGCCCTCATACAACAGTCGGCCGAGGCGGGGGCCGAGGTCACGGTATTGCTCCAGCGTGCCTTCGTTGTGAATGCCCGTCACCAGCCGTTCATAGGCAATGTAGAGCAGCGCCATGCCGGGCGCTTCGTAGATGCCGCGGCTCTTGGCTTCGATAATGCGGTTCTCAATCTGATCGGACACGCCGAGTCCGTGACGGCCGCCGATGCGGTTGGCTTCGAGCACCAGTTCCACGGGGTCGGCAAACTCAACGCCGTTCAACGCCACCGGCAGGCCTTCGTGGAAGCGCACCGAGACCGTCTCGGCCTTCACGTCGACATCCGCGCGCCACGACGCGACGCCCATGATGGGCTCCACGATGCGCACGCCGTTGCTGAGCAGTTCGAGATCTTTCGCTTCGTGCGTCGCGCCCCAGATGTTCGAGTCCGTCGAGTAGGCTCTCTCCTTCGGCATGCGGAACGGGAGATTGGCCTTGTCGAGCAGCTCCGACATCTCCTTGCGCCCGCCGAGTTCCTGATTGAACGTCACGTCGAGCCACGGCTTGTACACACGCAGGCGCGGATTCACCATCAACCCGTAGCGATAGAAACGCTCGATGTCGTTGCCCTTGTGCGTGGAACCGTCGCCCCAGATATCCACGCCGTCTTCGCGCATCGCCACCACAAGTTTGGTGCCCGTTACCGCGCGGCCGATGGGCGTGGTGTTGAAGTACGCCACGCCGGCCGTGGTGATGTGGAACGCGCCGCAGGCGAGCGCATTCAAACCCTCGCGCACCAGCTCCTGCCGGCAATCGATGAGGCGCGCTTTTTCGGCGCCGTACATCAGCGCGCGGCGCGGAATGTCGTCATAGTCGGGCTCGTCGGGCTGGCCGAGATTGGCGGTATAGGCGTACGGAATCGCGCCCTTTTGCCGCATCCAATAAATAGCGGCCGACGTATCGAGGCCGCCCGAAAAAGCAATGCCGACGCGTTCGCCGATAGGAAGTTCACGCAGAATGTTGCCCATGGGGAAACTTCAAGTTTAACGCGGGCGGGCCGCGCCGCCTTTGATGGCGGTGACGAAGTGCACTTCGCTGTCAGGCCCCACGTGTTCCATCAGGCCGATGGGAGAAACCTCGCCGTCCACGGCAATGGCCATGTTGGGCCCGGTGAGCTTTGCGCCCACGCCGGGGAACAACTCCTCTAGCGCGTCCACCACCTCACGGACCGTGGAGCAACCCGTGACGGTCACTTCGCTCGCGCCACCGGTGGCCGCGCGCAGCAGCGTGGGAATGAACACGTGGGCCATGATCTTCCGAATTTACCAGTGTTGAGTTCGATTTGTTATAAACTTCAATCAAGGGTCTACGCGCCCATGCGCCCCACCAATTTCGATCAAAGGAGTTGAAGTATGCTTTCGAACCCAGGCCGGGCCGTGTGCGCCGTAGCCGTTTGCACCTCTTTCCTCGCAGATTCTGTATGGATCGCTCACTGGCACGGTGACCGACTCCTCTGACGCGGCGGTTCCGAACGCGAGCATCACGATCACCAACAAGCAAACCGGCGCTGTGCGCACGGCGTCCACCAACGAAGTAGGCAGCTACGGCATTCCCACCGTGCAGGCGGGGCTCTACTCGTTGCGGATTTCCAAAGACGGCTTCCGCACCGCGGTGCAGGACAACGTCGACATCGCGGTGAACTCCACCGCGCGCGTGGATCTGGCCCTGCAAGTGGGCCATATCGCCGAACCCGTGAATGTGGACGCGACGGCGGCGCTGCTGCAAACCGACCGCGCCGAGGTGAAGGCTGAAATCACGGCCAAGCAACTCACCGATCTGCCCGTGACCAACGGCCGCAACTACCAGTCGCTGTTCATCACCATCCCCGGCATCACGCCGCCTTCCACGCCCCACTCGGTGCCGTCGAACCCATCGCGGGCGATGTCGTTCTCCACCAGCGGGAACAACACGGCGTCGAACAATACGCGGATTGACGGCGCCAGCGCCACCAACGTCTGGCTGCCGCACATCGCCAGCTACGTGCCCGCGCTTGAGTCGATCGAGAACGTCAACGTGGTGACCAACACCTTCGACGCCGAGCAAGGCCTCGCCGGCGGCGCGTCGGTGAACGTCACCATCCGCTAGGGCTCCAACGATTTTCGCGGCGCGCTGTTTGAGTATCACCAGGGCAACTGGTCGCAGGCCCGCAACTTCTTCCTGCCGGCCAACCAGGGCAATCCCAAGTACGTGAGCAACCAATGGGGCGGCCGTTTGGGCGGGCCGATCGTGAAGAACAAGATCTTCTTCTTCGGCAGCTACGAAAACTCGACGGACCGCCGCTTTGCCGGTTCGCTGCAGACCGTCCCCACCGCACCCATGCGGACGGGCAACCTCTCGGTGTCTTCACTCACCATCTACGATCCGCTCACCGGCCAAGCCAATGGCCAGGGCCGGCAGCCGTTTGCCGGCAACATCATTCCGGCTGCGCGCATTCATCCCACGGCGGCTCTGCTGATGCGGCAACTGCCGCAGGAGAACAACCCGGCGCCCAACGGCATCCCGAGTGCCAACTACTTCGCGCTGGGCGAAGCCGCCTTCGACCGCCAGACGATCGACTCCAAATTCAACTTCAACATCTCTGGCCGCTGGAACGTCTACGCGCGCTTGAGCTGGCTGGGCTTCGACCTCACCGCGCCCACCGCCTTCGGCGCCATCGGCGGCCCTCCGATCGCCTTCGGCAACCTCGGCCAGGGCTTCGGCAGCACCTGGAGCGGCACCCTCGCCACCACCTACACGTTCTCGCCCACCTTCATCGTGGACGCCTACTACGGCTACACCTTGATGGACACCAACATCGAGCAGCCCGGCCTTGGCCCCAACCGCGGTGTGGAAGAACTGAAGATTCCTGGCACCAACGGCCCGCGCTTCTTCGAATCCGGCTACCCCGGTTTCGGCATCGGCGGCTTCACGGCGTTCGGCTCCACGGAAACCTACATGCCTTACTACCGCACGGACCCGTAATCGCAGTACGTGGCCAACGCCAACTGGCTGAAGGGCTCGCATAACGTGCGCTTCGGCGTGGATCTTTAATACCTGCAGCTCAACCACACGCAGCCTGAGTTTGCCGGCGCCGCGGGCGGCGCGTCGGGCCGGTTGAACTTCGGTCAGGGTCCCACGCAGCTCCGGCTCGACAACGGCAACGTAGCGGGCGGCAACCAGTTCAACGCCATGGGCACGTATCTGCTCGGCCTCGTCGATGGCGGCGGCCGCATTCTACAGGTGCCCGACATCTACCGCACGCGGACGTCGATGCTCAGCTTCTACGTGCGAGACCAGTGGCAGGTGAACCGCAAGCTCACGCTCTCCTACGGCACGCGCATGGAGAGCTTCCCGATGCCCGTCCGCCAGAATCGCGGCATGGAACGCTACGACTTTGCCACCAACGAAATGCTGGTCTGCGGTGTGGGCGGCATTCCCAAGGACTGCGGCACCAAGGTGGCCAAGCTCCTGTTCAGCCCGCGTCTCGGTCTGGCTTACCGCATGAATGAAAAGACCGTGATCCGTTCCGGCCTCGGCCTGAACCGGGATCCGTGGAATCTCGCCCGGCCCCTGCGCACCAATTACCCGATCCTGGTGGCGTTCAATCTGGCCCCGGCCGCTTTGGGTTGGTCCACCACGTTGACCCGGGGCCTGCCCGTGCTGCCCACTCCGTCAGTCGGTTCCAACGGCCGTATCGCCATTCCCACCAACTACGCGGTGAACACCACGGGAGATGAGTTCCGGCGCAGCTACATCCTGAACTACAACTTCATCATCCAGCGCGACCTCGGCAAGAACTGGGCGGGCCAGGTTGGCTACGTTGCCAGCCGCGCCGCGCGCGTCAGCAGCCGCCTCAATCTCAACGCCGGTCAGGTCATCGGGGCCGATCAGGCGGGGCAGCCGCTGTTCCCGCGTTTCGGCCGCGCCGTGGGGACCAGCCTCATCGGTCCCATGGGCGACAACAATTACCACTCCATGCAGGCCACGCTCACCAAGCGTTTCTCCAGCGGACTGCAAACCAACGTGGCCTACACGTGGTCGAAGGCCATGGGCTGGTGCTGCAACGAGGACAACAACGGCGGCCCCCTGGTGCCGGCCCTCGCCTTCACCGGCTTGAATTACGTGCCGCTCAATTTCGACCGCACGCACAACCTGCAGATCACGGCGACCTACGAACTGCCCTTCGGCGCGGGCAAGCGGTTCTCCGGCGGCCGGGCGTTCAACGTGCTCGCCGGCGGCTGGCAGATCAACACGCTCACCACGGCAATGACGGGCACTCCGGTGCGCGTCACCAGCGATGGCGGCAGCCTGCGCCTACCCGGTAGCACGCAGCGCGCCGACCAGGTCAAACAGGACGTGCCGCGCCTCGGCAACATCGGCCGCGGCGCGGCATACTTCGATCCGTTCGCCTTCGCCCGCGTCACCGAACCCCGCTTCGGCACCGCCGACTTCAACAGCCTCCGCGGTCCGAACTTCATCAACTCAGACCTCGGGCTCTTCCGCAACTTCAGCGTGAAGGAGCACTTCGGCTTCCAGTTCCGCGCCGAGTGGTTCAACTGGACCAACACGCCGAAGTTTGGCAATCCGTCGGCCGGCATCAACAACCTGTTGACCAACCCCGACGGTACCTTCCGCGGCGGTGTGTTTGAAGTGACCGGCACCAACGCAGGCGGGCGCGAGCCGAACGGCGACCGCATCCTGCGCCTGGGCCTGAAGATGACCTTATAACCACACGCCAATCAGTTGAACGGCCAGCATCCCGCTCCGGCGGTGCTGGCCGTTTCTTTTGCCAGGTCCTGGGCCGGAACCGTTGCCCCGGTGGATTGCGAAGCAGTGTCTGCGCCGCGGCCTCGAAGCTTTTCTCCCAGACCCCACCGCCCGCCACCGTGCCCTTCTTCGGCACCATCGGCTCTGGCGCCAGCGGACGCACGTTCTACACCACGACCGGTCCGGGCTACTTCAAGAGCATTGACGACGGCGCCACCTGGAACAGAGCTACCTGCTGATCGCGAACCATGGCGTCATCGACACGGCCGTTTATAAGTCGCGCGATGCCGGTGCGATGTGGACCAGACTCGGTGCGGTGCTGCCGCCCGGCAATTCGCGGGCTTTCGATATCAAACGCGGCACGCCTTCGCAGATATTTGACGGCGCTGGAGGGACAGACGGGTTCAAGGTCGTCTTCGACGATCAGGAACTCGACGGGCTGGAGATCGCCGCGGCCCCCGGCACCGTAGGCGTGGGCCGCGCAAAGTTCGCGCTGCCGGAGGGCACCGCGCTCGGAAGCCACACGGTGCGCATTCTGATCGGTGAAGCGGCGAGTAACACGGTTCAATTCGCCGTGCCCGAGTAAGTGCCTTTCGGCTGTTAATGGACGGCAACCGGCGCCACTGTCGATCCCGTGCCCCCCTGAATCTTCAGCGGCTGCATGATGAAAGCGAACTCCCAGCCGCCCTTGGCGGCCAACTCGTCGAGCTTCATGTTCTCAAGCAGGTGGATTCCGTGCACCACCAGCATGATCTGATGCACCGGGAGCGAGACCGCCGGGTCGGGATTGGGGGAGACTTCAACTGATGGATTGTCCGCGCCAACCAGCAGCGGGTCCTTCTTGGCCAGCCATTCGGCTGCCGCGGGTCCAATGCCGGGGCTTGACTTGCTGTACAACGCGTTGTCTTTTCCCCAGAGCTTGCCGAAGCCAGTGTGGATAATCACCGCATCGCCCGGTTCAATCCGCATTCTCTGTTTCGCCAATGCCTGCTCCAGGTCGCCGGGCGTGATCTCATATCCCGCGGCGAGCATCGCAACGCCCTTGAGGGCGGCGACGTCGATGAGAACGCCACGGGTAATCAGCGCTCCAACGTTCTCCACTCCCAGCTTCTGGAATCCGTTCCTGGTGGCGGCCTGATCGATGGAAAAGCAGTTGTACAGGCTATCGCCGATGGCTTGATGCGCGAACCCATCGAACTGCGTGCCCACTTGTCCGATCTCGCTGACCACCAGCTCCTCGTTGCTGCCCCGCCGGTTCGATCCCGCATTCATGAAAGTGCGTTTCGTGTGAAGGTCGAAGCGCCGATTGTTGAGCAAGGGAATGGACCCGTTCAACACGTGCCCCAACTCGACCGTCTCGCCCGTCTTCACAAGTTTCAGGGCGCGCAGCGTATTGGCTGGCTTGATGTGATTCCCCGCGCCGCGCTGATCTCCCGCGCCCCATTTCGACGGGCATCGGGCACTGTCCGCCGGCGGCTGCCAGGACTGTGCGGAACCCAACCACGAAACAGCGAAGAGAGCCAACGCGCAACGCCTCATGACCAACCATCTTAGCGGCTCAAACGGACTGCCTTCGCTTTGCGGGCGGCCCTTGAAGCTTCCACGTCTCCCTGGGGCTCATAATGAATGGATCAGACTCTCTCTCCCCCTGCTACTGCTGATCCACGTCCCGGCCCTGCACGCCGAGCAAATCCAACTCGACGGATGGACCGCCAACGTCGACCGTTCGACGCTCAGCATCCGCATGCGCGCCGGCGCTGACGATATTCTGGTGGCCGCCGGCACCGCCAACCTCAACACGCTCGGCCTCAACGCGCAGCTCACACCCCGGGCCGCCGCCTTCACATACGCATCGAATCCGCGAAAGAGCAGACCATCGAGTGGCCGCGCACCGGACTCGACCCGCGGTTGAACGCGCTCATCCTGCCCGAAGGCGAAGGCTTGTTCGTACCCATGGACCACGCGGCATGGCGGCGGCGCGTGTCCGGGCAGTGTTACGCAGCACATGGCCAACTCTCCCTTCCCTTCTGGGCCTTCCACGCAGTTGTGCGCACGGTCACCGTGCACGTGCCCACCGATATTCGCACCGAGCTATGCCTCGAAGAAAAACAAAACCGCCTGGAAGCCGTCGCGCGCCACCGGTTCCTTGACCGCGACCGCCGCCCGGCCTACGAAGTGGAGATCTGGCCCGGCGGCCCCTCGCCCATCGACCCCGCGCGTGAGTACCGCGCCGGTCTCATCGTGCCTACGCTCGCCGGGAAGTCGAAGGCGAATCCCGAAATCCTCAAGCTGCTGGGCGCCATCCACATGTACGTTTGGGGCGATGGCCGTCGACCTGACTTCGTCGCCGATCTCCTGAAAGCCGGAGTCAAGCGAGCCTGGATCGGCTACGACCAGAACCCCGGCCACCATAAAGACCTGGTGGGCAAAGCGTTCATCGACGCAGCCAAGCACGCCGGCTACCTGGTCGGCCCCTATGACACCTGCAACAACGCGCAGCATCCCCAGCACGGCGAAGACTCCGTCAGCCGCTGGCCGGGCACGCTCTTCCCGGATGGCTGCGTAGTCGACGCGAGCGGCAAGCCTCGCACCGGTTTCGCCAACCGCGGCTGCGAACTCAGCTCGGAAGCCCTTGAGCAACTCGGCCGCAAGCCGATCGCCGCGCGACTAGACCGGCAACTGACAGACAACCCCAACACTTACTTCCTCGATGTCGATGCTTACGGCGAACTCCACGATGATTACTCGCAGTCCCATCCCATGACGCAGCACCGGGACCGCGCCAACCGCCTCGCCCGCCTCCGGGACATTCGGGCGCGCGGCGTTGTCCTTGGTTCGGAGCATGGCGCGGCTTGGGCGGTTCCCGTCATCGATTTCGGCCATGGCGCGCACTGGCCCGTGGATTGCCTTAGCAATTGTGGCCTGTGTGCCGTGGTTGCAGGTGCGCGCCGCGCGCCGGCGGCGCGTGGCCGAAATGGAGAAGGATCTGCCACTGGCAATGGACCTGTTCGCTACGCTCGCCGAGGCAGGCTTGGGGTTCGACGCCGCTTTGCAGCGGATTGCCGCCTCGCAGCCCCGCTCACGCGCTCTGGCAGCCGAGTTTACTGCCTACCAGCAGGAGACACTCGCCGGCGTACCGCGCGTGCAGGCCCTGCGGCGTATGGGGCGGCGCGTTCAACTCGGCTCCGTGACCACGTTCGTCTCGGCGATTGTCGAGGCTGAACAGATCGGCGCCAGTTTGGCTGAGACGCTGCGCCATCAAGCAGAAGATATGCGTGACCGGCGGAGTGTACGGGCCATGCTGCTGGCCCAAGCCCTGCCGGTTAAACCCTTTTTGCGCTGGTGATCTGTTTTCTCCCGGGCATCTTCGCCTCCACCCTCGCCCCGGCTCTCTACCAGATGATTCGCGTGGTGGACGGCGTGATCCCCTCCAGATGATTGGACTCTTGATGAACCCTTTGTTCCGCTTTCGCCTTACCTGTCTGCTAGCCGTTTGCGGCACGGCCGTGTCGTCCATGTCCTGCGCATCCCGCCTGCCGCCGGGCGTGCTCGACGGCTGCTTTGAGGTGGCCTCGCGTCTGGACCGGGCGTGGACGGCACTGCAGGATGCCCGCGCTGCCGGTTGCGCGCCGGACTGCTACGGCGTGGAGCGGTGCGATGGAATGCGCCGGGAGATTAAGCGGCTGGCGCAAACATGTCCGTCGCATCCACCGGCGCTGTTTGCCAACGCTATTCTGGCCTACGACGCCCGCAATCTTGCCCAGGCGCAGCAGTGGCTGGATACGCTACTGGCCATGCCCGCGCCAAACCCGGACGCCGCCGCGCTGCGCGCCCGGATCGCCATTGAGGAAGGCAACCTGCCGTTTGCGTTGCGATTTCTCGCCCGACAGATTCGTATCTCCGGCGACCACGCCGGGCTGCGCGAAGTGTATGCTTCCACCCTGTTTCTCGATCACAGCTATGAGGACGCAGGCCAGCAGTTGGAGGTCGCCGGGAAGTTGGGCGCGCCCCCGTTTCGCATCCTCTTCCACCGCGCGCTGGTACTTGAGTCACAAAGGCGCTTGGACGAGGCGGCGGCGCTCTATAAGGAAGCGCTGGTAGCCAACCCGGGGTGGCCACCAGCGGTCTCACGGCTTCGGGCGATCGAATCGGTCCGCTAATCAGCAGTCCCAGGCCGAAGGCGAGGTGATTGTTGAAGCGCGTGCTCGACGAGTGCTGACTTCCGGGCAAGATCCGGCCAGCGCGGAGGGAACGAGGCATAAGGTCCGTCCGTCCCCCGGCAAGCCCAGCTTACTCGCCTTCGCCGCCGAACGGACGCTCGGTATTGTCGAGAGCGTCCGCCGGCGGGATCGCAAGCTGAGCTATGCGCCGCCGGCCGCTTGCGGGTTACCTGGGGTCCCCTCAAGACCCTCAAGACACGGAGCATAACGTACGCCGGAACAAGTGCGGCTTTCGGCGACTCTGATCGGGCGGCCGGCGGCGGAGTAACATCGTCCCGCGTATTTATATCGGCAGGGTGATCCATGCCATCGGTAGTGGTGGTGGGAATGGTCAGCACTTGGTCTACCTTGATCTTGTTCGGATCCGTGATTCCGTTAGTGTCGATCAACAAACCCAGCGGTATGCCGAACGTCTTAGCGATGCCTCCGAAGGTGGCTCCGGCCGATACTGTGAATGTGGTTGCGGGCATGGCCTTGATATCGCTCAGACAAGATCCAAGGTGCAAGGCGGAGCGAGACTACAAAAACAGCGCAACAATTGGTGTCGCGTGATAGGCCAGCGGTAACGAAGCGGCCAAGACTCCGGATCCGGAATATTGGCCGTTATTCCAGATACCGGTATCTGCGCAATGCCGACCGCCACGCACGCTTGTCGGAAAGGACGGCGTTCCCGTTGACTTGACGCACGCCGGCGACGGGGAGTTGCCTATCGCCGGTCCACCGCGTCCAGTCAGTGCCGGGCATAACACCCTAACCCGGCGTAGCCGGAACCAAACAGGGCCAAACGATCAAGTTGGAGCACTTCGCAAAGTGCGTCCGCAGGCCGGTAAACATTGGCTGCGACGTTATACTCGAAAAGTATCCTGCCAGAATCGTGCAGGATTCAGATGTAGAAGTTCTAAACGGAGAGCCGAGAACCTGACGTTCCTGAGTCGGCTCGAACGCTTGTACCCGCGTTAGAACCCCAAGCGCAATCCAAACCGGAACACGCGCTCGTCGATGCCCTCGCGGCCAGTGCCCCGCACCCCGGCGATCTCCATGAATCGCGTGTTCGACACGTCCGCTACCGGAGCCCCAAAGTGCGGTGTATTCGTCAGGTTGAAAGCCTCGGCCCGGAACTGGACGTTCACCCGCTCGGTCACCCTGAACGAACGGAAGATGCTCGCGTCCACGTTGATCACGCCGGGGCTTTGCAGCAGGTTCCAGCCGGTCGTGCCGAAGCGTGCCTCGCGCACCTGACCGAACGCCGCCGGATCATGCCACTTCTGGCCGGGTCCCGCGCCGCCGATCTTCTTCACCGTCGTATTCAACAGATCGGCCCGCTGCCCGTTGCCGGGGGCGTTCAAATCCGTGCCCGGCGCCGTCACTGAGGACGGCGGACCGGAGTAGGCCGACATCAGGCCGTTCATCTGCCAGCCGCCCAGCAGCCAACTGCCCACGCCGCTGTTGAAGTACTTCTTGCCCTTGCCGAACGGTGCTTCATAAATGCCCGTGAACTGGAAGTTATGCGGAGCATTCAAGTCGCTCACCGCGCGGTTCAGATGGAAGAACTCCGGCAGGTGAATCCGCGGACCGCCGTCGGAGTTTACGTTGCCCGCCGTGCCCATGTTCTTCGAGAACGTATAGGCAAACCCGCTGCACCCGCGGATTTCCAAGCGTGGTGGTCTACTTTTCGACCGCCACAATCCGCCGCTCAAACGGCGTTTCGTGGTCTATTATTGCTCCGCCCCTTATATCAACACGCCGCACTTCAACGATCCGACCACTAACATCTCGGTGCCGGCCACTGTGGGACGCTTCACTTCGATCGTTTCCGACTTCGGCCCGGAAAAGGCCAATGGCCGCCGTATCGCGCTGCAACTTCGGTTGGAGTTTTAAGACGGTTCACGCGATCTGGCTTACGCTCGCAGTGGCCGCCGCTCCTGCGGCTGCGGGTTGCGGGGTGTGTCACCGCCGCATGGTCGAGAGCTACGCCCGCACGGCGCACGCGAACGCTTCGCGCCCCGCCACGGTCGAGTCGGTCCTCGGGCCGTTCGACCCGCCGCGCAATCGGATGGATACGCGGCGGCCCGGCGTGTACTTCGTCATGGAACGCGGCGCCGATGGCCGTGCCACTCAAACCGGCGTGGACGGCTCGCTCCGGCACACGGAGGCCCTAGATCTGGTGATCGGCTCCGGCCGCCGTGGCCAGTCCTATTTATACTGGCGCGACGGACTGTTGTTTCAACTCCCGGTGTCGTATCACATCAGTTCCGCGCGGTGGATCAACTCGCCTGGGTACGAAGACGGCGCCGTGCATTTCGGACGTGGCATTCCGCCGCTTTGTTTCGGTTGCCATGCCACGCGCGCCGAGCTGGAGCCTGCGGGCCGTTCGGTGCGCTACAAGCGCGAGGAGATGGCGCTCGGCATGAGCTGCGTCCGGTGTCACGGCGAGCCGCCCGCCCGGCACACGCGGGGATTCGGCAAGCCGGACGGCCTGAAAACATGTGCTTCGTGTCATGCCGGCCTCGCCGGGGAGCGCCCGCCTGAACCCGATGTCCACGGCAATCAAGTGGGCCTGCTGTGGGCCAGCCGTTGCTTCAAACAAAGCGGGGGACGCAGGACCTGCGTTACCTGTCACGATGTGCACCAAGTGCAGCGCGACGCGGCATCGTTCAACTCGCGTTGCGTGGCGTGCCACCCCGGCTCCCGCTGCAGTCAACAGCCGGACCGCGCGGATGCGTGCGTGAATTGCCATATGCCGCTGGAGCAATCCAAGCTGATCGCGGTGCAAACGTACCGGTCGCACCGCATCGCGGTATACCGGAAGAAGCAATGACCGGCGTTGCGCTGCTGCTTGCGGCCCGCTTTGTCGAAGTGGGCCTGGAGGCGGGCCTCACTCATAAGCATGAAAACGGGGCGTCACCGAGGAAGCTGATGATGGAGGCGTTCGGTTCCGGCGTGGCGGCGTTCGATTTCGACGGCGACTCGCGCGTGGACCTGTTCTTCGTCAACGGCGCGGATGTGGCGCGCGGTAAGCCTTCGCCTGGGCACAAACTCTATCGCAATCTGGGCGGCATGAAGTTTGCACCGGCCCTCACCATCCGCGGTAATGGTTCGTTCGGCACTGGCGTCACCGTCGGTGACCACGACCGCGACGGCCGGCCGGATCTCTACATCACAGGCTTTGGCGCCAACCAATTGCTGCGGAATCCAGGCGGGCTGCGCTTTGAGGATGTGACAGCGAACGCACGCCTGGCGGCGGGCGGTTGGTCTTCGAGCGCGGGGTTTCTCGACTACGACCGCGATGGCCATCTGGACCTCTTCGTGGCGCGTTACCTCGACTACGATCCTACCGACGACCAGCCCTGCGGCTTCCGCAAGGCCGGCTACCGCATGTACTGCGATCCCCGCATGTACGATGGCAAGGCCGACCTGCTCTTCCGCAATCGCGGTGATGGAACATTTGCCAACGTTTCGCGCGAAGCAGGCATCGCCAATCCGGCCGGCAAAGGTCTCGGCGTAGCCATCGGCGATATCGATGACGACGGTTGGCCTGACATCTAAGTGGCCAACGACGGCGTGCGGAATTTTCTCTATCACAACCGGCAGAACGGCAAGTTTCTCGATATCGCCTACTCCGCTGGCACGGGTCTTGACGGGCACGGTAAACCGCAGGCTGGCATGGGCACCGAAATCGCGGACTTTAACGGCGACGGCCGCATGGATATCTTCGTCACCAACTTCGCCCTGGAATTGAACACGCTTTATCGCAATCTTTGCGGGCTGCTGTTTGAGGATGCCACTGAGCGCGCCGGGCTCGCTTCAGGATTCGAACCCCTCGGATTCGGCACGCGGTTTTTTGACTACGACAACGACGGTGACCTCGACATTCACGTCACCAACGGCCATGTGATCGACAACGTCGCGCTCTATCACCCGCGCCTTCGCTACCGCCAGCGTGACCTTCTGTATGAGAACACCGGTGACGGGCGCTTCCGGGATGTGCCTGGCGTATTTCAGGACGAGCATGTGGGGCGCGGCTCGGCGGTGGCGGACTTCGATGGCGACGGCGATCTCGACATCGTGATTTCCAATCTCGGCGAGCGGCCGTTCCTGTACCGTAATGACTCCACGCCCCGGCGCAACTGGCTGGCCGTGGATTTTGCCCGGCCCGGCGCGCGCGTCACCGTGGGAACAATGGTGCGCGACGTGACTTCGGCGTCCAGCTATCTTTCGGCGAGCCCGCTGGTGGCGCATTTCGGCCTGGCCGAGGCAGCCGCCGCGGAGGTGAAGATCACCTGGCCTGGTGGCCGGACCGAGAGCCTCACGGGGCTCAAGGCGAATCGAACGGTCCGGGTGTGTGAGGCGCCGCCATGCCAGGAAAGCAACGGTCCCGCGCGCTAGCCGTCCACCACCTTTTTGCTCAACGACGCCGTGTCAACAGCTTCTCTTCGCGGTCGGCCTCTTCGCTGAGTTTTTCAAAATGGGCCGACGACAGTTGCGGCGCAGCACGGAAAGCCGCCAGCGCCGTGCGCGCCTCCGCCGGCCTGTTCCGCGCACGGTAAGATTGCGCCAGCCGCAGATGGGCCTCGGCCCTTTCACCCAGTGTCAGCGCACGCCGCAGCGCCTCCTCCGCCTCGGCCGGGCGCTGCCGCACCAAATGAATCCGGGCAGCCAGGATCAGGGCTTCCGGGGTTGGCTGTGCCATTCGTGCAAGGTCGGCAAGTGCCGCGGCCTCGTCCTCAACGTGATCCCAATGGGCCATAGCACGGTAGTAGAGAAACAACGGCGCGTCGGGTAGCGCGGCCAGAGCCTGCGACGCCAACTTGAGAGCTTCGCGCGGGCGACCCTGCTGCCGGCGGACTTCCCCCAGCAAAGCGTCCAGATAAGGAGAGGGCGGCGACTCGGCAATCTCGCGTTCAGTACGGCTGAGCCGTCCGAGATCCAGATCGATCTTGACGATGTAGAACCGCGCCGTGTGAAGTTGTGGGTCCAACTCGCGCGCCTGTTGAAACTCGCCTTTCGCCTCGGCGATGAGCTCCTGCGCGCCCGTAGCCAGATACGCTTCTCCCAACAGCAGATGCGCGCGGCCAGACCGGGGGTTCAAGGCAATCGCGCGAGTGAACTCGGCAATGGCGGACTGAAAACGGCGAGTTTGCATCTCGGCGGCGCCCTTGTTGAGATGCAGTTCGTGGGGAGACTGCGCGCCGGGAAGCGCTAGCGCAGCCCACGCCAGCGCCTCGCTACACCTCAGCCAACGGCTGACTCGCATCGCCGAATTGCCCGGGCGGCACATTCATTTTGTCCATCATCGACAGGAACAGACGGCACAGCTGGCGCTCGGGCTTCTCCAGATAATCCAGCACACGCCCACCCTTAATGCGACCGCCCGCGCCACCCACCAGCACCACGGGCAACTGGCGCGCTTCGTGGCTGCCGGTGAGCATGCTGGAACAGTACAGCATCATTGTGTTGTCGAGCAGTGTACGGTCGCCTTCCCGAATCGTGTCGAGCTTGCGCGCGATGTAAGCCACCTGCTCAAGGAAAAACCGGTTCACCTTCAGCCAGTCCGGCGTATCTGAGTGTGAGAGCAGGTGGTGGATCATGTAGTCCACGCCAAGGTTCGGGAAGCGCAGCGAGCTGTGATCGTTGTTCAGCTTCAGCGTGGCGATGCGCGTCGTGTCGGTCTGGAAGCCCAGCACCAGGATGTCGGCCATCAGGCGCATGTGCTCGGCGATGTCCTGTGGAATGCCATCGGCGGGGCGGGCCGTGTTGGGCTTGTCGAGCGTGGGCCGCCAGCCCTGCAACTCGCCCTTCTTGCCGGCGTTCGCGATGCGCTGCTCCACGTCGCGTACGGATTCGAGGTACTCATCGAGCTTCTGCTGATCGTTCTTGCCGATGCCGCGGCGGAGCGTGCCGGCGTCGGCCAGTACGGCATCGAGCACGCTCTGGTCGCCTTTGCTCGCTTCGTCTTTGAAAAGCCGGTCAAAGGCCAGCGCGGGATAAATTTCCAGCGGCGTCGGCGTGGTGGGTGAGCTCCACGAAATGTGGGAGCTGTAGAGCATCGAATAGTTCTTGTGTACCGACGGGTTTGACTTCTCGCAGCCCAGCACCAGACTCGGCACCTTCGTCGACCCGCCGTAACGCTGCGCCAGCACTTGATCGATACTGGTGCCCGACCGAATCTCGCCGCCCGATGCGAGCGGCGCGCCCGACAGCAGATTGCCCGTCTGCGAGCTGTGGATGTTACCCTTCAGCGCTTCGGCGTTGAACAAGCCGCGGATGAACAGCGTCTTCTCGCAGAAGTCGTGCAGCGGCTCCAGCACTTTGCCCAGCTCCATCTGCTTGCCTTCGCCGCGCGCCCACCACTCCTTGCTGTGAAAGCCGTTGCCCGAAAACAGCACGGCCAAACGCACCGGCGCTTCCTGCGTTCGCGCGGCTTCACCGCCCCACACCGGGAGCGATTCGAGCCACGGCAGCGCGATGGACACTCCGGCGCCCCGCAACAAGCGGCGGCGTGAGAAAACGTGGCGGTCAATGAGTTTCTTGTTCATGGTCACGGCCTCGGATTTCGCGGAACTGGCGGCTGGCCACAATCAGATCGATGACTGTACCGACATGATATCCGTTTGCGGCAAGCTGCGCCTGCATGGTGTTCAGCAGCGGTTCGTCGGAAAGCTCCACGGCGCGGCCCAGTGCGTAGCCGAGCAGCTTGCGGCAGAATTGGCGGACAAACGCGGGCCGGCCCTTGCCGAGCAGATACGCGCGCAGCCCGTCGGCGCCATCGACGGGCGTGCCGTCGCGCAGAATGGCGCTGTCATTGATCGGGCGGTCCGCAAGGTCGCGGTTGCGACGGCGGCCGACGGCGTCGAAGCGTTCGAGCGTGTAACCGTACGGGTCGCCGCGCGCGTGGCACCCGGAGCAGCGCGGATCTTTTGTATGGCGCTCGGTGAGTTCGCGCACCGACAGCGTTTCAGTAGCTTCGTCCGCCGGAAGCGGCGGCACATCCTTCGGCGGCCGCGGGAGCTTGTCACCGAGCAGCACTTCCGAAATCCAGTTGCCGCGCAAAATCGGGCTGGTACGTGAGGCGCCCGCTTGTTTGGCAAGTACCGAGGCTTGTACGAGGACTCCGCCGCGGCCATACTGCCGCACGCCGTCCACACGCCGCCACTCTGTGCCCGTGACGCCCGGAATCGCGTAATGCTTGGCCAGCGCTTCGTTGAGGAACGTGTGGCCGGCGTCGAGAATTGAAAGCACCGGGCGGTTCGCCGTGAACAGATCGGTGAAGAAGCGAATCGACTCCTCGTACATGTCGCCGCGCAACGAGCGAAACGCCGGGAAGTGGCGTTCGCTCTTTTCGTCGAGCGAATCGAAGTCGTAGATATGGAGCCACGCCGCGCCGAACTCAGTGGCCAGACGCCGCACGCGGGTTTCGTCGCGCAGCATCCGGCGCGCTTCCGCCTGCAGGCCCGCCGCGGTGCGCAACTTTCCCGTGCCCGCCGCGGCCAGCAGCGCAGCGTCCGGTTGAGACGACCACAGGAAGTAGCTCAGGCGGCTCGCCAGTTCGTAGCTGTTCACTGGCCTGGTGACGCGGCCCGGCCCGGCGTTCTCGGCCTTGTATAAGAAGGCGGGCGAGACGAGCACGCGCGCGAGCAACAACCGCACAGCCTCTTCGTGCGGCAGCCCCTGCTGGCCCAGTTGTCGGTACAGCGCGCGGAACTGCGCGCGGTCCGCTTCGGTGAGCGGGCGGCGATATGCCCGCCCCGCGAATTCAATCACGGCATCCACGTGACTTGGCTCGGCGGCCTTCACTTGTTCACGAAACGCCGCGGCGCGCGCGAGGATCGGCCGCCGGAGCGGTTCGAACTTCGACGGATCCGCGTCCTGCGTGGCGTACTGCCAAAGCTGTTCAAAGGCGTCAACGCCAGTGAGCGCGTCGCGCGAGACAAAGTGCAGCTCGTCCCACAGCCGATCGAGCTGCGCCTTTTGCTTCGCGTCCAAGAGCAGGCGCGAGAGATGATCGTCCTCACGGTGAAAGAGCGTCAGAGTCACCACTTCATCCACGGGCACGATCTTGGTGTAGCAGAGCGAGGCGGGAAACATCTGCCGGAATTCGTTGAAGTTCTGTTCCACGCGCTGCCGGGCCGCCGTGCCCTTGCGCGCCACGACGGGCAGCGCGTACGCGACGGTCTGGTTGTTCGAAGTCCACATGCCTTTGCCGTCTGCCACCGTGGCGCTGGCGGGCGACAGTCTTCTTTGCGCGCCGCCAGTGGGCTTGGTGGTGAGGATCTCCAGTTGCACGGTGCCTTCGCCTTGCACGGTGCCTGTGGTCACGAACTCGCTGCCCGCGACAAGATCGGCAGGCAGACGCACTTCGAGCACCGACGGCGCTTGCGTCACCATGTCGCGCTGTCTTCCAGCAGGCCCGGTGGCCGTAACGCCGGCAAAGAGCGGCCCGGCGAGCGAAGAGAGTTGCCCGTAGAGCGCGGCGTCTTCGGTATTGCCTGTCGCGCCGTTCACCAACAGCCGCTGCAACTGATCGGCCAGCGTGCGCTTGGCCTCGCCCGGTTCGGCAATTACCCAGCGGCCCAAGAGCGATGTGCCCGACAGGATCATGCTACCCGGCCCTGACTCGGTGTAGAAATGCCAAACGCCGCCATGTGGGTTGCCGCCGAGGATGCTGCCCGACACATCGTTGGCCAGAGACCAACGCGTGCCATCGCGGGCGGTGATGTTGAGATCCACGGCCGTCAGATCGCACGAGTGATTCTCTTCCCGCGGCCCGACGAACACGGAGAGCAAGTCGCCGCGCTCAACCTGAATACTCTCCAGCCTGGGCGGCTGCTGCCGGTGATCTCCCTGCGCAAGCCGCACACGCGCTCCGCCGCGCCGCAATTCGAGCCACCACTCCGTACCATTGCCGCACTCAGGATGCGCGCGCTGCAGCGCGGTCTCCACACGCACCGTTGCGTCCACCGGGCTGCGCCATCCCACGGCAATCTGCAGCGTCGCCGAGGGATGCACGGCCACGCTCTTCGCTTTCATCGTACCGGGCACGCGCACGGCTTGTGCGGAAGAGTTGGCCACCACCATCGGCGTGGATGCCGTGCCCCAGCCTTGCACGAAATCGAACGCTGCGAGCTTGTCGATTTTCTTCGTCAGCAGATCGAGCTTGGGCGTGGCGCTGCGCCGCACAAAGTCGAACCAGGCTTTCTCGGCGGCGTCACCCGGCGCGGCAGCGTTCAACGCGCTGGCCGTGGCGGCGAAGATTCGCGTCCGCTGCGCCGTTAACTCATCCACCAGCGCGGGCAGGTCGCGCAGCAGCACCGGCGCGCGGCCGGGGATTGCCAGTTGCGGCTCGCGCCACACCACCGTGTCTCCCATCGAGCCGTCACCGCCGTCGTGCGCCACCAGATACAACGTCACCGTACCGCTCACCGCCGTCCCGAGCTTCACACGAAACGGCTGCTCGTCCACAATCGGCGACACCGGCTCCATCCACGCCTTCGGGCCATCCTGTTTGCCGATGTGGCCCACGCTGGAGAACTTCCACAGCGTGTTCTGCCAAGGCGTGATTTGCGCGAGCAGTTTCGGCACGTCCGCGGGCTTGGCGGTGCGCCATTGCGCGCGCAGATCGTCAAGGAGCGGTGAGGGCCGCGCGCTGCGCATCAGCGCCGTCAGCGCGGCAACATACCTCGGGCTCAACTTCGCCTCGCGAGCGCTCAGCGAAGCGCGCAAGTAGCGATCGAGTGGCAGTGTACCGCCGCGATTCTTGTCGAGCGCGATGCCCTGCTGCGTCACCGTGTCGGCCCCGCCATCGGCCGTATGTGCGGCGTAGAAGGCGCGGATCTCGGCGAGGATCTCGCCGGTCCAATCGCTGCGCGAGGTCGACTTCGAGAAGCGAATACCGCGCGGAAGCAACACCGCGTGCGCGGCGACGGACTTACCCGCATCGAGGTACTTCGACAGCAGCGCGGGCGACATTGCGAGCGCCCCGCCCGTGTTCATGAATCCCTCGCCCGCCGCGCCATCGGCGGGAAACTCGCGCACCGGGTCGAGCGAAGCCACGTGCGTGAGGTCGCGCACCGTGAACGTGTACTCGGCGTTGTTCAGCCGCCGCAGCACCACGGGGCCGGGGTCGCCCGCGCGCGCCTGCGCCGCCGCCTGCAACGCGCCTTGGATCCAAGCGAGCAGCCGCGTCTTGTCCGCGGCCGGCAAAGGCGGCATGCCCTTGGGCGGCATCTCACCGAGCGTGAGTTGCTCCACAGCCTTCTGCCAAGGTTTCGGGTCGTGCATCACGGCGGCGAAGGTGGCATAGCGCTCGAGGTTCAGATCGCCCGCGTGTTTCGCGGCCGAGTGGCAGACGAGGCAGTACTGCGTGACCATCGGCCTGATGTCGCGGTCGAACCCCGCGGCCAGCGGAACAGCCGCGCACGCGGCTACGGCGGTCACGGCAAGAAGAACCACAAAACGGCGAGCCATCGTTGTCTAGCTTATTGCGGCTGCGGTGCCAGGGCAAACTGCCTTCAGCGCCGCGCGGAAGAGTATATCCTGTGGATGATGTTTCGCGTGCTTCCGGCCGCCGCCGGGTTGATGCTCTCGGCTGTCGCGGCACTTCCGCAAGCTGACCCGCGTTCTGTGCTGAATCGCTACTGCACGTCCTGCCACAGCCAGCAGGCAAAGACCGGCAACCTGAGCCTTGAAGGCGAAATCACGCCGGCCACCGCGCAAAAAATCCTGGACAAGGTGAGCGCCTCGAAAATGCCGCCGCCCGGTTTGCCCATGCCCACGGCCGCCGAGCGGCAGGCGATCGAATCCTGGGCAGCATCCCTACCCGGTGTGATGGCCGTCAAGCGCGACGCCGGGCGCGTAACGGCGCGGCGCCTCAACCGCGCCGAGTACAACAACACGGTGCGCGATCTGCTCAGTGTCGCGTTGCGTCCGGCGGACGAATTCCCGGTGGACGATTCCGGCTATGGCTTTGACAACATCGGCGACGTGCTTTCGTTATCACCCATGCTGATGGAAAAATACATGTCGACGGCGCGGAAGATCGCACGAGCCGCCGTGGGCAACAGCGGCGGCCCCGCATCCGCTTCAATCCTAGCGCACTACCTCGGCAAGCGCTCCGCCGATGGCGACGATAAGAACGCCGCGAACACCTACCTGCCGTTTTCCATGCGTGGCGCCCTCTACGGCTAGTTCGTGTTTCCCGCCGCGGCCTCCTACGAGTTCCGCTTCCGCGTGGTGGACCGGCGCCTCGATGAGTCGCACGCCGTACCCGTGGTGCTTTCCATCGATGGTCAACCGGTCTTCAGCGGGGGCGTGGAGGGCGGCCGCAAAGGCAACTACCATCGCGGTGAGTTCACGGCCCGCGTTCCGGTCCCGGCGGGCGCGCATTCGTTTCGCGTGAGCTTTCCTCACCTCGCCGCGCGAGAACCGCGCGATAACGTCGCCGCCGACAAGATCCGCCGGTTGTTTGTTGAATACCTCGACATCGTCGGGCCGTTCCAAGCCAAGCCTGCGGCGCCGCTCGCTCGCGTGATGGCGTGTGGCCATTCGCCAAACGCGCACCGGGTGATTGCGCGCGCACCGTCGCATCGAACCTCATGCGGCGCGCGTGGCGGCGCAGTCCGGAAGCCGCCGAAGTGAACCGCCTCACCGCGATCATCGAAGCCGGCACCCGCGACGGCGGAACGTTCGAACACGGCGTGGAACTGGCCCTGCAGGCGCTGCTCTCCTCAGCCGACTTTCTCTTCCGCTTTGAGCGCACGCCCGGCCCCGGCCCGCTCGGCGCACACGCACTGGCCTCGCGCCTTTCCTACTTCCTCTGGTCTTCCATGCCTGACGAAGAACTCCTGCGTCTGGCTGACGAAAACAAACTCCATTCCGCGGATGCCTTGGCGGCGCAAGCAAGGCGCATGCTGGCGGACCCCAAAGCCGCCGCGCTGGTGGATAACTTCGCCGGCCAGTGGCTGCAACTGCGGAGCCTCGCGCGCGCCAAGCCGGACCCCGCGAAATTCCCCACCGTGGACGACGAGTTGCTCGACGACATGCGCGCCGAAACCACGGCGTTCGTCTCCGCCATCTTCGGCGAGAACCGCAGCGTGCTGGACCTGCTCGATGCGCCCTTCACCTTCGTGAACGCACCTCTCGCCCGCCACTACGGCATCGGCGGCGTCACGGGCGAGGCGTTCGAGCGCGTCGAGTTGCAAGGCTCACGGCGCGGCCTGCTAACACATGCCAGCATCCTCACGGTCTCGTCGTATCCCACGCGCACCTCGCCGGTGATTCGCGGCAAGTGGGTACTTGAGAACATCCTCGGCGCGCCGCCTCCGCCGCCTCCGCCGAATGTGCCGCTCCTTGAGGAATCGAAGATCGATCCCAATGTGCCGTTCCGTGCCCAACTGGAACAGCATCGCGCCAACCCGGCTTGTGCAGCGTGCCACAACCAGATGGACCCGATCGGCTTCGGGTTTGAGAACTACAACGCCGTGGGCGCCTGGCGCACGCACGAAGGGAAGGGTCCGGTGGATGCGTCGGGCACGCTGCCGGGCGGACGCAGCTTCAGCGCGCCGCTTGAGTTGATCGGCATTCTCAAAGGCCAGTCAGACGCCTTTGCCCGCACGTTTGCCGAAAAGCTACTCACCTTTGCGTTGGGCCGGGGCCTGGAACGCTATGACCACGAGGCCGTTGACCGCATTGTCGCCGCCGCGCGCCGCGATCAATACCGGTTCTCCGCGTTTAGCACCGCAATCGTCAATAGTGAGCCCTTCCGCATGCGAGGGGCCGAAACAGCAGTAGTAGCCGCAGCAGCAGGAGGATCGAAGTAATGGCTGGAAAGTCTCTGCCGCGCCGCACCGTGTTGCGGGGAATCGGCACCGCAATCGCTTTGCCGGTGCTCGACGCGATGACGCCCGCGCTAGCCGCGCCCGCCACCACGGACAAGCCGACCCGACGCATGGCGTTTGTGTATGTGCCGAACGGCATCGTCATGAAAGACTGGACGCCTGCGACGGACGGGGACGCAGCTCCGTTGCCCGCCGTGCTACCGCGCATTCTGGAGCCGCTCGCTGCCTATCGCGACCGGCTGCTGTTGCTATCCGGCCCGACGCTCAACAACGGCCGCGATCTGGGCGACGGCCCTGGCGACCACGCGCGCGCCGCAGCCAGCTACCTCACCGGCGCGCACCCGAAGAAGACCTACGGCGCTGACATGCGCAACGGCATTTCCGTCGATCAGATCGCCGCGCAAAAGGTGGGTTCGGGCACGCGCCTTGCGTCCCTCGAACTCGGTTGCGAAGAGGGCATTCTCTCCGGCAACTGCGACAACGGCTATAGCTGCGCCTATAGCAACAGCCTTTCCTGGCGCACGGCCAACTCCCCGCTCCCGCCCGAGATCCGCGCGCCGTTTTTGAGCGGCTGTTCGGCGGCGGCGAGGATTCAGACCCCAGCCCCTTGCGCCGCGCCCGCGCCCGGCGTGAAGAAAAGAGCGTGCTCGATTTTGTGTTGGCCAACGCCAACAGCCTCCGCTCCACGCTGGGCGCGAGCGATCAGCGCAAGCTCGATGAGTATCTGTTCACGGTGCGCGATATCGAAAAGCGCATCGAAGCCGCCGAACGTGCGGGCGCCACGGGACCTGCGGTACAGCCACCGTTTTCAAAGCCCGGCGACAGCGTGCCGGAGAACTTCTTTGAACACGCGCGCCTGATGTTCGATCTGATGGCCGCCGCCTTCCAGGCCGACCTCGCGCGTGTTTGCACCTTCATGATCGGCCCCGAAGGCAGCAACCGCAACTACCGCGAGATCGGCATCACGGATTCGCACCACGGCTTGACGCATCACTTGGGTGACGCCGCGAAGATCGTAAAAATAACGCAAATGAATCGCATGCACGCCACTGAGTTCGCCTACTTCCTCGGCAAACTCGCCGCCATGAACGAGGGCGGGTCGAGCGTACTCGACAACTCCATGGTGGTCTACGGCGGCGGGCTGAGCGACGGCAACCGGCACGATCATCATGACCTGCCGGTGCTGTTGGCAGGTAGCGCGGGCGGCACCTTCCGGTCCGGCCGCCACCTGCGGTACGCCAAAGAAACGCCGCTCACCAACCTCTATATCGCCATGCTCGACCGCCTGGGCGTCAATATCGAAAAACTGGAGGATAGCACCGGACAACTCGGGCACTTGAGCGGGATCTAGCTACAATGATGAGTACGCCATGAGCGACTCTACTCCGCCGGCCGGCTCTGCCAATCCTCCGGCCGCTTCTCCCGCTCACCAACATCACGGCCACAGCCACGGCAGCTTCTGGCCCCTGACTCTCGGCGCTCTCGGCGTCGTCTTCGGCGACATCGGCACCAGTCCGCTGTACACCTTGAAGGAATGCGCGCTGCACGCCAAACTGCACACCGGCGGAGTGCTCGACCGGGAGGACCTGTTCGGCATCCTCTCGCTCATCTTCTGGGCGATGACGCTGGTAATTACCTTCAAGTACCTCGTGTTCGTCATGCGCGCCGACAACAACGGCGAGGGCGGCATCTTCGCTCTGTTGGCGCTGGTGCCCAAGAAGATGCGCTCCACCGAGCGCGGGCAGGTCCAACGCCTGGCGCTGCTGGCCATCCTCGGGGCCTCGCTGCTCTACGGCGATGGAATGATCACGCCGGCCATCTCCGTGCTCGGAGCGGTGGAAGGCATCGTGGTCATCAACCCCGCGCTGCGATCCTGGGTGGTGCCGATCGCCTGCGTCATCCTGATCGGCCTGTTTGCGTTGCAGAGCCGCGGCACAGCCACCGTTGGCAAACTGTTCGGACCAGTGATGCTGCTCTGGTTTGTCACGATCGGGCTGCTCGGCATCTACCACATCAGCCACGACCCGCACATTCTCACCGCCGTGTTCCCCATGCACGCCATCAACTATTTCTCGCACCACGGCTGGGGCGGCTTCACCATCCTGGCGAGCGTGGTGCTGGCGGTTACCGGCGGCGAGGCGCTGTATGCCGACATGGGCCACTTCGGACTGAAGCCGATTCGCGCTGGCTGGCTGGGACTTGCCTTCCCCGCCCTGCTGCTGAACTACTTCGGCCAAGGCGCGCTGGTGGACAAAAATCTGGCGGCCGCCGCCAACCCGTTCTACTCAATGGTGCCGGCGGGCGGCGCCACGCTGGCGCTGGTGGTTCTGGCCAGCGCGGCCGCGGTGATCGCCTCACAGGCTTTGATCTCCGGCGCATTTTCCCTCACGCGCCAGGCCATGCAACTCGGCTTCTTTCCCCGCGTGCGGGTCCGCCATACCGCTCACAATGTGGAAGGCCAGGTCTACCTGCCCGAGATCAATATGTTGCTCGCCGTCGGCTGCCTTTTGCTGGTGATCGGTTTCCGCACGTCTTCCAATCTGGCCGCGGCTTACGGCATCGCAGTGACCGGGGACATGGTGATTACTTCGCTGATGTTCTACGTCATCACGCGCGAAGCCTGGGGCTGGAGCATCGCCAAGGCGCTGCCGATAGTGGCTTTCTTTCTTTTGCTGGACTTGCCTTTTCTGGGCGCCAACCTCACCAAACTCTTCGTAGGCGGTTATGTGCCCATCCTGATTGCCGCCCTCTTTCTTTCCGTCATGGTCATCTGGAATCGCGGCCGCACGCTCATCGGCGAGCGCTACGCCAAACGCTTTCCCAGCCCGGAGTGGGCGAAGGAAGAAATCGACACCCACTTGGCGACCCGCGTGCCCGGCACGGCCGTCTTCATGGCCTCCAACGATAAGACCGTCCCGCCCATTCTGGTCTCCTACGTTTCGCGCAGCCGCTCGCTGCATGAAACCGTCATCCTTGTCACTGTCAAGTTTGCCAACACGCCTACCTTGCCCGCCGACAACCGGTTGACGGTCGCCAAAGACTCCTATGGTTTCTGGCGCGTCGTGATGATGTATGGATTCATGGAGGAGCCCCAGGTGGTCAGCATGCTCATCCAGGCGTGTGCGGCGCACCAGATCCCGTTCGATCCCGAAGAAGTGGTGTACTTTCTGGGCCGCGAGAGTTTTGTGGCCTCCAAGCGCGGCCACATGGGTCCGGTGGAAGAAAGCGTGTTCGCTTTCCTTTCGCGAAATACGGTCTCCGCTGACCGTTTCTTTGACCTGCCGCACCGGCAGGTGATGGAAATCGGCACTCAGATGGACCTCTAAGTCTAAGGGGTCCACTCAGAAAGGTCTCACGTCGGCCCGTTCACCCTCCTGGGGAGTGCGGGACCGTTATTGCCTTTCCGCAGGTTGTACACCGGCCTCGTCCTCGATCAAGGCGGCATGCTCGGTTTGTTCCTCGTAGTGCGCCAGAACTCGGCGCAACTTGGCATCTTCCCATCCTCTTGGTAGTTTGGCCTCGCTCATGGGTGCTTTTTCTTCTACGCCGCCGAAACGCTGTAAGTGGCTTTCCGGTCAACTCGTACGCCGTGATCACGAAGAGAAAGCCAATTTTCTGCTGAAAGCCAATTCTACTTCGCTTCTGCCGGAGTTGCCATCAGAGAGGAATGCTTCCAAGCGCTTCCTTCTTGTGTGAGGGCTCGACGATCGGAACATTGGCGCAGTCCTTTCTGCGTTGAGCGCCCCCTTGCGGCGGGCGGCTGCATTGCCTGGGCGATGGTCTGACCGACACACGATCCGCATAACATGATGACGCAAATGATCGCGGAGTGATCCGTTGCGCTCACCGGACCGCCGGGAACGGGCGGGCCTGAGCGGCTTCGAGCACCGAAGGGTTCTCCCGGCGCAAGCGCACCGACGTTTCTTTGGCAGCGCTCGCTTTTTCCTCCTGGCCCATCCGGAAGTAGATTTGCGAGGACATCATCCAGGGCTGCGCGTTCTTGGGGTCCAGTTTCGCGGCCTGCTCCAGTTCGGCCACCGCCTCGTCCAACTTCCCGAGATTCATGAGCGCCCGGGCCAGGGCGACGCTGGCGGGCGAATACTCGGGCCGGATTGCGAGGGCTTGGCGAAGCGGCGCCAGGGCCGGTTTCCATTCCGATTGCTTCACCAGCAGGTCTCCGTAAAAGAAGAACGGCTCCTCGTAACGCGGGTCCAGTTCCATGGCCTTGCGCAGGAACTCCAATGCGGGCGCTGTGCTGCCCCGCTTCTGCAGGTAAAAGCCGTACTCAAACTGCGCGCGGGCCGACCGGGGAAAGCACTCGACAGCCTGCGCGGCAAGCTGTGCTGCTTCGGCCTCTTCGCCGGCGTCTTGATACGCCTTGATCGCCAGCAGGTACAGGTTCTCTTCGCCCGGTGCAACCGCTAACGCCTCGCGCAAAACCGCCGCGGTCTCGTGGAAGTAGCGGCCTTGGCTGAACTCCACGCTCAGCACCTGCATCAGCTTCAGATTGCGAGGCTGGAACTTCAGGGCCGCCTGCCAGGCGCGAATCGTATCCTCACGCCGCTCCAGTTTTTGGAAGTTCAGGCCGCGCACGAAGTGCACCTGATAGCCCGGCTGCACGGCCGCGGCGCGGTCGAGGAGCGGCGCGGCTTCGGCTTCGGCGCGGCTGCGATGCAAGTAAACGCCGTAGTTGAACAGCGCGGCGTAGTGCCGCGGGTTCATGGCAATGGCCTGCTGCCAACGCCTGGCCGAGCCCGCGCCATCACCCTGCTGGGCCGCCGCGAGGCCTTGTTCGGCCAGCGAGTCCGCCGTCGACTGCGGCATCAGCAGGGCCAGCACGATCGCGGCCGCGAGGATCATCTTCTGCCGCTGCCTTCCTTCAACACGAGCGTGGCTCCAGCGGCGCAGCCGGCGAAAACCTCCGTTGCGCCCGAGGGCCATCGCACGGTGACCGAGTCTACAGCTTCGGCCGCGCCCAAGCCAAAATGCAGGCGCAGCTCGTTCTGAGAAAGGAAGCTGGATTGACCGAGGCGCGGCAATGTCTGCCTGGCGCCGCCCGCCTCAATGGTCACGAGCGCGCCAATGGCTGAGCGGTTCGAGGTCACGCCTTCCAGCGTCACTTTGATCCACCGCGCCGTGCTGCCGGCGGCCAGCCCGTTGCGCAGCAGCGACGGCGGCTCGCCCATGTTCATCACGGCCACGTCGATATCGCCGTCATTGTCGAAATCCGCAAACACCGCGCCGCGGCTGGAATGCCGCGCCGCCAAGCCCGCGCCCGCCATAGCGCTGACGTCTTCAAACTTGCCGCCGCCCAGATTCCGGTAGACGAGGCGCGGCTGCGTGTAGGTCTCACTCCTCCCGGCCTTGTCCAACTCCAGATACACATGCCCGTTCACTTGGAAGATATCCTGCCAGCCGTCGTTGTCCAGATCCACCAGAGCCACGCCCCAACCGACGAATTGCGGATTGATGGCGAGGCCGGCCGAGAGCACGGCATCTTCAAAAATGCCGCCGCCCGTGTTGCGGTACAGGTTCGGATGGTCACCGGAGAAATTGGTCTTCACGATGTCCAGCAATCCGTCGCGGTTGTAGTCGCCTACGCCTACGCCATTGCCGCCCTGTTCGAAACCATGCTCATTGAGCGCGACGCCGGTTTCGGTGCCGATCTCGCGGAAGGTACCGTTCTTCTGATTGCGGAACAGCATACTGGGCGTGGAATTGCTGGCGAAGTAGATGTCCACCCAGCCATCGCCATTCAGGTCGGCGGCGACCGGCGTGAAGGCGTAGAAGCCTTGCACGGTGCCGATACCGGGAGCTTTGGTCACGTCTTCGAACGTCGCGTCGGCGCGCTGGTGGTAGAGCGTGGCGCTGCCGAAAGGTAATCCGCGAGGGCCGCAGAACACGGGCATGCCTTTCCACTCGCAATTGGAGGCTTTGCCGGGCGGCGGCGTGGTGGCGGGGTCGAACTGCTGGTAGCTGGTATCCGGTACGGAAACAAGGCCCTGCTTCCAGAAGTTCACGCCTGCTTACTTGGTTGCCACAGACGGCACGGCGCGGCGCGCCATGATCATGCTGGTGGGGCGGCGGCCGGCGCCGTAGCCCAATTCAAGGCCCAGTTCGCCGACGTTGGCTTTGTCTTCGAACGCCGCCGCCAGGTCCTTCTGATGCCAGGTCTTGAACGGTTTGTCCGGCATGGAGTATTGGCCGAACACCTTGGTGTTCCAGTCCGGCGCCTTCAGGAAGCGGAACGGCACGCCCGTGTCGTCCTGGAGAATCGTGCGGCTGGTTTCGAGCACTTGATTGCGAAGGTCCTTCATCCCCGGCCAGTGCATGATGAACTGCGCGGATTTAATGAGCGTGTCAGGCTGGCCCAGCTTCAGCAGAAAGTTATAAAGATCGGGCTTCGACTTGAACTCGGCGTCGAGCTTCTTCGAGAAGTAGTAGACCTTCTGCGTGTCGCCGGCAGCGCCCAGCCGGAACGAAACTTCCGCGCCCATCGGCTTCTTCGGTTTACCCTTGGCGTCCACACCGGCGGTGGCGGCGTCGAAGTCTGTAAAGGCGCCCTCGTCGGTGAGGTTGCCGTGGCGGATGCCCTCGATCGTGTATCCGGCGCGCGCCAGCAGCAGGCAAATCGTCTCCAGCAGTCCGTCGGCCACGCGGCCGCGGAAGTCCTTGTCCATTTCGCTGGTGACAAAGAAGCTGCGCTTGAAGATGGAGCGCACGCCGCGTGTCCAGTCCTGCATCTCAACGCCGGTTTCCGCCAGCTTGAAGTCCGCCGGCGAGCGCAGCGTACCGGCGGGTTCGAGGCCCACCATCACATACGCCGGCCGGCCCGGATAGAAGCCGGTGAGGTACAGCACGTCAGGGCCGCTGAAGGGGTAGAACACGAACGAGCCTTTGGGCTCGAGCGGCGCCATGGTGCGCTTCCAAAACGCGCGCATCGGCTCGGCCTGCGTGGTCTGAAACTGCGCCCACGTTTCTTCAAAGCCCTTGGCATACGCTTGCCAGTCCGGCGTCTGTTCGTGCGCGGCAAACGGTCCGCCGGGGCGGCCCTTGAGTCCGGCGATGAAGCGCGCGGTGTCGTTGAAAGAAACCGCCGCCGCCGACAACGGCCGTTCGGCCGGCTTGGCCTCGACCTTCGGGGCCGGCGCGGGAGCGGGCGCGCAGGAGACAGTCAACAGCAGCGCCGCGGTCGCGGCCGACAGGTGAGAAAACGTCATTGTCTTGTTCTAATGTTTTTAACGCGGGCCGAGCGCCACCAGTTCCACTTTGACCATTGCTGAACCAGCTTTAATAAACGCCAGCTGCTCAGCGGCCAGATGCGACACGCTGATGATCTTGCTGGAGGAGGAAGTGATGCGGTCTACAATGCGCACTTCGATCGACTTGTTGTTGTCGGTGTTGGTGACGCGCAGAATCGAACCAAACGGATAAAGCGGGTGCGCGGCGGTGAGCACATCGCCATCGAGCTGTTCGCCGCTCGCCGCCTTGCGGCCGTTCATCTTGCGCGAAAAATAGACGGCTTCGCCGGTTTCGGTATTGCCCAACTGGTACTCCGGCAGCGCCATCAGCTTGCCGCCCTTGCGCCCGCCTCGTTGCGGCACGGGCGATGGCTTGTCCTCGGCTGGTTCCTGCGGACCAGCCGAGGCGAAGGCCATGGACGCGGCCAGCAGCAAAGCCGCGCGCGTCAGCAAGCGGTTCATCGCCAACCGCCTTGGGCTGCCGCCCCGACGCTGGCCACCGCGGGCTCAGGTTCGGCCAACGGCTTCTTGCCGAGGCGCTTGGTCTCATCGGGCTCGGCCACCGTGGCCGGCGCTGAGCTGAAGGAAGAGCCCTCAAACGGCCGAGCGTACTGCTTGGACTGCGCCACGGCCTTCTTCATGAACTCTGTCCAGATGGGCAGCGCTGACTGTGCGCCTTCGAGCTCGAGTTCGGTGTTGTCATCGAAGCCCACCCACACCACGCATAGCAGGTCGCTGGTGAAGCCCGCAAACCAGCCGTCGCGCGACGTGCCGGTCTTCCCCGCGGCAGGCGCATTGAAGCCGCGGCCGCGCGCGCCGGCGCCTGTGCCGCTGCGCATCACTTCCTGCAGCATGTCGAGCATGAGTTTCGCCGAGCGCGACTCAAGCGCCCGGCGCTGCTCCGGTTCGTCCTTGATAGCCGCCGGGCCGCCCGCGGCCGAACGTACGGTTTTGATGAAGCGGGGTTTGGTGTGCACGCCGCCGTTGGCAAACATCGTGTACGCGCCCGCCATTTCCACGGGCGTCGTTTCATACGAGCCGAGCGCCATGGCCGGCGTGGCGAGAATGTCGTTGTTCAATCCCGCGAGCCGAGCTAGATCCACCACGCGCTGATAGCCGATCTCTTCGGCCAGCGTCACGGTAGCGACGTTGAGCGACGCGGCCAGCGCCTGACGCAGCGTCACCTCGCCCATGTAGTGATCGTGATAATTGCCGGGCTCGTAGCTCTGCTTGTCAAAGCGGAACACTTTCGGCTCATCCACCACCACGCTATCCGGCGAGATGGCATCCGGCCGCGACTTCACGCTTACATGCAACGCCGCCGCATAAACCAGCGGCTTGAATATCGAACCGGGCTGGCGCTTGGAGAGAAGGTGGTTCAACTGGCTGAGGGCGTAGTTACGTCCACCTACGGCAGCGCGCACTTCACCGGTCTTCGGATCAATCGCAATCAGCGCGGCCTGCGCAGGCGGCATCTTGTCCATCTTGCGGCCGAGGCGCCCGAGCAGGGTGCGGTCCACTTCGAGCATGCCCTTCTGCACGGCTTCGAGCGCGGCGCGCTGCAGGCCCAGGTCAAGCGTGGTATAGACCCGGTAAGCCGCGTCGTCGGAGAATTTCTCGGGTAGGCGCGTTTCCAGTTCCTGGCTGGCGAGCGCGAGGAAATACGGCGATTCACCCCAATCGGCGCTGCCTGGCTGCAACCCCGACGGCGTCTTCACGGCTTCGTCATGCTCAGCCTTCGTGATAAAGCCGTTGGTCTTCATCAGCCCCAGTACCAGGTTGCGGCGCGTCATCGCGCGGTCTGGATTACGGTGCGGGCGGAAGTAGCCGGGACGCTGCACAATGCCCGCCAGCATGGCCGCCTCGGGGAGCGTCAGCTTCTCGATGTCCTTGTTAAAGTAAACACGCGAGGCTTGGCCGAAGCCGTGAATACTGTAGGTGTCGTGCTGGCCAAGGTAGATGCCGTTGCAGTAGTACTGGAAGATCTCTTCCTTGGTGAGCTTGGCCTCGAGCGCCAGCGTGAACAGCGCCTCGGTCATCTTGCGCTGCCAGTTCTTGTCGCTGTCGAGCCATAGCGTGCGGGCAAGCTGCATCGTCAATGTGGAACCGCCCTGCTCTTTGCGGCCGCTCCGAAGATTGACGTAAACCGACTTCAGCAGCCGCAGCGGGTCAAAACCCCAGTGCGAAAAGAAGTGTTTGTCTTCGGCGGCCAGCAGCGCATTCACCAGCACCTTGGGAATCGCGTCGAACGTCACCAGGCGGCGCTTCTCGCGCTTCTCGCCGGCGAGGTTCGCAATCACCTGCGGCTCCAACATGTACTCGGGTACGGAGAGTTTGTCGTTCACCGTCACGATGCGTGAGATGCGATTGTTGGCGAACTTCACCACGGCCGGTTCGCGCCGGAAGTACGACTGCGGCCCGGGCTGAATCTCCAACTCGTCGCCTTGGCGCTTGTAGAAGCCCACCGGGTTTTCGGCAGACTCGTTGTAGCCGCCCTGCCGCAACTCGGCAATTACGCCAGCGGCGTCCATCACGTCGCCCCGCGCGATCACACGCGGAGCGGCATAGAAGTTGGAGGTGTTGGCGAACGGCCCCTGGTGGAGCTTTTCATCCACTAGGCGAGAAAAGACCACCGAGGTGTAGATGACGCCGCATAGCAACGCTACCGCCGCTAGTACCACCCCCTTTTTGGGGGTGGAGAGCAGCCGGAAGCGCTCGACGAGTCTTAGGAGCAGTCCGCGCACTACCCCAATATGATGACAGACGGGACCGGTGCCTGCCAAGCACCCCAGGCGCCCCGCCGACAGGGCAGGTGGTTCCAGGGCTCTCTCTTTACAGCCGGACTGAAATTACACAACTCTTACACGCCGACCGCCGGAACTCCTCTATGTTGGTGAAGGCAGTACCGATAAACTCTCGAGGACATCGCAAAAAACGTGCAGGAACCAAAAATCGCGCCAACTGGCAAAACGGAAGAAATTCTCCCGGTCGTCTGGAACTGGTCGACCATCATTGCATTGATCGTTCTCCACACGGGCGCTGTGGCGGCGTTCTTCTTCGTTGATTGGCAGGCCCTTGCCGTGGCCGCAGTCCTGCATTTCACCTCCATCAGTTGGGGCATCGGGATGGGCTACCATCGCCTGCTGACGCACCGGTCTTATAAGGTGCCGCGCTTCATTGAGAACATCATTGCCATCTGCGGCACGATGGCGCTGGAGGGCGGGCCGATCTTTTGGGTGGGCACGCACCGCATTCACCATCAAAATTCCGATCAGCCGGGCGATCCGCACTCGCCGCGCGACGGCGCCTGGTGGGCGCACATCGGCTGGATGATCCAGGGCGAAAGCCAGAACGCGCAGGTGGACTACTTCCGCCGTTATGCGCCAGACATGACGCGCGATGCCTTCTACGTCTGGCTGAGCCGGTATCACTATATTCCGCTGCTCGTGTCGAGTGTGCTGCTGTTTGCGTGGGGCGGCTGGCCGGCCCTGCTGTGGGGCTCCTGCTTCCGCGTGGTGTTGGGCCTGCACTCCACCTGGGCCGTCAACTCGGCCACGCACCTCTGGGGCGCGCGCCGCTTCAAGACGCGTGACGATTCCCGCAACAACTGGTGGGTGGCGGCGTTGACGTTCGGCGAAGGCTGGCACAACAACCACCACGCCAAGCCGAATTCGGCGCGTCACGGTCTTGCCTGGTACGAAGTGGACATCACGTGGATGCAGATCAAGCTGCTCGAAAAGCTGGGCATCGCCTCGAACGTGAAAGAGGCCAGCGTGAAAGACGCCGAGTCGTACGTGGAACAACCCTCGCGCGCAGCGGCGTAAGCCGGGCCGTTTCCGATACCATCAGGAGCAGCCATGCTCCGCCGCCGAACCTTTGTCTCTGCCGGCGCGGCCGCTATCGCCACGGCTGCGCCAACATCCCCCCGCGCCAAAATTGCGGCCGTCGTCACAGCCTACTTCCGCAACTCCCACGCCGACGTTTTCATCGGCAACATGCAGCGCGGCTTCTGGTGGGACGGCAAGCCCCACGCCTCCGAGCTCGAAATCGCCGCGATGTACCTGGAGCAATCTCCACCGGCCACCGACATCGGCAAGGCCGAAGCCGCGCGCCACCGGATTCCTCTCAAACCTACCGTCGCCGAAGCCCTCGTGCCCGGCATCCGCGGCGTGGTGCTGATTGGCGAACACGGCGACTACCCCAACAACGAAAAAATCCAGAAACTCTACCCGCGCTATGAGCTGATGGAGCAGATTGTCAAGACATACCGCAAGACGGGCCGTTCTCTGCCGCTCTTTGTCGACAAGCATTTTTCCACTGAATGGAAAAAAGCGAAGCAGATGCTCGACTGGTCGCGCGAGTTGCGGTTCCCGCTCATCGCCGGCACATCGCTCACGTTGACGTGGCGCAGGCCCGTGCTGGAACTCGATCTCGAAGCACCCGTGAAGCGCGCCGTCGGCTATTTCCACGGCGGCAAGGAAGCCTACGGCTATCACGGCATCGAGGTCTACCAGAGCATGGTGGAGCGGCGCCAGGGCGGCGAGACCGGCGTCGACTGGGTGCAGTGCCTCGATGGCGGCGATGCGTGGAAATGGTCCGCCGCGAATCCGTGGGGGCGCGAGTTGCTGGAAGAAGCGCTCCGGCATGACGACTCGGTGCTTCGCGACAAACGCATCGAGCAGAGCGTGAAACAACCCGTGATTTTCCTGATCGGCTACCGGAGCGGTCTGCAGGGCGTGCTGTATCTGCTGAAAGGCCACACGCAGCAAGCAGGCTTCGCCGCCGAACTCGAAGGCCGCGCCGGCCCCGTTGCCTGCAGCATGATCACCCAGTGGGGCCGCCCCTGGAGCCACGGCAACGGCCTCAGCTATTGGGTGGAACAAACGATCGTGCAGAACCGCGAATTCTATCCGCCCGAGCGCACTTTGCTGGCCACGGGCATCATCGAGTCGCTAATGGATTCCTCGTTCCGCCAGGGCGCGCGCGTCGATACGCCGCACCTCCGTGTGGCCTACCGCGCGCAACGCGAGTCGCGCTTCATGCGCGGGCCGCTGCCTCCGTACGATCGCATCCGGGCGTGAGGAGGCGTTATCACTTATTGAAGATGATCGCCTCGCGCTCAAACAGCCGCTTGGTCAGATCAATGCACAGCACGGTAAACCCAAGCGCCGCCGCCACGCCCAAGGCGAACGCCAGCGGATGGGGCATCTTGCCGCCGATCACTTCGAGCGCGAGCACGAACTGCCCCACCACCGGCACGGCCAGCACCCAGACCCGGCCGGTGATCGGATAGAAAGTGTGGATCACAAACGGCATGGTCATCAGCAGGATGAGGTAGCCTACGTAGCCTTGCGCTTCCTTGAACGCGCGAAGGTGAACAGAAACATCTGCATGGCCGGCGCTACGACTGACATGGGCATCAGCGCGACCACCAACTGCAAGGCTTCCGGCACACCGAATGAGAACCGCAGGCCGAGGTCCTGCATGGGCACGCGCAGCAACACACCCGTGACCACGCTCAGCGTCACCAGCATGCCGCCGGCTGACGATAGCGCCGCCGCCAGCCACTTGCCGGCCACCAACTCAAAGCGCAGTACGGGATTCACCAGCAGCGGCTCGAGCGATCCGCGTTCGCGCTCGCCCGCCGTGGCATTGGTAGTGATAGCCATAGCAGTGAAAAACGCCGACATCGCCACCAGCATCGGGATCATATTGAAGATGATGGCGGCGCGCTGTTGTGCGCTGGAAACCTCGACGTTCTCCACCGTTACCGCCGACGCCAGCGACGGGCTCACGCCACGCGCAATCAGCCGCAATCCGCCGGTCTCGCCGCCGTATCGCTGCAACAGGTTTCGCACACGTTCCACCTTGGGGCGGCCGCGCGTGGCCGTGGAGTCCGACACCAGCTTCACGTTCGCCGGCCGCGACTCGCGAAAGCGCTCGGAGAAGTTCTTCGGGATCACCATGACAAAATCCTGCTTGCGCTCGCGTACGGCGGTCTCGGCGTCTTCCGGGCCTGGCGCCACCTGAATACCCGCTTGTTGCTCAAGCCAATCCACCAACACGGGCGCATACTCGCGCCCCACCAGCGGGACCTTGATTTCGTCGGCGCCGCGGCGCTCTTCGGCCATGCGGCCGAACATGAACGACAGCAGCAGCGGCGTCATCAGGGTCGAGACGGTAATGGCGATCAACTGCCGGCGGTCGCGGAAACTATCAAGCAGTTCCTTGCGCGCTACGATCCAAACGCGGCGAAGGTTCATGCGTGCGGCTCCGTTTCCACCAGCGAGACAAAGGCGTCTTCGAGGTCCTTCTTCCCGGTCAACTCCAGTAGTTCCGCCGGCGTGCCTTCGGCCACCACGCGGCCATGCGCGATGATCACGATGCGGTCACACAGCGCCGAGACCTCCTGCATGATGTGGCTGGAGAACAGCACGCAGCGGCCCTCTTCGCGCAGACGGCGGATCAGGCCGCGCACCGCGCGTGTGCTCATTACGTCAAGGCCGTTGGTAGGTTCGTCCAGCAGCACGTTCTGCGGCTCATGGATCAGCGCGCGCACCAGCGCCACCTTGGTACGCTCGCCGTGCGAGAAGCCTCCCACGCGGCGCTCCGCTAACTCACGCATGTCGAGCGCATCGAGCCACGCCCCGGTGCGGCGCCGGACTTCGGCGCGCGACGGTCCGCGCAATTCACCGAAATACTCAATGTGCTCACGCGAAGTGAGGCGCGGGTAGAGGCCGGAGACATCGGGCAGCACACCCAGCCGCTCCTGTCCGCCCAGCGGATCGGCCACCAGATCGAACCCGTCCACATCGATGCGGCCCGCGTCCGGACGCAGCAGGCCGTAAATCATGCGAAGACTGGTGGTTTTGCCCGCGCCGTTGGGGCCGAGCAAACCGCTTACCGCACCATCGTGCGCCGTGAACGATACATTGTCCACGGCCACCATCGGACCGAACGCGCGGCGCAAACCCTCTACGCGAATCATGGCTCGGCCTCTTCTTTCCCCGCTTTGCCGCCAGGGTCCGGCCCGGCGGGCCCGAGGAAAAAGGGCGGCCGCTTCACGCGGGCGAGACAGGCCGTGGGCAGATCCTGGTGACTGGCTTTCTTAAAGAACTCCGTCGCCACGCGATTGACGCACCCGTTGGTCTCCACCGTGCCATGCCCGATGCCCGTCACCACGTGATGCCGCGAGTTCTTCCACTGCTTGGCAATCTGCTCGCCCCAGGATGGCGGCGTCACGGGGTCCGCCTCGCCCGAGAGGATCAACGCGGGCACATCGGAGGCAAAAGGCTCGTAGAACTTCGGGTCCACCGGATGGCGCGGCCAATACTGGCAGGGTTACATCCGGAGCTTGGCGATGTCGGGGCCCATGAACGTACCGGCAGCTTCGCGCTCGATCGATGCATCGTCAATCCTCGGACCGTCCTCGGCGCAAAGCACTGACATCTGCATGCCAACGCTCATGAAGTCTTCCAGCCGTTCGCCGGTCTGCGAGCCGAAGGCGAAAAGCCCGCGATAGTCGCCCGCCTCGGCGCGTTCGAGCAACAGAGGAATGAGGGTGGTGATCTGACTGCTATAGAAGGCGTTAAAAAGCACTCCGGCCACCATCGACGCGCGTACCTCGATTTCGAGCTCTTTGCCCGTGCGCGGATGCATTATGCGAACCTTTTCGGGTTTGGCGCGGAGCCGGGCGAGCGTTCGGTTCACACGGTCGCTGAGCGCGGGGAAGCGCTGGTTGCAGGCGGCGTCACGTGCACAGTCGCGCAGCAATAGATCGAGCGCACGCTGACCGTCGCGGGCCACATAAAGCGGCAGGCGCATGTCTGCCGGCGCAACGCCATCGAGAATCACGCTGCGAAGCCGCATGCCGTGGCGGCGAACATACTCGATGCTGGCGCGCGTGCCGTAGGAGCTGCCGTAGAGATTGATGCGGTCATAACCGAGAAACGCGCGGACATCGTCAAGGTCGTCCATCGCGATGCTGGTAGTGCAGAGCCGCACGTCTGCCTGGTATCCGGCGAGGCACTGCTTCAACTTTTCGGCGCTTCGTTTTTGGGCCTCTTCCGGCGATAGCGTGTCATCGTCGCCGTCATTGCCGGATTTGCAGTTCAGCGGTCCGGAGCCGGCGGTGCCGCGTTGGTCCACCAGCACGATATCGCGGTCGCGCTGCACCTGCCGGAACGAATCGCGGATGAACCGCGCCTTCTTCGTAGCCGCGCCGCCCGGTCCGCCTTCGAGATAGAACAGCGGGTCCGGCGCGTTCTCGCGGCTCAAGCCCGGCAGCACCACGATCTTCAAACGAATCTTCCGGCCCGTTTTGGCGGCGCGGTCTTCCAAGACTTCCAGCTTGCCGCAGTAGGCGTCGGTGGGACCGTCGGCGCTCTTGCATGGCTCAAGCTTGTCGATAGCAGTCTGTTTACGCGTGCACGCTGCGGCCAGCGCGATAAACAACACCGGGAGTAGATGTTGCACGGCGAAACTACCTGCATAACATAAATTACCAGCATGCACGGCGTGCTTCGGCGCAATCGGCCGTGGCTTTGTCCGCGGCTTTACCCAGCAGCAGCCAGACGCAGGCGAGGCTTACGCCGGCCGCGGCGAACGGCCACAGCTTGGCGCCGGGTGCGCGGCCCCACCAGGACGCAATCAGGCCGGGCGCGAACAGAAACAGCCGCTGCCGCAGCCAGCGATACGCCGCGCCGCGGCGCGTGTGTTCCGCTGCAAGAAACCGCGCGCAAGGCTCGCCGGCCTCCCGCCGCGCGGGGCCCCGTTCGAGGCTGGCCAGGAACAGATAGGACAAAGCGCCAACCGTCCAGGCCTGCCCCACGCGGACCCAAGGTTGCTCCACGGCGTAGACGTTGAGCAGGAGCGCGGCGGCAAGCCCGAACACGGCGAGCGCCACGGCAATGTGCAGCCAGGTTCCCCGCCGTTCGCGCCTGTGGGCGAGCGCGCACAGAGCATCGGGAGTGAGAGCGAGGCGTCAATGTCCGGCATGTGCGGTGGCGGCTCCTTCGAGATATTGCTGCTGAAGCAGTTTCTTGATGCGGTGCACTTTGGTGGCGGCGTTGACTGCCGACAGGCCCGTCACCTCGGCGATGGCGGCGCGCCGCGGAATGACGGTCATGGGCGTGCGCCTCTTCATCCACGCGGATGGCGAGGCCCGCGGGTTTGAGGGCTTCCAGGTCCACCAGCGGCCCCATGCGAGGCCCTACGTTGTTCGCCACGCGATAGACCCAGGTGCGCAAGCTGCACCGCCCGTCGAACGCGGCGAGGCTCCGCCAGAGTTCGAGGTGCATCTCCTGCAACAGATCCGCCTGGCGGTCCGGATGCGCTTCATAGCCACGCACCAGACGGCGCAGGGCCGGGCCATACTCGGCGTGCGCTTCGTTGTAGAGATCGTCCTGGCGTTGGCGGCGGTGAGCAGCAGCAGCAGAGGCGGCGTCCACAATAGGTTCCGCTCTATATAGTCCCTCGCGCCTGGCTTTTCTTACACGAAGAGCGAAGAAGCCGGGAGACGGAACTGCGGCACGGGCTCCTCGCCGGCGAGCGTGTCGGCGGCGTAGTAGTGGCGCGTGGGCTGGCCTGTTTGATGAATGTCGATGCGTTGGGGGCCCGGCCAGACCACCCACACCGCGCGGGCGCCGTTCGCGAGATAGAGGTTGATTTTCTCGTCAAGATCGCTTGCGTTGTCCGAGGGCGACACAATCTCAATCGCCAACTCCGGCGCGCCCTGCAAGCGGTGGCCTGCTATTGCCGCCGGGGGCCGGAGCAACACCGCCACGTCAGGATGCCGCACCTGATTCGGCGAAACCTCAAACGTCAACTCGTTACCAGCCTGGATGGGATCGTCAAGCTGGCGGTTGAGTTGCCCCACGACCTTGGCCTTAACGCTTTCATGCAAAGAGTCATTGTCCGGCATCGGGATGAGTACACCTCGATCGAATTCAAGCCGCTCACCCGCGGCCGTGCGAACATCGTACTCGTCCAGCGACGCCAAGATTGCTGTCGACGCCATATCATCTTCATCCTAGCCCATTGCTAAGCTGAAAGAATCATGAGTTTGCGCCGCCACCGCAAGGCGGTCTTCATCGGCCTCGGCGCCGCCACCGCTATCTTCGCCATCGCCATGAACGTCAGTTGGCTGGTGATCACCTGGAGCGGCGGCGTGCGGCTCGTTCTCGGCGCCATCCTGTTCCTGATCATCATCGGCGGCGTGTTACTCAACACCACGTTCCTGGTGCGCGAAGTGCGCCGCAACGAGCAGCACAACAACTTCATCAACGCCGTCACGCATGAGCTCAAAACGCCCGTGGCGTCCATGCGTCTGTACCTTGAGACCCTGAAGACGCGCCCGGTGGACGAAGCCAAGCGCCAACAGTTCTACGACATCATGCTGGCCGACTCCGAGCGCCTGCTCTACACGATCGAGCAGGTGCTGCGCGCCGGCGAAGCCACCTCCGGCCGCAAGATCGAACCGGTGCCCGTGGAACTGCCCGACGTCATCGAGCAAAGCCGCGCCATCGCCTGCTCGCGCCATCACCTGCCCGACACGGCCGTGACGTTCACCAATCGCTTGCCCGGCGGCGCGAAAGGCACCGTGCTCGGCGACCCCGACGAACTCCGCACGGCGCTGTTGAATCTGCTGGATAACGCCGTGAAGTACTCGGGCCCGAGTGAAGCGCACGTCGTCGTGGAGCTCTCGGCGGGCGAGAAGGAAGCGTTCCTCGTGCGCGTGCAAGACCAGGGCATCGGCATTCCGAAAGACGAACTGAAGAACGTGTTCGAGCGGTTTCACCGCATCCGCAACAGCGCCACCGCGCGCGTGAAAGGAACGGGGCTCGGGTTGTTCATCGTGCACTCAGTGGCCAAGCGCCACAAAGGCCGTGTGTACGCCGAAAGCGGTGGCGCGGGCTTGGGGTCCACGTTCACGTTGCAAGTGCCCAGAGCCCCGAGGCAAGCTTGATGGAAACGCTGGGACGAATCCTAGTGGTGGAAGACGAAGGTCACCTCGCCGACGGGCTCCGCTTCAATCTGGAAGCCGAAGGCTACGACGTGGATTGTGTGGAGACCGGTGAAACGGCGCTGGAGCGGCTCGCCCCCGGTAGCGCCCCGGACGCCTACAACGCCGTGATCCTCGACATCATGCTGCCCGGCATCGATGGGTTTGAAGTAGCGCGGCGGCTGCGCGCGAATGCCTGCTATGTGCCCATCCTGATGCTCACCGCGCGCGGACGCAGCCAGGATATGGTGGAGGGATTCGCGGCGGGCGCGGACGACTATCTGCCAAAACCGTTTGAACTCGCGATTCTGTTTGCGCGCCTCAGTTCCCTGCTCCGCCGTGCCCGCGTGTGGAGAGCGGGGCAGGCTGCACCCGCGTCACCGCTGCCCGTGGCTACGTCCGTTGCTCCGGAAGTCTTCGAGTTTAACGGCCGCCGTATCGACTTCGGCAATCTCGAACTGGCCTGGCAAGGCACCACGCTCCGCCTGACGCTGATGGAAGCGCAGCTCCTGCGCCACCTGCTATTGCGCCGCGGCAATGTGGTTTCGCGCAAGGAGATTCTGGAGCAGGTGTGGGGCGTGCATGAAGATACCGACACACGCGCCATCGACAACTTCATCGTGCGCCTGCGCCGGCAGATCGAGGACGAGCCCTCGCAGCCCAAGCACCTGCTCACTGTGCGCGGAGTGGGCTACCGCTTCGACCCATAGCAACGCTCACGCGCGATAACCTAACGGCATGACGCGTCTAGCGGCGGCCCGGCATTTTCTCGTGGCCGCTGCTGCCTGCACCGCCGCCGCCATCTGCGCACCACGCCCCTTCCGCGAGTACCCGCCGCTTGAAGGCTGGGACACTGCCGCGCAACTCCCCGCCGACTATCGCGCCCCCGCCGAACTCATTCTCGGCCGCCTCATGTTCCCATCGTCCGGCTTCCGCGGCGCGGGCCGCTTCGGCCGCGGCGGCAACTGGCTTGAAGGCGGCACGGCCTGGACCGTCGACTATCCCGAAGGCGACCGCACCTTCGCCGCCATCCTTCGCCGTCTCACGCGCATCGACGTGCGCTCCGTGGAACAGCCCGTCAACCCCGACGATGACGACGACATTTATTACTACCCCTATCTGCACGTCGCGCTGCCCGGCGCCTGGAGCCTGAACCAAGCACAGGCCGCCAAGATCCGCGACTATCTCTTGCGCGGCGGCTTTCTGTTCTGCGACAGCTTCTTCGGCACCGATGAATGGGACGGCTTTCTGCAGGGCATGCAGATGATCCTGCCTGGCCGCGAGATCAAAGAGCTCCGCGATGACGACCCGATCTTCCACACTCTCTACACCCTCACCGAACGCTACCAGATCGGCAACGCGCGCACCATGGCCTACCGCGGCGTGCCCTACCGCGCCGACGGCGTGGACCCGCACTGGCGCGCAATCCGCGACGACAAAGGCCGCGTGATTGTGGCAATTGCGTTTAACAACGACCTCGGCGACTCGTGGCACATGGCCGACGATCCCGACTACCCGGAGCGCTATTCCTCGCTCGGCATGCGCATCGGGATCAATAACGTGATCTATGCCATGTCGCATTAATCTTCATTAGCCGGATTTGACGATGCTCATCGGTCTCCGGAGCACTTGCGTCTCCTGCGGAAACAATCAGTACGTGCGCATCGCGCGGGTGGAGGGTGATGCGTAGCGGTACACGCTGCGGAAGTTCGAGGGCTTCCCTCCCGGTGCGAGGAAGGTCCATCCAGCGAAGGCTTGCAACGACTTGCCGGACGATGTGGGCAATGAAGTCATCCTGGCTGATGGGGGAGGTAGCAACGGTGCGCGTTGCCGCGCCTGGAAGAAGGCGATTCAGGAAACCATCTGCATTCCATTGGGCCTCACCGTCACCGTCAGCCATTACCTGCCCGGCACTTTCAAATGGAATCCTATCGAACACCGCCTGTTCAGCCAGATCAGCAGAAACTGGGCCGGCGAACCGCTCACCGGCATCCACAAGGCTATTCATTTCACGGATGCCGAAATGCGACGGCTCAACCTCGTGCTCCACGACACTCTCGGCAGATGAAACTACACCTTGTATCCGACGAGGAGTTGACCCCGGCGGACCGCGCCGCGATTCAAGCGGGCCTCGATTCGCTCGACAAGAACGGTGGCGTCCCCATGGAAGAAGTGCTCGCCGACTTCGGTCTGACCATGGCCGACTTTGAGAAGATGGCCGCCGCGCCGGATGAGGCGTAAGCGGCAGCATGGCCAGGCGGCGCGTCATCTGGTCGGACGAGGCCCGCGCCGATGTGCGAGCGATTGATCGTGACACGGCCTTACGGCTCCTGTGATCGCTGGACCGGTTCCTGAGGACCAACGTTGGCAACGTCAAGCAACTCGAAGGGTATGACCTGCCGCTATTCCGCTTGCGCACCGGACCCTGGCGGCTCGTGTACCGGGATCAAGGCGACGATGCCATTGAGGTCGTTCGCGTCCGCAACCGCCGCGAGGCCTACCGCAATCTCTCCGGACTCTGAAAGAAAGGAGCGCACCGCCGGCCGGCGCGCTGAAGCGCGTCCGCTCCGCCGGTTGCGGAGCTTTCCTTGACCCTAAATCCGGCAGTTGGGGTGGCCGGTCGGGCATGAAGTGATGGATACTCAACGGGATGAGCGAAGAAAAGAGCGTACCGGTCGTTCACCCAAAAGGTGAAGAAGAAAACCCGGAGTTGCGGTATCCGTCACCACGCCGGATCGAGACCTTTGGCGGCAGCGTGGAAGTCCGCTGGGCCTAGGACGG
>VFZP01000004.1 GCA_016871115.1 Acidobacteriota bacterium
ACGCCCGGGCTGGCCCAATTGCAGGCGCGTGCGCCGGTACGCATCGTGAACGGCCGAGTACATCTTCATGTTGAAACGCGCCAGGCGTTCCTGCGCCGCCTTCATGAAATCAAATGGGGCCTGCTCGCCGAACTCGATGCGGCACCAGCGGATGCCCAGTTGCTGGAGGAATAGAAGATCGTCATCGGTCATGGAGCGGATGGGCATGCGGTGCGACAACTTCACATTCGCCGGATCGTATTCATCGATCACGGGAGCAGCGAACGCGGCCGTTGCACCCAGCGGCAGCGCGGAGAGGAAAGCACGGCGAGCAAACATCGCCGTCACGATATCACTACCGTGCCACTTGTGACCACTCACGGTCGTAGTACCGCACCAACACCTGATCGTTAAGGCGGTTGGCCTGCGCGTCCACGCGTTGCATGTCTCGTGGGAACTCAAACAATTGCGGCAGCGCAGCGAGCGTCAGGAAGCGCAGACCCGACGGCAGTTGTTCGGGCATCGCCAACGCCTCTCGCCCGGCCAGTACGTAGCCCCACTCGCCGAAGCTCGGCACGTAGATGTGATACGGCTTCGCCTTCCAGCCTGCGTGTTCGAGCGTGGCGACGATGCACCAGTAGGATTGGCGTGCAAACAACGGTGACGTGCTCTGGACGGTGATCAGTCCGTGAACCGAAACATGCCGCGACAGCATCCGGTAGAAGGCCGTGGTGTAGAGCTTGCCGAGCGAGAAGTTGGTGGGGTCCGGAAAGTCGATCGCGACGAAGTCGAATTGTTCGGTGTTGGAATCGAGCCAGACGAAGGCGTCGTCATTGACGACGCGCACGCGGGGGTCGGCGAGCGAACCGCTATTCAGGCGCTTCAGTAGATGATGATCGCGGAACAAGCCTGTCATTTCGGCGTCCAGGTCCACCAGCGTTACCTGCTCCACTGTGGGGTAGCGCAGGATCTCGCGCACCGCGAGCCCATCGCCGCCGCCCAGCACCAGGACGCGGCGCGCGCCGGGGAGTGCGGCGAGGCCCGGATGCACGAGCGCTTCGTGATAACGGTATTCGTCGCGCGAGCTGAACTGGAGGTGCGAATTCAAGAACAGCCGCAGGTCGTCTTTCCAACGCGTGACGACGATGCGCTGGTAGCGCGTGGTGCGCGTGAGCACGATGTCGTCGGCGTAGAGATTCTCTTCGGCGAGCGTGTTGATCTTGTCCGCCGCGGCAAAGCCTGACAGGAGCGCGCCGATCACTAGAATCGCTGAAACGCGCTGCGCCAACGGACGGCGGATCTCGGCCGCAAATAGGAACGTGGACCACAGCGCCACGCCCGAATTGAGCAGCCCGAACAGCAGTGCGCTACGGATGAGCCCCAAGCGCGGAACCAGCAACAGCGGAAACAGCAGCGAGGCGCCCAGCGCGCCGAGATAGTCGAAGGTGAGCACGTGCGCCACCAAGTCGCGAAATTGAATGCGGTCTTTCAAAATCCGCATCAGCAGCGGGATTTCGAGGCCCACCAGCGTGCCGATGACAATCACCGTGCCGTAGAGAACGAAGCGGAAACTTTCGGTGTAGGCAAAGGCCAGAAAGAGGAGGCTCGACGAGAACCCGCCGACGAAACCGACGAGCAGTTCAATGGAAATGAACCGCTCCACCAGTTGGCCGCCGATGAACTTCGACAACCAACTGCCAATGCCCATCGCAAACAGGTAGCTGCCGATGACGGTGGAAAACTGCAGGACGCTGTCGCCGAGCAGGTACGAAGCGAGCGTACCCGCTATCAACTCATAGATGAGCCCGCAAGCGGCGATGAGGAAAACCGATATGAATAGGGCCGTGGACATTTAATGCACGGCGGCGGCGATGATGATGCACATGCCGATTGACATGCAACCCACCATCACGGCAAGCGCGAGATTTTTTTCCTCCACAATCTCCTTCCAAAGCGCATAAGGCGTCATCTTGTCAATGACGATGAAGCCGGCCGCGAAAAGCAAAATTCCCAGCAAGGCGAAGATCGCCGCGTTCACCAGGGCATTGATATGCAGCATTTCCATAGAATTCGTTCTCCTCGGGCGGCGCTATTTGCCGCCCATGTAGCGTGGATAGGTTCCGTAGTGCGAGCGCCATGCGCCCGGATTATCGCGGATGGATTTCGGCACGTTCTTGCGCTCGTTGATCGGCTGCAAGCTCATGCCGTACCACTGGAAGCCGTTGACGGCCGTCAGCAACAGCAGGCCGTAACCAAGAAAGATCGGATGCTTAGTCATCGCTCCCTCCAGAACTGTAGTCACTCTCATTCCAGCGCGCGGTTTCAAAAGCCAGGCCGCGCACGGAGATCACAATGGCGGGAATCAGCAACAGAATCAGCGCCACAAAGTAGGGCCACGACACCGTTACATCCCGCCGCAAGGTCAGCGTGTAGTGTACCGGGGATGCCACCGCGCTGCCGCCCGGCTGTGCTTCCCACTGCGGCTCAACCAGCAGATAGTATTGCCCGGCGGGGACATGGCCCACGCGCGTCGTGTCGTTGCGGCCGCCTTCGCTCCAATAGCCATCGCTATCGAGCCCTTCATAAAAACTCACCTCGCGGCCCCAGTCAATCGACTGTCCGGTCTGTTGGTTGATGAGCGAAAGATTGAAGTAGACCCAGTTGTTGGAGACGTCAGACTCGATGCGCGCTTCAACGTTGGCCGCGCGCCCGGTGAGCTCAAACGTGGACGTGACAAAGCTGGCTTCAGCCTGGCTATTGGGATCGAACGTATAGCGCTGCGCAAAGACCTCGCGGTTCCCCTGCATCATGCGCGACAGCATCAGGGAGCCGAACAGCAACGCCGCCAGCGCGGCAAACGTCGTCCACGCGCTGCGCGCGCTGCCTTGATGCGGCGACGGCTGATTGGCAAACACGCCCTCCGCGCGCGGCGGCGGCGTCTTCAGGGCAAACCGTTGCCAAATGTCGGCCGCCGACGTGTATTCGCTGTGCGACCACGAAATCTCATTCAGCGTGCGCTCGGCCGAAAGCATGTAGGGAGGCGACACGAAATCGTCTGCCCCCACCCGTTCGCCCACCTGCACGCGCCACGGAAATTCGCCCAAAACAAAATCGGTCTTCGCCGTGGCGGTCTGAAAATGTTTGTAGGTAAGCCCCATCCACGACATCGCGCGCTTGCCGCCGGCTGTCGTTTCCGTGGGTAGGTGCTTCACCGGCTTTACGTCATTCCAGTGGCCGTTATATTCGGTGAGGTAACGAAAGCCGCGAAAGTCGTTGAACAAAACATACTCGCGCCAGGCGTAGTTGACGTTGTCCAAGGTAATGGAGCGTACCTGGTACCCGATGTTCTGCCACCACTCGCCCTCGAACTTGCCCTTGGCGCCGAGCGGAATCGCGGACTGACCGAACTTCTGGGCGTCTTGCGCGGCGCGCAGCAGTCGCAGCGATGGCGTGGTGGCATCGAGTACGGCGGCGCAGTTGGTGCAAGCGATGGTGACGGCTTGCCCCTTCGCGCGGATCTCCACGCCCGCGCCGCAATTGGGACAGTTGATCGCCGAAGCCTGCGCCTTGGGTTCATCGGCGCCGCCCCCTTGCTTGAGGTAGGTGAGTTTGAGCGCGGCGAAATCCACCGCTTCACCGAAGAACAACAACGGGGGCGATTCGCTGAAATCGATCGTGGCGAAGTCAGGACCGGTGGAACGCAGGTCCACGAACGTGACGTCGTTCTTGTCCCAATATTCAAATGGCAGTTCGCCTTCGACGCCGCGATAGTGCGCGCGCGTGGTGCTGGCCACGGTGAACTCGCGGCCGCCAATTGCCACTTTGCGTCCGGCGAAGAACTCATCCGGCGTGACACCCGCCGACGGAAACGGCGCCGCGCGCGTCACTGCGTATTCGGCCTGTGCATCGCTCAGCCAAGCGTTGCGGCCGTCCTGGAACACGATGTGCCACTCGTTCCAGCGTCCCTGCTCCCAGTCGTAAATGATGCGCCCGGCCACCCAGAACGCCTGGCCCTGATACTGGCCCTCGGTGCCGATCTGCACGGGCGACATGCTGGGCGGGAGTTCGGCCACCTGGCCCACTTTGCGAATGTCGGCATCCTTGCGCACCAGGATCGACTGACAGTAACCGCACGTAGTCTGCACGGTGTTGCCGAAACGGAACTCCACGCCGCCGCCGCAGTTGGGGCAAAACGCCTTCATGATGCCGAGGGCCTCCCGTCATAGCGCCGCTCGTAGCACCGAACGCACACATGCGCGGCGCCGAATTCGGCGGTGAGATACGCGCAGAAATCCCACTCCGGGCGCGGGCGGCAGCAGAACAGGTTCACCGTCATCGAGCGATGCTCGGGGAACGTGTGAACGGCAAAGTGCGACTCAGCGAGCAGGCACAACCCCGTGACGCCGCTGCCGCCCTGCGCAAACTTGTGCCAGAGCGGCGCGCCGACCGGGTGCAATCCGAGCTCATCGACCAGCCTAGCGAGAAATGCGTCGAGCCTAGCAGGATCGGCCACTGCTTCGGGATCGCAATCGTAGGCCTCAACCATCCATTCGAGACCGGATGCCATTTGCGCGTTACGCCTGCGGCTTGCCGCACTCAGAGCAGAACTTGGCGGCACGGGAGATGCGCGCACCGCACTCCATGCAGAACTTCGTTTCGCCGGCGACGGCGGCAGTGGCGGCCACGGGCGGCGCTGCGGCTACGGGTGGCGGCGGAGCTTGCGGTTGCTGCTGCATCATCTGCCCCATCGAACTCATCATTGCCTGCGCCATGCCCATGCCCGCGCCCAGGCCCGCGCCAATGCCCGCTGCGCCGCCGCCTTCGTTGGCCGCGGCGATCGGGATCGATTGCGCCACCTGGAACTGCGTGTACTTGTTCATGTCGCCGACCATGTTCATGCCGACACGCTGATCGAGGATCTTCTGCAATTCCTCGGGCAGCGAAAGGTTCTCGACGACGAAGCTGTCGAGCATCAGGCCCAGTTCAGCGAACGTGGGCTCGATGTGCTCGGCGACCTTCGCAGCGAGTTCCATCTGGTTCGCGGCCATGTCGAGGAACGGCACGCCAGACTCGGCGAACGTATCGCTCATGCGCGCGATGATCGTGTTGCGCAGTTGGCCTTCCAGGTCCGCCGCGCGATAGAGTTCCTGCGTACCCGAGACCTTCGAGTGGAATGTCCGCGGGTCGCTGATGTGGTAGCTGTAGATGCCGAACACGCGCAGCCGCACCATGCCGAAATCCTTATCGCGGATGGTGATGGGTTGCTGCGTGCCCCACTTCTGATTCAGTTGCTGGCGCGTGGAGAAGAAGTAGACATCGCTCTTGAACGGCGACTGGAACGCCTTGTCCCAATTGCGCAGGTAGGTGAGAATCGGCAGCGTCTGCGTGTTCAGCACGTAACGGCCGGGCCCGAACGTATCGGCCGCGCGCCCTTCGTTGACGAACAACGACATCTGCGACTCGCGCACCGTCAGGTTTGCGCCGTCCTGGATTTCCATGTCCTGCATGGGGAACCGGTAGGCGAGGACGCCCTCCTCCGGCTCGGTCCAGTGAATAACGTCAATGAACTGCTTCTTGAAAAAGCTACCCAATCCCATGTGAGAAGACCTCCATGCAAATCGAACGAACTAAAGCTTGAAGAGTAATAACGTGAACGCGGCGAAAAAGTTCCCTACGGGGTCGCGGGCACTTTCTCGCTGATCCATGCCAGCAACAGCATCACTATGAGGAAGCCCATGAACAGGCTACCATTTGGAGTTTGAGTACCGCCAGCACAATCCAACTCGGCACAAAGTCGCGGCGCGGGGAGTAGTTCGTGCCCATCCAGCAACCCACCCAGGAAACAGAATTCCAGCATCAGCACCATCAGCCGGAGCCGCCGCTCGCCGTGCGTCATGCCCTCAAATGAACGCCGTCGTCTTGATGCCGCTCACGTCGAAGCGCTTGCGGCACTGCAGGTTCCGGCACATCGTCTTGTCGTCGATCAACACCATATACGACGCGCACTTGGCGAATTTCGCCCGGTCGCGCTCGTCGGCGCTGCGCGGCAGTTGATTCTTCTTCGTGCGGATCAGCCACTCAAGGTCATGCTCGGTGGTCTCGCGGCAGTACGGGCACGTCAGCCGCATGGACTTCCTGGCCCGGGATTCGGTGAAGTAGTCGCGTTCTTCCATACCGTCCTCTAGTCCAGCGGTACGGCGACGAAGGCGCGATCGAGGCGCGCCAGGAATTCATCGACGTCCGGCTTTTCGATATTCAGCGGCGGCGTGATGCGCAGTGTGTTGCCGTAGAGTCCGCCCTTGCCCACGAGAATGCGCTGCGCGCGCGTGGCTTCGAGAACCGCGGCACATTCGCGCGGCGCAGGCTCTTTCGTACGCCGGTCGCGCACCAGTTCGAGCGCCTGCATCAGACCCATACCGCGCACTTCGCCAATGAGCGGGTGCTTCTCAGCCAGCGCTTCCAGGCCCGCGCGCAAATGCTTGCCCATCGCGTCGGTATTCTCGCGCAGCTTGTTTTCTTCAATGAAATTCAGCACAGCGAGCGCCGCCGTGGACGTCACCGGGTTGCCGCCGAAGGTGGAAATCGTGGGCGTGGGGAACTTCGCCGCCACCTCCGGCTTCGCCACCGTAAGCCCGATCGGCGAGCCGTTGGCAAGCCCCTTGGCGCTGGTCATGATGTCGGGCACCACGCCATATTGCTCGATGCCGAACCACTTCCCGCCCCCGGTGCGCCCCCACGCCGTTTGCACTTCGTCACTAATAATGACGCCGCCGTGCTCGCGCACGATAGCCGCCACGATACCGAAATACTCCTTCGGCGGCGTAATGAACCCGCCCACGCCCTGGATCGGCTCGCCGATGAAGCCCGCCACGCGCCCGGGCGTTGTTGTTTGAATCAATTCCTTCACATCCTGTGCGCAGCGCACATCGCAGGAAGGATAGGTGAGCCCGAACGGGCAGCGATAGCAATAGGCGTTATGCGCAAACACCACACCCGGCTGCGGCCCGCCCGACGTGCGCCAGGTGTGGTTGCCGGTGAGCCCCGCCGCTAGGTTCGAACGCCCGTGGTAGGAGTGCCGCAGCGCGATGATGTCGCTCGAACCCGTGTAGCACCGCGCCGCCATGATGGCCGTCTCGTTCGCCTCCGTGCCGCTGTTGGTGAACATCGATTGCGACAGTGCCCCGCCACCCGGCGTGATCGACGCAATGCGTTTGGCCAACGCCACAGCGGGCTCGGTCACGTAGACGGTGGAGACGTGCTGCAGCGTATCGAGCTGCGCATGCACCCGTTTGTTCACAAACTCGTTGCAATGCCCCACCGAGACGGTGAGAATGCCGCCGAAGAAGTCGAGGTACTGATTGCCGTCGGCGTCCCACACCCACTGATCCTTGGCGCGCGTCACCACCAGCGGCTCACGAAAGTAGTGGAATAGCGCCGGGAAAAGGAACTCCCGGTCCGCCAGCAAGATCTCTTGCTTGGTCATCTTCGCCATGGTGACATAAAATTAGGAGCAACCTTGGCTACTACATCGAGTGCGGTAAATCATCTCGTCGGCGCAGCTCGCCGGCGCACGCTGGCCAACCTCATCGGCGAGCAACTCAGCGTGGGCCTGATTGCCGCGATGGGCGGCGCCATCGTGCTCCTGCTCATCGGCACGCAAATTCTCGATTGGTGGTGGCCGATGGTACTGTTTCTCGGCGGCGCGGGGTTGAGCGGGTGGCGCGCCCGGCGCGCCTCGCCTTCGCCGTATAGCGTGGCGCAAACGGTGGACCAACGGCTGGATCTGAAAGACGCCATTTCGACCGCCTTCCACTTTCAACAACCCGACGGCCGCGCGGGGTCAGCCCAGTTGATCGCCGCGCAATGTGCGCAGGCCGAAGAACTCGCGGTCCGGGTCTCGGCCGCCGAAGCGATCCCGTGGCGTGTTCCGAAGCAACTGATGCCCGCACTGCTTTTCACCGGCGCCGCCGTGGCGTTGTTCCTGATTCGCTACGGGACCTCCTGCAGCCTCAGCGTGCAAAAGCCGATCGTCGAAGCCGTCTCCGATTTCTTCCAACTCGCGCCTGAGACCACGCTGGCGAAAAAGGGCAAAGGTCCCAAGATGCCCGGGCAAGACCCGCTCGGCATCGACATCACCAACCCGGATCAAGACCCGAAAGACCAACTCGACAAAGCGTCCGACGATGCACTGGAAGTAGTGGACACGCCCGACCCGAATGCGGGCACCGATCAGCCGAGCGCACAGACGCATCAACAGCAGGTGAAGACGCAAGGTCAGGAAGGCTTTGACAAGGAAGGCCTGGAGGAGCCGTCCGAGGAAGGCGAGAAGACCGCCGCGAATCCGAATGACAAAGAAGGCTCCGGCGATTCCTCCAAGGGCGGCGATGAGGCCGCGAAGAATCAGAAGAACGACGCGGGCAAGCAGGCGGGCGACAACGCGAGCCTCATGGACAAGATGCGCGATGCGATGGCGAACCTGATGGCCAAGCTCAAAATCCCGCAGCAACAGCAGCAGGGCGCCGGTAAGCAGCAGACATCGAATCAAAAGGGCGGGCAGAAGAAGGCGGGCGACCCGTCAGGCGGCGGGCAAAAGGGCGAGAAGGGGAAAGGCGACCATTCGGCCAAGGGCCAGCCGAGCGACGACCCCAACCGCGAAGGCGAACAGAGCGAGCAGCAGGCGCAGGCGGGCCAGGGCCAGTCGAACGACAAAGGCCAGGAAGGCGGTTCTCCGAATGAAGCCAAGAGCGGCATGGGCAAGCAGGACGGCGCCAAGGACCTCAAGGACGCCGAGCAAGCCGCCGCGATGGGCAAGCTGAGTGCGATCTTCGGCAAGCGCGCCGAAAACATCAAGGGCGACGTGATGGTGGAGGTCACCAGCGGCAAGCAGCAAAATCTGCGCACGGGCTACACGCAGCGCGGCGCGCAGCACACAGACGCGGGCAGCCAGATTCACCGAGACGAAGTGCCGCAGCATTTGCAGCACTACGTGCAGCAGTATTTCGAGCAGGTGCGGAAGGGTGAGAAGATGCTGGCGGCGGCGCCGCCGCCCGCCAATGCCGGCGCGGAGCCGGCGAAGAAATAGCGGCAGCCCGCGCCGGGTACGCTACTTTTTCATGTGGATGGTGAATTTCGTTTTGCCGCTCTGCGACTTGGCGAGCAGTCGCACGGTCTTCACGTGGCGTCCATCGGCGAAGTTCAGCAGCTCGTAGATACCGGACTTGTAGACGCGGTCATTGAAGTCCACCACCTGCACGTTGCCGTTCTCAAACGTCACCTCGGCAAATTCGAGTTGCGCGCGGCCGTCGACCTGGAGGAACAACGCGTCGCCACGCCGGTCGACGCCGAAGTTCGAATCCACCCACTCCTCATCGCGTTCGATCGTCTCGGCATCTTCCCAGATCAGCCGGTCACGCGGAGGCAGCGGCACCATCGTCGCGCCCCATACCACGGCGGGTAAGAACACGAGTGGCGCGCCGACCACGACACGCGTGCGTGCCGGACGCACCACCACCGTGCGCGTGACAGAGCGGCGGATGGGATGCCCGGAATGCACCACCACCGCGGTTCGGCGTACCGCCGGGCCGCGGCGCACCACTACTTTGCGCGCGCTCAGTTCCTCAGGATGGACAAACAGCATCGCCAGGGCGGCGGCGGTCAGGCAGGTTGCAACTGTTCGGTTCAACATTTTCAAGATCCTCCAAACAGGCAATCGGAAACGCGGTCTGCCGCGCATCATGCAATCGCACTTCTGACCAGACAAACCCGTCGGCGCGGCAGGAGTTTCGGCGAAAAAGCACGGAGCAGGATTGGGACAGTATGAAATAATGATGTTGCCGGTTCCTATGCAACGTCAACAGTTTCGCCGCCGTACGATTCTGCCCGCCCTCGGGTTGCTCAGCCTGCTGGGCATTGCCTGGATCCAAGCCGCCGAAAACGCTCCGGCCGCGCTTGAGCCGGCGTTTGCCAAGTCGGTAGCGCCTTTCCTCAAGAAGAACTGCCTCCAGTGCCACAACACCGAAACCGCCGTAGCCGGCGTGCGTCTTGAGGCTCTCAACGCCTCGCTCGAGGATCGCCACCTCACCATCTGGGAGCACGTGGAGAAGAAGATCGCCGACGGGTCCATGCCGCCCAAAGGGCTGCCTCAGCCTTCCGCCGAAGAACGTAAGGCTGTGATCGAGTGGATCACGCGCGCGCTCGAAGTAGCCCGGGCACGGCCCACGCCAAAGAACGGCATGGCGCGGCGGCTCACGATTGCGCAATACCGTAACACCCTGCGCGACCTGCTACTCCTTGACGACAACGACCTCACCGAAGCCTTGCCTCCCGACGCGGTCTCCAAAGACGGCTTCGTCAACAACAAGGAAACGTTGCAACTGAACCCTCTGTTGACTGAGGCGTATTTTGAGATCGCCGAAGAAGCCCTGAGCCGCGTGATCGTCAATCCCGACGTCAAGCCCGCGATTCAGAAATTCCGTTTGGACCTTGGCGAGGGCGTGAACCCGAACCCGATTCCCGAGAAGTTGATTCTCGGCGCCGGCAGCGAGTTGCTCGAAAACAAAGACGTGCTCATCACGCAGCCCCGGCCCGTGAAACCCTTTCCGTTTGAGCCCGTGGCGATGCGCACCAAGTTTCGCTTCATCGAAGGCTATCAGGGCAATGACACAGTACGCGGGTGGCGCGAGTACGACAGCATCTACCACGCGGTCTTCGCCGATGTGCGCGGCAGCCATGGTTACCCCAAGGGCCAAGCCTACAGCACCGCGCCCGAAGGGCTACTCCTGCGCCCCGCGATTCCGAACGACGAGATTTTCACCGCCGACGGGACCTACGGTCCCAAAGCCAACTTCAAGATTCCGGTACGCGAGTTGCCTAATCACGGCCGCTTCCGTGTAACGGTCAACGCCGCCAAATATGACGACGGCCTGCTGCTGGACGAAGACGCCGCGTCGCGCCCCGAGGGCTCGGCGGGCGCGGTCACGGCGCGCGGAACCCGAACGGGGCAGACGGTGGAGATCCCGACCGCAGGCCTTTACCAAGTGGATGTCTACAAGGGCACGCGCGGCGACACGCCGCCCTCACCGGACGCATCGCGCCTGAGCGAAGGCCTTGGCGGCGAATGGAAGTTTGAATCGCCAGACGGCCTCACCATGGAAGGCAACGCCAAGCTCACCGACGACTCTCCTTTCGGCAAGGCCATCGCCTTCAGCGGCATGGGTACTGCGGCAGTGGCGGACCGGACACCGGCAATGAATGTGGGCACCGGAGACTTCACAGTGGCCGCCTGGATCCACCCGCGCCAGCAGCGCCGCGCGGGCCTCGTCGCCGCGGGCGGTTTGAACTGGATGCACGGCTGGCTGTTGATGATCAACGATAACAAGGGCATGCTGCGGTTTGAGGCCTCCAGCGCCGACACGCAATCTGCTGGCAGCGTCCAGTCTCTGCCCGGTGTGATTCGTCATGATGTGTGGCAACACGTGGCGGCCATTGTCAAACGCGGCGGCAAGAACCAGACGGTTCTGTACGTGAACGGCTACGCGGTGGCGAAGGGCGATATCTCCGATGCTGACCTCGACAACGCGAAAATGGCGCTGCGCATCGGCCGTGTCCCCGCCGGTCCGCAGTTCCGCGGCGACATGGATGAGGTGCGGCTGTACCGGCGCGCGCTTAGCGAAGCCGAGTTGCAGGCGCTCATTGAGCCGGGCCGCGAGTTTGCGATTCCTCCGCCTGAGAAAGCGCCAGAATTGTCGATGCGGCTCGGCGCACGCCGCTTCGCTGGCACGCTCCACCAGCCCTCGTTTCTCGCCTTGCGCTTGCCGGCCGGGCCGCTCGAAGTCAAAACCGAAAACACAGGCGTGCGCGACATTGATCGCGTGGTGTTCACGCCCCTCCGCGGCAGCGACCCCATGGAGCGCCGTTTTCTCACGTTTGAAAAGCGTGCCCCGCGCGTGGGTGTGCATCTCGGGTTCCGGCGCGATTGCGGCAGCACACTCGCTCCCGTTGGTCCGGCGCAGCAGATGGCCTCCACCACGCCCGGGCAGTTCGTTTTTGAGGGTTCGATCCGTAACTACCCGAACCCGAATGTCGAAAAGGACAATGTGAACTACCTGGCGGGCGTGCGTGAAATCGGCGTGCGAAGCGAGTACACAGACGGCCGCGACATGCCGAGACTGGCCATTCAGTCAGTAGAATTCGAAGGCCCCTACTACGATTCCTGGCCGCCGGCTTCGCACCGCAGTATCTTTATCGACTCACCGGCCAAGGCCAACCCAGCCGTCTATGCACGCCAGATCATCCGCAACTTCGCTACGCGAGCCTTCCGCCGCCCGGTGACGGCCGCCGAAGAGGCCGCGCTGATCGGGGTGTTCAACAAGACGTACGCGGCAGGCAGGGACTTTGAACGTAGCGTAAAGGATGCGCTCCTGGTGGTACTCACCTCGCCGCAGTTCCTGTTCCTGGTGGAAAGCAGCGCTTCCCCTGCGCCGGAGCCGTTGAACGCCTATGAACTCGCCTCCAAGCTGAGCTACTTCCTGTGGAACGCGCCGCCGGACCGTACAACGCTTCGCCTTGCCGCCAACGGGACTTTGCGTGCGCGCTTGGATGCTGAGGTTGACCGCATGATATCGAGCCCGCGCGCTTCGCAGTTCATCCGCGAGTTTGCGTCGCAGTGGCTGGCGCTAGACAAATTCCAGGTGCTGGAGCCGGACAAAAAGAGCTTCCCCCGCATGACGCGCGACATCCGCGCGCACCTCAAGGATGAACCGGTCGCTTTCATCGAACATCTGCTGCGGAACAATCTGCCTGTGAAGAATCTGGTGGCTTCCGACTTCATTGTGGCCAACGAAGTGGTGGCCAGCTACTACGACCTCGCCGACAAGACCGAGGATGGGTTCCGTTTTGCCGTGATCCCGCACGGGCGCCCTGAACTGGGTGGCGTGCTCACGCAGCCCGCCATCATGGCCGGCTTGAGCGACGGACGCGAGTCGAACCCCGTGAAACGGGGCAATTGGATCGCGCGCCGTATCGTGGCCGAGCCGCCGGACGATCCGCCGCCGAACGTGCCCGCGCTGAAGGAAGCAGAAAAGGGCATGACATTACGCGAGCGCATCGAAGCGCACCGCAATCAGTCGGCCTGCCGCCAATGTCACGCCAAGATCGATCCGTATGGCGTGGCGATGGAAGAGTTCGATGCCGGCGGCCGGCTCAAGACTCACGCGGCGGACGCGCGCGCCACGTTGCCGGACGACAAGGATGTCGCGGGCTTGGCAGACCTGCAACGCCATTTGATCGAAACCCGGATTGACCAGGTGGCCTTCAGCGTCCTCAAGCACATGCAGACCTATGCAAACGGCCGCACACTGGCATACAATGAGGTTAACTTTTTGAAGCAAGACGGCTTGAAGTTGAAGCCGGGCGGCTATCGGATGAAGGACATGATCCGGTACGTCGTAAACAGCAAAGCGTTCTTGGAGAAGTGAGGAAATGACCATCGATCGTCGCGCGTTTCTCAAGGGCTTGGGTGGAGTGTCGCTCGCGTTGCCGGCATTGGACGCCATGGGCGCGGAAGTGACCGACCATTTGCCGCGCCGCTTCTGCGCCATGTACACGGCCAATGGTATGTCGCTGCCGAACACCGATCACGGCATTGACGATTGGGCATGGTTCCCGCGCCAGGAAAAGGACGGCCAGTTTGTTTTTGGCAAGTCCACCGAACCGCTTGCGCCTTTCCGCAACCAGCTCAGCTTCATGGGCGGCATGCATCACCCGAGCGGTCCGAAGTCAGACCCGCACACGTGCTCGGACATGTGGCTCACGGGCGCTCCGCTCTACAACCCGAAGCCGGGCACCTACAACACGGCCGGGCTGGATCAGGTAATCGCGCAGCACACCAAGCAGCACTGCCGGCAGCCGTCGCTGGTGCTTTCCATTGACGCCGGCACCGGATTCCTCTCGCGCACCGGCACCATCTCCTATAGCCTCGAAGGCCGCCCGATTCCCGCCGAGAACAGCCCGCGCCGCATTTTCGACCGGTTGTTCAAGGGTGGCGACCGCGGGTCGCTTGAGTTTGAACGCGCCAAGCTCCAGCGCCGCATCAAGCTGGTGGATGCGGTGGCCGAGAGCGCCAAGTCGTTTGACCGCCAGCTCGGCCGTTCTGACCGTGAGCGCATGGAGCAGTATCTGACGTCGCTCAACGAAGTCGAATCGCGCCTGATTGCCTCGGAGAAGTGGATCGACATTCCGCTGAAGAAGCAGGATTACTCGCATCTCAATCTCGATGCGACGAACGAAGGCGAGCCCGCTGACTTCTATCGCACGATGTTCGACCTGATCACGCTTGCCTTCGATGCCGACATTACGCGCTCGGTGGCCTTCATGCTGAACCGGGAAGACGGCATGGGCATCAGCGACACGTTCCCCATCAAACTCGGCCTCAGCAAGACTCACCATAATCTCTCACACGCCACCGACAAAGAAGGGCAGCTCAACTTCGCCAAATACGACCGGTTCCTGGCCACCCAGGTGGCCTACTTCTTCACGCAACTGAACAAGTACAAGGACCGGCAGGGGAGCCTGCTCGACAATACCATCGTGCTGTTCGGCAGCGGCGCCTCAACGACGCATAATCCGGTGAACATCCCCACCATGCTGGCTGGGGGCGTCAATATGGGCCTCAAGCACGGCCAGTACTGGCGCAACGGCGAGTCGCGGATGTCGAACATGTATCTCAGCATACTGCGGTCAATGGGCATCCAGCAGGAGTCGTTCGCCGACAGCACTGGCACGCTGACGAGCACCGTTTTCAGCCGCGCCTAGCAGCTTCTCTGTCATTTTTCCGGCTCCGGCCCGATGCTCCTTCGCAGGCGGATCGGGCCATTGCTCTTCCTCGCCCTTGCGTTAAACGCTACAATTAAATCACCTTAGCACCCAACAGTCATGGAACTTTTGCACGAGATGCTCGCCTCCACGGCCGGTCGGCTCACGCCTGCCGCGGTGCTCGACATCGTACTGACTGCATTTCTTCTCTATCAGTTAATGCTAATGATCAAAGGGCGCCGCGCGGCGCACGCACTGGCCGGCATTTCCGTGCTGACGGGCCTTTACCTGTTTGCGCGGGCGGCCAACCTTGAACTGCTCCGTACGCTCTTGGCCACGCTGGCGCCCTACACCGCCTTCGGCCTCATTGTGATGTTCCAAAGCGAAATCCGCCGGCTGTTGGCGCGCCTCGGGAGGCACGACTGGGTGGGCTTTACCAGCCGTCTGAAGCGCCGGGAATTTGTTGAGGAAATCCTGTTGGCCGTGGAGCAACTTTCGCGCACCCACACCGGGGCGCTGATCGTTTTGGAACGCGACATGGGACTGCGGACATTCGTCGAAAGCGGCGTGCACATCGACGCAGTGGTTTCGCGCGACCTGCTACTTTCCATCTTTGAAAACAAGGGCGCGCTGCATGACGGCGCCGTGATCGTGCAGAACGAACGCCTCGCCGCGGCCGCCTGCTTTCTGCCGCTTACCACCAACCCGGTGATGTCCAAAGCCGGTACGCGCCACCGCGCGGCCATGGGAGGCACCGAAGATAGCGATTGCCTGGCCATCATCGTTTCCGAAGAAACCGGGCGCATTTCCGCCGCCGGCTACGGGCATCTGCGCAAGGGCCTCAACCTGCAACAATTGGATGAGCTGATTTCCAGCCACTTGAACAACCAGACCGACGAGACCAGCTTTAACCAAGGGGCCGCTCGCGTCGCCGTGTCCGCGACGCCCACTCCGGACTCGGTGAACTCGTGATTCAAATCGTCACCAGCAACTGGAAGTACAAGGCGGGATCTCTGGTGCTGGCATCGCTGCTGTGGTTGGGCGTGGTGGAGGAGTCAGAACTCGCCACCAGCGTGTTGGCCCCCATCCAATACAAGAATCTGCCTAGAGATCTGGAGATGAGTTCCGATGCATCGGATAAGGTGCATTTGGAAGTCCGAGGTCCTGCGTCCAAGCTGAACGCGGCTATGTTGGCCGACGCGCGCGTGCTGCTTGATCTCAGCGCCGTGGACCAGCCCGGAGATCGTACATTTCCGATTGACCCGTTGTCGCTCGGCTTGCCGTTAGGAGTCTCGTTGGATCGGACCGTGCCCGCGCAGGTGCGTTTGCATTTTGAGCGGCGTCAAACCAAGGAAATACGTGTAACCATTCGCTTACGCGGGGCTGGTGCCCAGGGCCTGGAGATTCTGGAACAGACGGCAACGCCTGCCACTCTCCGCATTACAGGACCCGAAACGCGCGTGACGCGTATCGATACGGTAGATACCGATCCTATCGACGTCGACGGGTTGAAGGCGGCAGTGGTTGATTATCAGGTGCACGCCTATCTGCCAGACCCTCAGGTCCGGTTCGTGGGAGACGGCCGCGTTACGGTGCGTCTCCGTGTTAAGCGCAACTAAGCCCGCAGTTCCGATCAGACGGGCCAGCGAAGGAAAGAGGAGGGAATCAAAGTGTCGCGGCAGCTCTTTGGAACGGATGGAATTCGCGGCGTGGCGGGCAAAGCCCCGCTAGATCCGCGCACAGTGCATGCCACGGGTGCGGCTCTGGGCGCCTGGTGCCGGTCGCATGCGCCAGCCGGGGAAACGCCCGAAGTGGTCGTCGGTATGGATACCCGTGAATCGGGATCCTGGATCGCGGAACAGGTGGCAGGCGGCTTGGCGCGGGAAGGCGTGCGGGCTCGCTTTGCTGGCGTCATCACCACGCCCGGCGTCGCCTACCTCACCAAGAATGATACGTTTGTGGCGGGCGTGATGATTTCGGCCTCGCACAATCCGTTTCAGGACAACGGCATCAAGATCGCTGGCCACTCCGGCTACAAGCTGCCGGACAGCGAAGAACTGGAGATTGAGAAGGTCATTTTCCGGCTGCTCACCGAGGGCATCGAAGCCACCCGGCGGGTGATGGAAGTCGAAGCACGGCTGGATGCGCGGTATCTTGAGTACCTCCTCTCCACTTTCCCCGGACGCCTCGATGGCATGAAAATCGTGCTCGATTGCGGCAACGGCGCGGCGTCGCGGTTGGGGCCGGAAGCACTCGAACGCCTGGGCGCGCATCTGGTGGTGACGAACGCCGAGCCCAATGGCCGCAACATTAACCTCGAATGCGGCGCCACGCACGTGGACAAGCTCCGCGCACGGGTGGTGGCCGAACGGGCCGCGGCAGGCTTTGCCTTTGACGGCGATGCGGACCGCTGCATTGCGGTGTCGGCGTCCGGCGCGATCGTCGATGGCGACGCGGTGTTGCTGATGATGGCGCGCTACCTGCACGCGCGAGGGCGGCTTCATGCCAAGGACGGCTCGCCGGTGGTGGTAGCCACAGTGATGTCGAACCTCGGGTTCCAGCGCGCGCTCGAACGCGACGGGATCGGGTTGATCCGCACGGCGGTGGGCGACAAGTATGTGCTCGAGGAAATGGTGAAGCGCGGCGCGCCGATCGGCGGCGAACAGTCCGGCCATCTCATCTTCATGGAGCAGGCCACCACGGGCGATGGATTGTTGACCGCCCTGCGTGTGCTCGAAGTGATGCAGCAAACCGGCAAGCCGCTTGACGAGTTGACCGAGGGCTTTCACAGCTACCCGCAGAAGCTGGTGAACTTGCGCGTCAAAGAACGCCGCCCGCTGGCCGATCTCGTGGCGGTGAACGCCGCGATTGAGGCGGCCGAGCAGTCGCTGGGTTCCGATGGCCGCGTGCTGGTGCGTTTCTCTGGCACCGAGCCGCTTTTGCGCGTGATGGTGGAAGGCCCCACGAACGAATCCGTGGAGAACCACTGCGCCTTGATCGCCGGAGCCATTCGCTCCGAACTCGGCGCGTCCTGATTGAGTGAAGCTTCGCGCACCAGGCGCTCACACCCGCGCACGGTCAGCGCCATCATCGTCAGCGTCGGGTGGTACGAGCCCGTGGTAACAAACGGCCCGCCGCCAAACACGTACACGTTCTTGATGTCGTGCATCCGGCAGTACGGGTCCAGCGCGTTGGTCTTCGGGTCTTTGCCCATGCGGCACGTGCCCACTTCGTGAATCAGCCCGCCCGGCGTCGAGATGCTGCGGCCCACTTCGCGAATCTCTCCGCCCGCGGCCGTGAAGATTTCCTTCCTCATGTCGGTGCAGTCCTGCCAGATCGCGCGCTCGTTGTCGCTGAACGTGCAGGTGATCTTCAGCACCGGAATGCCAAAGGCATCCTTGCGCACCGGGTCAATCTCCACCTTGTTCTCAAAGCGCGGGAGCATTTCGCCGGCCGACATGTAGATGCGCGCCACCGCCGGGTAGTTCTTGCGGATCGACTCTTTCAGATCGGCGCCGTAGCCGGGCATCACGAGCGCAAACCCCGGACTCGAAGTCTGCCCGCCGCTCATGTTCATGCAGTAGCCCCGGATGAACTTCGGGTGCTCGTCTTTGAGGTTGCGGAAATTGGGAATGAATGTGCCGCTCGACTTGCCGTCGTCGTTCCGCGGCGCATTGCCGCGTAGCGCCGGCAGAAAGCCCGTGACGCTAGCGCCGGACACCTGGTCCATCAAATAGTGCCCCAGCGTGGCACTCGAATTAACGTGGCCGTCCTTGGCGCAGTTGAGCAGAATACACGTGGACTCGAGCGTCGACGCGGCGACGATCACGAACTTGCCGCGCGCCTCGTAGTCTTGCCGTGTTTGGCGATCAATGTAAGAGACGCCGCGCGCGCGACCGTCGGCGGCCATCGTCACGGCGCGCACCACCGAATCCGGCCGCAGCGGCATCCTCCCGGTGGCCGCGGCCACTGGGAGCGTCGACACGATCGAGTTGAACATGGCCCCGATATCGCAGCTCTGTATGCATGCGCCGCAGAAGCGGCACGCCGGGCGGCCCTTGTGCGGGCGCGTCAGTTGCGCGAGACGCCGCTGCGTTACCGGCAGATTCATGCGCTTGGCCGTGCGGCGGAACAGTTCCTCAGCGCAGTTGTGCGGCATGCCGGGCAGGAACTTGCCGTCAGGCAATGGCGGGAAACCCGCCATGTAGCCGCTGACGCCGATGTGTTCCTCGACGTGATCGTAAAAGGGCGCAAGGTCCGCGTAGCTGACGGGCCAGTCTTCACCGAACCCATCGCGCGAGGCCGCTTTGAAATCGAAGTCGCTCAGCCGGTGCGTCGCGCGAGACTAGTGGAGTGAGCGCCCGCCCACCATGCGCGAGCGGATCCACGTGAACGGCTTGCCGGGCTCGGTGGTGAACGGATGGTCTGGGTGCCGAGCCCACAAGAGCGGCACGCGGTCGCTGGGGCGCTCCGGGCGGCGGCGCTCAGCAGCCAGACCGCGCCCAGGCTGCTGCCACGGCCATTCGTGGCGCGCAAAGTCCCTGCCGGCCACAGGTATCGGACCAGCGTCCAGCACCAACACATCCATGCCGCGTTCGGTCAGTTCCTTCGCGGCAAAGCCGCCGCACGGGCCGGTGCCGATGATGATGGCGTCAAACTGGCGCGTGGGCGTATCGCGAGTGATCGTCAGCATGGTGCGGCTACCTACTTGGCCTCCTGATGCGCTGGATGCTGGCACGCCAGATATTGCAAAATCGGCACGATGCCTTTGTACTCAAGCTCCTTGAGCAGCCCCACGCTCGAGGTGTATTAGCCAGAGATGGTCTGCCGCTTGATGCGCACAAAGAACTACTCGGCGGGTGTGGACGGTTTGCGCTCGGCCGCAGCCCACGCCTGCATCAACTCATGGCGCTGCGCGGTGGTGCAGGCAGGAAATGCTTTGCCGAAGCGCGCCTGCGCCGGCGTCCACCGCAGCGAGTCCCTCCGTCCACGCCGTTTTGTCACTGGCGGCGAGGTCTTCGATGAACACCGTGACGCCCGCCTCGCGCGCACCAGGAGAATGCGCGTGGGCCGGAATGATCATCTCGGCGATTTCCTCCACCAGTTTCCTTTGCGGTGCGGTGAAGAACTTCGCCGTCGCGGCCGCAGCAGCGGCCGGCGCGTGCTGATGCTCCTGCGCCTGCGCCCCCGCTACGCTGCCGCCGCCAATCACCACCAGTTGAATTGCTTCTCTACGTTCCATTGCTGCTCACCATGCCTCACGGTTCGTGATCGTCACACGAAACACGGGCTTCTTGCGTTCCTCTTCGTCCATCTCGTACACTTGCCCACACCGCCCCGCGTCGTACTCGCGCCAAAACCACGCAAGCGACTCGGGCAAATCCATCGCGCCCTCCGCAATCACATGCATGCTGGTGCCGAACCGGAAATGAAAATCATACCCGCGCAGCTTCAACGCGTTCGCCAGGGCCATGTTGCTCAACGGCCAATTGCCCGCGCGGCTCTCTCCATCGTCGGCACCGTCTGAAAGCCACACGCGCAGATTGTTCTTCGCTTCGCGATTCACTTTGAACGGCACGATGTAGCCGCCATCGAGGTGCTCTTCCGGTTTCCACTGCAGAGCGGTGTAGCTGCCGATGTGCGACAGCACGCGGCTGAACTGCTCTTGGTGATACCACGCCACGTTAAACGCAGAGATGGCGCCAGACGATGCGCCGGCCACGGCGCGTGAGTACGCATCGAGCCGCAGCTTGGACGTCTACTCCACGTCTGGCAGTACTTCTTCAAGCAGATACTTGCCGCAGATACTCGCCGTAGGTGCCCGACACGGTGTCGTATTGAATGCTGCGCATTTTCGTGCCGCCCTGGCCCGGTTGAATCAGCACATCCACCATCGGAGGAATCGCGCCCCGCGCCACCATGTTGTCGGTGACGATCTGCAGGCGCAGCCGCAGCAGATCCACGTTGCCCGCGATCGTCTCGCCGTCCTGCCACACCGTCAGCGGCGTGCCGTTCACCATGTCGAGGCCGGCATTGGCGTACACCCAGTAATTCGCCCGCACGCCCGGATAGATCGATGACCTGAGCCTTCTCTTCTCCGAGAGCTTCCCGCGTGCGACGCCGGGCAACGGATACGAATACGGATTGTACGCCGCCACTTCATAGCCGCCCAGCGGTTGGCCCGCGCCATCGAAGTAGTGATAAGAATGCGTCGCGCCCATGCGCAGCGTCTTCAGCAAATAAAAGTACGGCGTACCGGGAAGAGGCTTAATCGACACAGGCGGTTGCTTATCGATCGCCACCGTCGCAGGCGTTGCGCTCTCTACGGCAAACAGAAACTCCTGCCCCCACACAAGCGCTCCATCGCGGCCCTTCATCTCCGGAAGCCCGCCCGCGAAAACCTCCGCCAACGCAGCCGTGTTGTTCGTGCGCGCCGCGTTCACGGCCTCTTGCAGCGGATGAGTTTGTGCGGCCGCCAGCACCGCAGTCCAGAGCAACGGCGCGAGGCGCATTACTTCACTCCAAACGAAAAGACCATGCTGCCCACGATAATCGACACTTACTGTTTGTTGTCGAACATGTATGTCATGGGCGAGGTGTGCAGCGGGTCATTGAACGGAAAGCTCCACAGCTTGCGGCCCGTCGACGCGTCGGCCGCGGCCAGCAGGCCCGCATCGTCGCCGTAGACCATCAGCCCGCCCGCCGTGGTCAGCGTGCCCGTCCACGTATCGCCCGGACCGTCCTGCGGAATATCCCACACTACCTTGCCCGTTTCAATATTGAACGCCCGCAGAAACTTCTGCGGCTGGTCGTTCGGGTCACGCCGCCCGCCGCCGCCGTAATAGTTGCGGCCCACTTCCCATTCCGGCGTCGCCTGCTTCGTATAGATCGCGCAGCGTTCAAGTGTGTTCACATAGAAAAGCCTCGTAGCGGGGTTGAACGAGGTGGAGAAAAAATTCGCCGCGCCTTCCACAGCCGGGCAAATCAGCGCGCCCTCTTTCGTCGGCACCGAATTGGGATTCATCACAGGCCGCCCTTCCGGCGCAATCTCTTTCGCCCACGTCAGCTTCTTCACCAGCGGCGTGGCCATCAGCATCTTCCCGTTCGCGCGATCGAGCACATAGAGGAACCCGTTGCGATTCGCCTGCAGCACCAGCTTGCGCGGTTGCCCGCGCCACACCGCGTCCACCAGCAACACGGGGGCAATCGCGTCCCAATTCTACTCATCGTGCGGCGTCGGCTGGAAATGCCACTTCAGTTTCCCGGTGTTCACGTCGAGCGCGATGATCGAGCATGTGTAGAGGTTGTCGCCCTTGCGATTGTCGCCGTTGAAATCGGGCCTGCGTTTTCGGTGGGCCAGATCACGGTTTTCGTTTCGGGGTCGTAGCTGCCAGTGAGCCATGTCGGCCCGCCGCCATGCTCGATGTCCGAACCGTCCCAGGTCTCTGAGCCCGGTTCACCCTTCGCGGGAATCGTCCAGAAGCGCCACAGCACTTTGCCCGTCTGCTGATTGTAGCCCGCAAGGAACCCGCGCACGCCCTGTTCCCCGCCCGCTGTGCCGGCCACCACCACGTTCTCCACCGCCAGGAGCGACCCGGTGGCGTTGTAGTTCTGGCGATAGTCGGCCATTTCGGTGTCCCACAACATTTGCCCCGTGTGGCGATGGAGCGCGATCAGATGCGCTTGGTCCCTCTGCATGAACACCTTGTCGCCCGCGATCGAAACGCTGCGGTTGTTGCTCGGCGAACGCGCGTTGCCCACCAGGCCCGCCGTCGATGGTCGCGAGTACTCCCACAGCCGCGCGCCCGTGCCCGCATCGAGCGCAATCACGCGGTTCGTGTCGGTGACATACATCACGCCTTCATGCACCTGCGGCGTGCCCTGCAAGCGGCCCGCGTTCGGCACCCCATACACGCACTCCACGCCTAACCGGCTCACATTCTTCGGTGTGAGTTGCTTCAGCGCCGACTAGCGGTTGCCATCGAGGCCCCCATGCATGCTCGTCCAATCGGCTTGCGACGTCACGCGGCGATGCGTGTCACCTGGCGCTTTCCGCAGCAGTTGCAGTCTTTGATCAGCGGTGCGCAGGGCGAGATCGCGCCTAGTTTTTGAAATCGCGAGGCCCTCCATTTGCGTGCCATCGGTGAGCTTCACCTTAAGCCGCGTGGACTGAAAGCCACGGCGGCGGCGCTCGTGCTGCTGCAGCACGCGCATGTAGTCGACCAGCGCCACGCGCTCGGCTTCCGGCAACTGCTTGAAGCCAGGCATGCCCTTGGCCGCCACTCCGTCTACGATGATGGCGTTGAGTTCGGCATCGGTCTTCGCCGCCACCGCGGGCAACACAGACGGTGCATGTTCACCGCCGTTGCCGTCACTGCCATGGCAAACCATGCAATGCGATTCAAATGCCGCGCGCCCGGCCACGGAATCGGGAGCCTGCGCAAACAGACAGCCGGCGCTGAAAAGGATCAGCACAAACAACATAAAGGTCGAGTATAGCGTTAGCGTCCGCCGATACCGCCGCGCAGGTCACGGAAGGCCGACAGCAGCCCCGGCACCAGCGTGACGATGAACAGTGGCGGAAGAATAAACAGCACAATCGGGATCAGCATCTTGATGCCCGCCTTGCCGATCGCCGCTTCGGCCCGTAGCCGCCGGCGCATGCGCAGTGCGTCGGCGTACACATTGAGCGCTTGCGCGAGCGAGGTGCCGAAGCGCTCGGACTGCACAATCATCGCCGCCAGCGATTTGATATCTTCAATGCCCGTCCGCCGCACCAGTTGATTGAAGGCCTTGGTTCGCTCCTGCCCTGCCTTCACCTGCATCACCACCGTGTAGAACTCCGCGGCCAGTTCCGGATAGATATGCGCCATTTCGTCGCTCACACGCATCATCGCCTGATCGAGCGAAAGCCCTGTTCCCAGCACGATGCCCAACAAGTCCACCGTGTCGGGCAGCGCTTCTTCCAGGCGGCGCTTGTAGCGGGCCGCGAGGCGATACAGAATTTGCCGCGGCAGCAGCCATCCAAGAATGAACGCCGCAGCAAGACCCGCTATGATCTTCGCAGGCTCATTGCCGCGCTGCAAATACAACATACCGCCGAGGCACAGCACCAGGAACCCTGCGTGAAAGAGGCAGTACGCCGCCACCATCTCGCGCTTGCGCACACCGGCTGCACCCAGTTCTTTTTCCGTGTCGCGCAGCCAGTCTTCCCCGCCCGGCGCCAGACTGATGAGATACATCAGCGAATTCATCACGCCGCCGCCGGCCACATAGCGGCGCTTGCCGCGCAGACCGGCCTGCTGCGCCTGTCCGCCCGCCGCAACGAGTTCCTCAAGGCGATCGTCAAGCGGCGAGCCTTCCTCGGCCGCAGCGGCAGCGCCGGCAAACAACTGGAAACCGGACCACAGCATCGCCGCCACTGTGCCGAAACAGAGCAAGAAGAAAACAATCGGGCCGAGCAACATCGCGTTAGAACCTCGGATTCGCCATCTTGCGAATCACCAGAATGCCCACAATCTCAGAGACAATTCCAGCCGTGAAGAACCAGTTGCCCGTCTCATCGGTGATCAACAGGTTCATCATCTCGGGCCTCAGAATCCAGAACACCGTGCCCAGCCCAATCGGCAGGGCGCACAAAAGCCCGGCCGACAAGCGTTGCTGCGACGTGTGCGCGCGCATCCTGGCCACCATGTTCAAACGCTCCCGCACCAGGAGCGAGAGGTTGTCCAGCACCTCGGTCATGTTCGCACCGGTTTGCCGCTGCAGGATCAGGCCGGTAATGAAAAACTTGAGATCGATCATCGGAATACGCTTGCCGAGATTCAGCAGCGCGGCGTCGATCTGCGAGCCGAGCGATAGTTCCTCAATCACTTTCTTAAACTCGCTCTTCACCGGTTCCAGGGCTTCGGTGGCAATTGTTTCAAGGCCAGAGTGAATCGTGTGGCCGGCTTTCATCGACCGGTTGAACAGATCGATCGCATCCGGGAACAATGTCTCAAAGCGTCCTAGCCGCCGCCCGCGCACCTTCATGATGAGGAACAGCGGCACGGAGGCGACCAACAACGAGATGACGAGCCGCAAAATCATCATCTGCAATCCCAGCAGCCCGAGGAAGAAGAACGTGCCCACCGCCAGCAGCACCGTGACGCCAATCACGTCCACCGCACGGTACTTCAAATCTGCCTGATCGATCATTTCCTGCACGCGCCGCAGGCTGCCGGACAACGAGAGCCACTCGCCCAAAAACGCAAACGCGCCCGCCTCTTCCCGCCGCACCAGATCCCGTGCCCCGCTGCTCTTGCGCGCCGCGCCGCCGCCCGAACGCGTGCGCAGTTCGCGCAACCGCGCGGCAATCACCGCCGACTCCTGTTGCTCCGGCACGGTCCACACATAGTAGCCCGCGACAAACAGCGCCACCGAAAATATGATGAAGGCCACGATTGCGAACATAGGCTCTATTTGAGCACGTGCTCCTCGTGAAAGATTGAGTTCGGCACGTGAATGCCATACGCCTTCAGCCGTTGCAGGCATTTCGGCTGGTAACCCGTGGCGCGGAACTTGCCCATCACCTTGCCCGACTGCGACATCCCCTCGCGCTGGAGATGAAACACGTCCTGAATCTCCGTCGTCTCGCCGTCAGACTCCACCACTTCGGCAATTGTCACGATCTTGCGCGACCCGTCCGGCAGCCGGTTCATGTGCACCACCAACTGGACAGCCGCGCTCAGCATCCCGCGAATCACGTAGTCCGGCACGTGCTGCGACGCCATCATCACCATCGTCTCCAGGCGTGAAAACGCGTCGCGGGCGGTGTTGGCGTGCACCGTGGTCATCGATCCATCGTGGCCCGTGTTCATCGCCTGCATCATGTCGAAAGCTTCCGAACCGCGGCACTCACCGATGATGATGCGGTCCGGGCGCATGCGCAGGGCGTTGATAACCAGGTCACGCTGGGAGATGCCGCCCGCGCCTTCAATATTCGGCGGGCGCGTTTCCAGCCGCACCAAGTGCGATTGCTGCATTTGCAATTCGGCGACGTCTTCGATCGTTACCAGGCGCTGTTCGTCGGGAATGAAGCGAGACAGCGTATTCAGCATCGTGGTCTTGCCCGAGCCCGAACCGCCCGACACGACAATGTTCATCCGCGCCTCGACGCAGCCGCTCAAGAAGTCCAGCATGCCCGACGTCATCGTTTCGATCTTCAGCAGATCCTCCACCGACATCAGCTTCTTGCCAAAACGGCGGATGGACATCACTGGGCCAATCAGACTCAACGGCGGAATCACGGCGCACAGACGCGAGCCGTCGCTTAAACGCGCGTCTACAATGGGCGACGAGTCGTCGATGCGGCGGCCAATGTTCGAAACAATGCGCTCGATGATCATGCGCACGTGCATCTCATCCTTGAAGCGGATGCCGGTCTCCACCATCTGCCCGCCGCGTTCCACGTAGATGCTCTGGAAGCCGTTCACCATGATTTCGCTCACGGTGGGGTCTTTCATCAATGGTTCCAGTGGCCCGAGCCCGAAAACTTCGTCGAGAATTTCTTCGATTAGCCGTTCGCGCTCGGCGACGGTCATGGGGATATTCTCTTCGCGGACGAGCCGTTCTATGCCCGTGCCGATCTGCTCGCGCACGCCGTCCTTGTTGAGCCCGCGCAGTTGCTCAGGCGACAGGGAATTCAGCAGACGCGTGTGGATCTGCGTCTTGATGCCGAACCAGCGCTCAGCGCCGGCCGTCAGCCGCGGCAGGGGGCGTGTACTCATCCGGCCTTCGCCACCTCATCTTTGTTACGGCCGGCCGCTTTGTCGACGAACTGGCGGAAGACGCGATCGAGGTCGCCCGCGGCCTCGCGATTGACCACAAACGGGCGGCTCTTGTTGATCGACGCAAGCACGGCTGGCGACGGCGGGATGCCGTAGAACACCTTCATGTTCAGTGTCGATTGAATCTGTTCGAGCGTGGCGTGCTGCGGATCAGCCTTCTTCGAATACCGGTTCACCAGAATCTTCACCTGATCCTGGCTGAAACCGAAGCGCAGCAAATAGCCCAGATAACGCTGTGCGTTGCGGATGGACGGATAGTCCTGATCCATCACAAGAAACACCTGCGAGGCCACCTGCAACGCGCCGAGCGCGAGTTCGGACGTGATGCTGCGGCCGAGGTCGCACACGATGGAGTCGTACTTCTCCACCAGAAAATTGGCAAACTCTCGGAACATCGGCTCGGTGAAGTAGGCCTGATGCTCCAAGCCATCCGGCGGCCCCACCAGCAGGAACCCGACCGCATCGCGCGTCACCAGGCTTTCAAAGAGCTGTTGGTCCATGCGGTCGAGATTCTCGCCCACTTCCATCAGCGTGTACTGCGGTTGTGCGCCGATCTGCATGGCACAGTCATTGGCCGTCCAATCCAGATCCAGTAGCACGGTGTTCTGCTTGCGCTGCGCCAGCACGCCCGCGAAGTTCACGGCCAGGGCTGTGGTGCCCACGCCGCCCTTCACACCGAGAAAGGCATAGACGCGCCCGAGCCGCGAAGCCACCGGGCCGACATGCTTCGGAGCTTTTTCAAATCGCGCCAGCGCCTCGCGCAAATCAAGCCGCCGCACGGGTTGCACCAAATAGTCATTCGCGCCGGCTCGCACGGCGGCAATCACCGCTTCGCCGTCGGCCTGGTAGTTCGAAGCGATCACGTATACATGAGGCGCAGCCTGTTTGATCCGTTCAAGGATCTTGATGCCGCCATCGGGGTCGCTGGCCAGATCAAGCACCAGGCCGGCCTCCGGGTGGCGCTCGAGATCCTGCAGCACGCGAATATACAGGTTGGGCGTCACCTCTGGATACTCGCCCGCCAGGCGCGAGTTTGGGACGTTGACGAGGTTCTCGCGCACCGTCTCGCGGAAGTGTTCATCGCTCGAAGCCACTAAGATCGCAATCGACATAGTTTGATTAAGGGAGGCAGCTTTCCGAGCCCGGCAAACAACCGGCGCTCTCCATGGGCAGCGTGGTGGAAAAATTCGGCAAGCTCACCGGCCCCAGACCAAAGTAGCTGAAAAAGGCCGTGAACTGGTAATTGTTGAGGCGCACGCTCACCACATCTGGCACGCACTCACGCGAACATTCCGCACCGCCACAGGTAAACTCTTCGAGCGCTCCGGTTTCGGCGTTGCGTTGAAAATACGCTACGTCGATCTCGACAGCGCCGTCGCGGAACTGATCCTGGTCGAACGTCTTCGGCACGTTCGCGCGCATATGCGTGCGAACATTCTCGCCGTTTTGATAGCAGTGCGTGGTGGCGTAGCGCGCGCCCTCGCGCGTAAACTCCACGGCCGAGTGCCACACCCACATCATCTGCGCCGCAAAGACGATCATGAACGTCAGCGGGAGAATGATGGCGCTGTAGACAAGCGCGTACTCGAAGGCCGCCTGACCGCGGCGCGCGCGCCTGCGATTACCCGCCACCATAAGGCACCCTCACTTGCGGACGCAGCGGAATGGGGTCGATATTCATGTACGGAATCGACAAGCGCATCGGGTAGCCGTCCGGAATCGACACCACCACAAAATCCGGCGGACGCCCGCCCGCTTCCACATCGCAGCCCGTTTGCGAACACTCACACACCGAAAGTTCGCCTGACGCCGGATCGTAGCGTTCAATCCGGACGTTGATCTGATCCGCCGCCAAGCCCTGCATAACCGGCTGGCCATCGGGGTTCCCGCCGTTCAGCGCAAACGTGATTGAGTCCTGCACCGTCCCGGTGTCCGAACAAAAGTAGGTGCCGAGCCCCGTGCCCACGAGCCGGGCAATCGAGTACATCATCTTGTGCAGCGAGTAGTAGGTATAGCTCACGCGAGCCAGCTCAATCATGCCCACCAGCAGCAGGACGAGGATGGGAATCCACATCGCTGCTTCGAGCAGGATCGCAGCACGCCGGCCGTTGCCTCTCATTGGTGCAGCACCACCTTGCCCGGACCCGCCGCAATCGAGCAGCCCGAAAAGCGCCCCTGCTTCACCGGCGAGACGCTGCCAATGTAGAGCGCGTTAAAGCGGCCGTTGGTGTCGAGCGGCGCGATGTTGGTTTGATTCGCGCCGGGCTCGAGCAAAAACTGACGGAAGCTCAGCACCGTGAGCGCGGCTGGATCGGTGATGGTTTCCACAATCACAATGGTCAGCACGCGGCGGCCGTTACCCGCATAGGCCGCATAGTCTTCCACATCCGCAACGTCGGTATCGACCGGGTACCCGGTAATGGCCGCGTCAATTTCCGGTACACTGTCGCATCCGGAGAACGTGCCGGTTTCAAAGCGCGAGGCAAGGCCGCACAAAAACGCCGTCACCTGCGCGGATACTCGTGCAGGGTTGCACTGCACCGGCGTCGCCGCGGTCCAAACCGATTCCACGGCATTCACGCTCACGCACGACAGCGCCTCGCTCGTCGTCCCCGGCAAACCACCTGCGCCGATGCGCAGCGCCTGCGTGGATTCGTCCGCAAATGCCGTCGCCTGATCGTTCACGCGATTGATCAGCAGATACGGCAACCGCTGCGTGGCGGGCGCAAGAGGCTGCGGATTCGGCACGCCAGTGCATTGCTGCCCCAACGTGTAGCGCGTCCCCGGCACGAGGCCAAAGTTCTCGGTGTCGGCCGCATCGGGCGCCGCAATCGCAATCGACTCAATCCCGCACGCCGTGCACAGCGGCGCGGAAACTCCGGCAGCGGCCTGCACGCGAATCGGTGTAGTGCCCTGTTGGCCCTGCGCGAGAAATCGCCAGAAAATCAGAGGCGCCTCGGCCGTCACACTGACGCGCACGTGCCGCAGGGGCGATGTGCCCGTAGCTGCCGTGCCTCCCGTATCGCTGCCGATTGCGCCCTCCGCCGTTTCGAAATACTCCGGCTCTTCCACCACCGAACCGCTGTTTCCGGCCGAGCCGCCCACGGCGATGCCACCGAAATCCCAGCGCAACTGGAATCCGCCAGCAGAAGCCCGAGCCGTCTGCGCCGCCGTCGACGCCGAGCCTTGCGCCGCGTCGGTTCCATTTAGCTGCGAGGCCGCGGCGAGCGCGATCGCGTTGGCGCCGCTCTTCAATTCAGCGCGGATCATGTAGAGCCGCCCCAGATCAACCGCAAAGCCCATGAAGCCGAACAGCACAGCCGTCAACAGCACCAACATCTGAACGGATGTGGCGCCGGACTGCCGCGAGTGAACGCGCAGGATGGTCGTCGAATTAGTTCTTCGGCGGCTCTTGATGCCCACGGGGTCCCACGAACTCCGGTTGCTTTTTCGGTTCTTTCCTATCCTTGCTCTTTTTCTTCGAAGCCGCGTTCTCTTCGGCCACGGTGGGCAGGAAGGTCTCAATGGTATCCGGCAGCTTCACGTTCTCGCCAACCGGTGCCGGCTTGACGAAACGCGGCGTTACCACCACCAGCAACTCATCGGTCGATTTGCGCGTCGCACGGCTCCGGAACAGATTGCCGATGATCGGGATATCGCCCAGGCCGCGAATCTTGGTGAGCGTCTGCAGCACGCGGTTGTCGATCAAGCCCGCGATGGCAAAACTCTCGCCGTCCTTCAGAATCACTTCCGTCTCCGCCTTGCGCGCGGCGATGGCGGGAATCAAGAACCCTTGCAGCGTGACGGCGTTGGTGTAGTCGAGCGAGGTCACCGCCGGAGCCACCTTCAAATGAATCCCGCCCGTGTGCGTCACCGACGGCCTGAAATCGAGTTGGATCCCGAACCGCTTGAACTGCACCGTCACCACGGGCGCGGTGGCGCCGCCGGTAGTCGTAGCCTGAATGGTCGGGAACGGAAACTCACCGCCGGCCAGGAAATTCGCTTCCTTGCCTTCCAGTGTGATCAGGTTCGGCTCCGCCAAAATCTGCAACAGGTTGCGGCTCTGCAGCGCTTTGATCGTTGCGCCGATGTTCAGATCCGGGCGAAACACAAACAGGTTCAGCAGGTCGGCAAAGTTGATGGACGTGTTCGAAAACGCCTGGTCCTGAAACTGCAGCTGGCTAAACCGCGGCGGCTGAAACTGCTGCGTGCTCACGCCGCCCAACGTCTTCTCGTTGCGGCTGAAATAGTTGAACCCGAGTTCAGAAAGCCCCACCCGATCGACGCTGGCAAACCGCACCTGCAACAGAATCTGCCTCGGCTCCGGCGCAGGCGGCACTTCAAGCAGATTCAGCACCTTCTTTGCGTGCGTAGCGGCGAGTGCCTCGGCCTGCTTGGACTGCTGCTCATCGCGCGCCTTGCCGGTGAGCACAATCGTCTCGGTGTTGCCAGTCACGATAATCTGCGAGTCCGGCAATTGCGAGGAGATGGACTTCAACACGCCGTCAAAATCGCTCCGGTCAGCCAGCACATTCACTTCGTACCGGTGTGGCATCGCGGCGGCCGCCTCCCACACTACGATGGTGCTGCGTCCGGTGGACTTGGCATTCATCATGAGTTCGCGCGGACTCAACACCACCGCGTCCGCAATCTTGGGCTCTGAAACCGCCACCCGCGCAATATCGCCCGGAAACTGGATCAATTCGCCGCGGCCCAGCACAAGCGTCACATCTTTCGGCGGCGCAGTCTGCGCCCACACTGCCGAGGCGAGTAATGCGCCGGTCCAGCGTCGCGCCTGCATTCTCCGAAGGCTCATTGAAACATTTCCTGCACGTGCTTGTCGCCGCGAAATACGTCCACCACCACCCGCGGCTTGGGCGGTTCTTTCTTCTCCGGCGCCGGCTTGGCAGCCGCGGCCAACTTCGCCGCGTTCTCGTCGCCAATCAGTTGCGCCCAGGCTTTCGGATCGCGCACGGCGCCCGGCACGGGCCGCCCTGCTCCGCGCCGCCCTTGCATGGTGCGCTCCAGCAGCAGCGGGTCAATCTCTTCCATCAACGCCGGTGAAACCTGACTGCGTGTGCCGCTGTCGATCGGGTTCCGCAGCGACAAGCTGATCTTGCCCTGATTGCGCGCCAGTTCCAGCTTCTGCGCCTGATCCGCCGTCACCAGCAGCGTGGCCGTGCGGTTCTGGTTGCTGGAACCCGCCGTTTTGTTTGTCGTACCAGGCGCGGGCGCCGGGTCTACCACCGTCTTCAGGCCGATCGACAGCACTTCGACGTTCTCAAGCACCGTCACCGTCATCGCTTCGACAGCATTGCCGGTGCGTGTGAACAGCACATCCACATGCGCGCGCGGTTGAATCAACCCAGAGGCGCCGGAGGCATCGGTAAACGGCACCGACATCGCACGCATGCCCTGAGGAATCGTGGCGGCGATGCCCTCAGCGCCGGTCGTCGCGGTGACGCGCGAATTCGAAACCGGCTCGCCAACGCTCACCGGATACAACACGGCGCGGCCCAGCAGTTCGTTCATCGAAAGCACAGCGCCTCGCGGCACGTCTTTCTCGGCCACGGTAATCAGCTTGAGTTTGTCTTTATCGATCTTCTCGCCGGCGGCGAGATCGCGCGCGGCGGCCACCACCTTCACGGTCTTGTCCTGCTTGGGCGCAGCCGTGCGCGAGTAGAGAAACCACGTCAACAGCGCCGCCGAAATCCATGCTGCACCAAAGGTCGTCAGTAGCCGTTGGCGATCCATCAAGATATCCTCACTTTAAGCCCGCTTCGTTCCGATTAGTTCCGCTGGGGGCGGCCAAAAGTACCGCAGTGCTGTCTCGATACATTTCCCGCCATCCCATCCGCGGCAACAAGGCCAGCAGCGAATAGTTCGGCGGCAGCAAAGCGTGGGTGAATCCGAAGCGTTCTATATGGCGCTCCGCCCCAGGCCGGGCTTGAACCAACTCCGTATAGTGTCGCATGAAAGCCAAGCCGTAGTAATCGCTCCGCCCGTCGAAGAACACCTTGTGCTGGCCAGCGAAGCGGTAGATGAGGTAGCCACCGAATTTATCGGGTGCAAGAATCCGCGCATCGGAAGGAAGCTCCGCCACGGTGCGCGCAGCCGCGGCGACAGGAAACTCCTCCGGCGGAAAGCCCGTGCGCGCGGCCAAAGCCGGCATGTGCAGCAAACCCCAGGCGCCGAGCGCTAGCACCGGCGCCCACGCCAAACCCGAGAAACCCGCGTCCATCAGCCGCAAGTTGCCCGAGTAGCGCATCCCTTTGTGCAGCCGCTTCGCCAAGGCCGGCCGCAACCCCGAACCGTCTCGCAGCGCCGTCGCGATCGCTCCACCCGCCAGCGGGAGCAGCAGCGCCAGCAGAGGCAACGCACGCGCGGAGCGCAACGCCATCGCCATCACGCCTGCCAGCAGCAGAAAGTGCGCCACATTCCGTTGCCCCAGCGCCAACACCGCACCCACACCCGCCAGCGCGACGGTCATGAGAATCTGCAGCGCGCCTTCGGAGTGAAAGTTGAAGGTTTGAAATTCGCCGATCTGCTTCAGCAACTCCGAGTTCACCAGATACTGCGCCACATGCTGGTGTAAATTCCAACCATACGGGTTCACCAGCGTGCCGGCCGCCGCACCGCCAGCCACAGCCAAGTACCCAATCGCGCGCGCATGTTCCGGGGGAGCCTTCAGCGGCCACAGCACCGGACGCAGGATATGCGCCGATGCATACGCAGCGGCCATCACCGGCAGTAGAAAGAAACTCGCATGGAGATTGGCCCACAAGGCGCCCATCACACCACCACGCACCCCCTCACGCCACCCAGCCCCGCTTGGCAGGCGATCGAGCCAAAGCAACGATACAAGCAGCATCACCCAGCCGACCACATGCGGGCGGGCCAGCCAATGCAGGTTCACCGTAGAGAGCATCGGCGACGCCATCAGGCAGGCCAAAAGGAAATCGCCGCCTGCCACCCAGTGCAGCCGGAACCACAACCAGGTGCAAGCGGCGATGAGAATCAGATAGAGCCAAGCCACGCCGGCAAGTCCATCGGAGCGATGCAGCCAGCCCATCAGCACGTCCGCGCCCCACTCCCAGGCAAACCACGTTTCACCCGGTTTCGACCATGAGTAGGGATCAACGCGCGGCAGACTTCCGGTGGCCAGAATGGACTCCCCGGTGCGTATATGCCAGCCAGTGTCTGAATCGCGAAACAGCCGCTGGCCGCCGTCGTAAAGGAACAGCGCCCAGAAAAGCGTAAGCGCTGAGCCCGAGAGCGCAAGGTCGGGCACGGCTATTTTCATCAGGCGTGGAGACACAAAGATCACGGCGGCTCTGGACGTCTAGACGACCGGAAGAGCCTGCACGGTTACGCTACTGGCCGGAAGCGCCGATACTGGCCAGGCCCTGCGTGATGCTCGAGTACAGGCTCACAACGGCGGCCGACAACTGGTTCACGGTTACAATCAGCGCAAGACCGACGGCGGCCACAATCAAGGCGTACTCCACCAGATCCTGTCCCTGCTCGTCGCGCCAAAGGCGGCTGAAGAATTTCTGCATCTTCTTCGTCATCGTCATTCACTCCCGTTCAGTTGCGTTGCTTTTCGCGTCTCGGCTTTCTTTTCCCGCGCCGCGGGCTGCTCCGGACGCCGAGTCTCCGAAGTCTTGAAAACGCGGGCCATCTCGCGGCCCACCTTGTGCCAGGGATTTTCACCAACCGTACCGGAGGCGGCGCGTGGTGTGATCACTCCCACCGGCCTACCGTCCAAGTCAGAAACCATTTTCAGGTTGGCGAGCGCGGCCGGATGCGCCGGATCGTACCCCAGCGCCAGGCTCAGTTCCCGCCTCGCATCTTTGAAACTTCCCCGTTCGATCAGCAGCGCCGCGAGATTGCTGTGCGCCGTGGCCTCGCTCGCATTCTTATCAGCGAGTAATGATAGCGCTGCCTGCGGGTCTGTTACACCCAACTCGGCAGCCAAATTGTTCCGCGCCACTCTATTGGCCGGATCGCGATCGAGGGCCGCCCGAAACTCGCGCACGGCATCCTCGCCGCGCTCTTGCAGAGCCAGGTTTTGTCCCAGATTGTTGTGCAGATAGCTTGCGTCCGGCGAACGGTCGAGCGCCGCCCGATGGTGGCGTTCAGCCGTCAGGTGGTGATTGAGCGAGTCCCGGAGAATGCCGGCCCAGGAGTGGGCCTCGGCCGGCGCCTCCGGATAGGCGGATAGATAGCCCTCCAAACCAGAGGCTGCCTCCGCCGATCGGCCGGCCCGGTGCAGGGATCGGGCCAAGTTGAGTTGCGCAGCGGACTCTCCCGGAAAGCGTTCAGCCGCCAGCCGGTAGTGTTCTTGAGCGAGTTCAGGCAATCCGAGCGCGTCATAGCGCGCCCCCAGGCGCAACCGGATCTCCAGATTCTGCGGCCGCGCGGCCAGTTGGTTTCGCAATTGCCGCGCTTCGTAGTCGCCCTCGCCGGCGTCCACAGCGTTGCGCACTTCGCTTGCGTCGCGCACCTGCCGGTCCATGGCACTCTGGACCTGAGTATTGCGGGCAGCGACAACGGCTGGAGGCGTCGCCACCTTCGCCCGGCTCACCGAAGTGGAACATCCGGTCAGTCCTACCACCGCCACCGTCGAAGCCAGTACCTTTTTCATTCGCGCACAAACTCCAGTTGATCGCCGACCGCAGTCCCGGTGGACGCAATCACGCCCACCGGCACTTCCACCACCGAGTTCGCGCGCAGGCACAGGGAAATGCGGTTCTTCACCATATTCGGGCGAAGCTTCACTACCACTCCCTTGCGATTGACAAAGATCACATCAATCGCAAACCTCATGAACAACGTGTGCACTCCCTCGCTCGGCTTGATCCACAATCCCTCGCCCGCCTCCAGGCTGGTATGTTTCAACAATCCCGTGCGGCGCTTTCCGCTGGTGTCGGCCGGCATCGCATTGTCCGCCAGCACGGTGCCTTTCGTCAAGTTCCGGATCAGCAGGCTGTCTCCCCCAACTTCTGCGAGTTCCGCTTCCCAGCCCACCGTCTTCAATTCGAAAACCCGCCCAAACTAATGAAGTTGCGGACTGCGCGGCGAAACTTCTGTCGTTCTAAAGGGTTTAGGGTATCGTAATAATGATGCGTTTGCAATTGCATTGGGCTCTCATTCAGACCGCGATCCTGGCTACGGCTTCCTTCCTAGCCCCGCCGCCAGCGCGCGCGCAGCAGGTGCTCACCACCATTCCTGGAGCATCCTTCGGTAAGCTGGTAGCCTTTGACGGCCAACCCTCGGAGATCGTGCTTGACGAGGCGCGCAAGCGCGTCTATGCCGTCAGTTCGGGCGGGAACCGCGTGCGGATCTTCAACTACGAGTTGATGCAGGTGGCCGGAGAGATCGAAGTGGGAACGTTCCCCTCCGGCGCAGCGATGTCCCCGGACGGAAGGTTCCTCTACGTAGCAAACGTGCAGAGTTCAACGCTATCGGTTATCGATCTCGAGCGCGACGGCGTATCGGCCACCGTGTCGCTGCCCGCCAAGCCGGAAGGCGTGGCGGCGGGCGCAGATGGACGCGTGCTGATCACCACCCAGGGCGCCGGTACCAACAACGCGCTCAATACGCTGTTGATATTCGACCCCTCGCAGGAAGCCGGTCAACAACTGATTCCCGTGAGTTCGCCCCCGCCCATCGCCACGCCAGCGCCGTTGCCGGCCGTTTTCGCCGGCCGCCCTGCCACACCGTTCCCCGGCCGTTTGCTGGCCACGCCAGACCGGCAGTTCATCATCGGCATGGTGGCGATCAACCAGCAGCTCAACACGGCGCAGACCACGCTGTTCGTCTACGAAACGGCTTCGGGCACGGTGCTGCGGAACCGCACCGTGACGGGCCAGTCCAGCGTACTGTCGATTTCGCCGGACGGAACGCGCTTTATGGCGGGCTCCACTCTCTATGACACCGCCACGCTGAACGTGATCGGCCAGGTGAACGTCAACAACTATCCGTTCATCGTCACCACCAACGCAGCGGGCGCCGTTGCATCCAACCAAGGCATCAACCTCAACAACAACGCGGGCGGAACGGTATTTTCCACGAACGGCGACACCATCTACGGCGCCTTCAATATCAACCCCGCTCCCGTGAATGCCGGCCGCCCGCTGGCTGACGCGCTGATTCTGATGAGTTCGCGCAACCTTGGCGTGTGGATGGGCCTACGCATGCCAGAGAGCATTCTCGGCAAGATTGTGCTTACATCCAACGGCGAGACGATGATCGCCAGTTCCGAATCCGGCATTGTCGTGGTTCCGATCGGCCAACTCTTTGAGCAGCCGCTGCTGGCGCCGGAAACCACCACGGTGTTTCTCGCGAGCGACCTGTGCAATAAGGGCATCGCACGCGCCACTGTACGAATCAACAACATCGGCGGCGGCAAACTCACCTACACGGTACCGGCTGTCAGTACCGCCTTGGTCACCGAGGTCGCCAGCGGACTGGCGCCCTCCTCGGTTAGCTTTGTGATGGAGCCGGGACGGAGCGGCGTGCAACGCCGGCCTGGCACCAATAACTTCGCCAACGCCGCGGCGGGCGGCGCACTGCCCATCAACGTCGTGCTGAATTCGCGCGAGGCGATCAACTTTCCCAACGTCATCCGCATCTACATGAACTTCCGCGACGCCGATCAGCGCGGCATTATCTATCCCGTGGAAACATCGTTGTCAAGCCCCTTCAATCCTGCCGCCCATGAGGGCCTGCAAGAACTGCTTCTCGATGAAAGGCGCCAGCGCGTCTATACCAGCAACTCCGGGATGAATCGCATCGAGGTGTTCGATATCCGCCGCCAGCGCTTCATTGAACCCATCGACGTGGGCCAACTGCCGCACTCGATGGCGATGTCGCTCGATGGCAACACGCTGTATGTGGGCAACACGGGCGGCGAGTCGATTTCCGTCGTGGACCTCGATGCCCGCCGCGTGGTGGATAACGTGATCTTTCCCCCCATTCCGCGTCTGGGCGCCCAGGGCACCAACCGTCCCGTGGCGCTGGGCATGGCGCTCTCGGGCCTGCAGTTCATCGTCGCGCTACCCAACGGCCAAGGCACGCTGTGGCGGCTTTTTGGCAACACCGCCACGCCCCGGCCGGCCAGCAGCATCATCAGCCCCACCAACACCACCATCACCACCCTTTCCGCGCCCGCGCAGTTCTCCCTGGCGCAAACGCCGGGCGGCGCGTATCTGGTGGCGATGGCGGGCAATGGCAACGTGTATCTTTACGACGCCCTGGCCGACTCGTTCACCGTGGGCCGCACCATCAACCAAAATCCAATCCAGAGCTATTACGGCCCAGCGGCGGGCGCGCCGCGCGGATCGTTCTTCCTGATGAATGGCCTGATCCTCAGCCCTGCCCTGGCCGTCATCGGCGGCGCGGAGCGGCCCGGTCTGGTGCAGTTCGGTTTCCCGCCGCAACCAGGCCTGCCGCCGACCCAAACCGTCATTAGCACGGGCCAGCGCCACGTGGCGGCTTTCTATCCGGTGAGCGACACGCAATTCGTCCGCCTCACCTTACCGGTACGCCAGAATCTTGCGTCAGCCGTGCGCGACGATGCGCGCCCGGTGCTGGAGCTGGTTGACATCCGCACGGGCGCTGAGTCTGTCGTGGCTGTCGCGCCGGACAACCCGTTCTTTACCATCCAGGGTCAGGCGCGCATTCTGCAGCCCGCGCGACAGTTGGTGGTGGACTCGAGCAACACCGCCTACATGATCACCATGGCGGGCCTTTCCGTGGTCCCTCTCCAGCGCACCGGTACGCCGCCCCGCCCCGCCATCACCGGCGGCTCGCGCGGCATCCTGAACGCCAACAACGGCACCACTGCCTTCGGTCCGGGTTCGTTTATCACCGTGAGTGGCGCGAATCTCGCCGCGCCGGCCACTGCGGATCAAGTGCCCTTGCCTACGGTACTGGGCGGCTCCTGCGTGACGTTGAGCGACGTGCCGTTGACGCTCCTGCAGAGCTCCAACGGCCAGATCACGGCGCAGATTCCCGAAAATCTGCGGCCTGGACAGTACATCGCGCAGGTTCGGTCATTGGCAACCGCGACGCAGAGTGAGCCGATTGTGATCACCGTGCAGCAGTAGGACGCGCCGCGCGCGCACGCCTCACAGCGGTTTCTTCAGCGTCGGCGGGCGCGACGGGCCGCGGCGCGGCCCGACCGCCGGCCCTTTCGCCGGTGCTGCGGGTTCCTCGATCACCGGGGGAGGCTCGGCCAATTCAGTCGCTTCTGGGCGGCACACGCCAGCGCTCACCTCGAAGGCCGCCACGCGCTCCCAACGTTCGCCCACACGCCGTTCCACGCCGTGAGCCTTCAGCTTGGCATCGCCTTGCAGCCGCCAGTCTGCCGCCGGCGCCGCGACGGGTTTGATCTTCAGCGGCCGAGCGCTGACTTCCCGAACCATCCACGAGTCGCCGCCGGTCATCGTCTCATGGCGCTCGTAGCGGCTTCCGCCTCCGGCGCCCGCGCCGCGATCGATCACTATCACTCCGGCCGTCTTCGAGTCGAACGTATACTGCTCCACGGCGCCGATCCCGCCGTCAGCAAACACTGCTCGCTGGCGCCACGTCTTGCCGCCATCGGTTGTAAGCAGGAAAAACGGATCGCGGGGCAGCGATTGCTGGAGTACACCAGTCACCCAGCCCGTTTCGTTGTCGGCAAACTGGAAGCGCTCTAGTCCCGCGGCCGGAATGCGCGCGGCTGGCTCGGCGAACGTGTTGCCGTTATCCTCTGACACCAGCAGCACTGAATACAGCGTCGTGGACTCGCTGTGCAGATTCCCCGCCAAGTAGATCCGGCCGTTTAATCCATACACTGAGGAGAGCTCCAGAAAAATCGCGCAAGGTTCATCGGCCGTGCAGGCCATGCCGAACGTGCTGATGTCCTGATCGGTGCAGGCAAACGGAATGCGCATCGGCTTGCCCGCGTTTTCGAGCACCACCGGCTTCGGCGCCTCTGCCGCGACAGGCTGTTTGGGCGCAACCGGCTCCTCTGGAAACGCCGAAGGCAAGCGAAACACGCCGCCCGCTTCCCCGCCCGCGGCGCCTTTCGGCTTCTCCGGCGGCGCCTGACCGTACACCAGCACCATCCCCCAGCCCAATATCGCCACTGCCGATCGATAACACATTTCGCGCGCCAATCAAATTGTAGCGTGCAACGCCATCAATGCTACGATGCCCGGATGAACCACCAGCCGGTTTCTGTGCGCGTGGATGAGCGCGACAATGTCGCCATCGTTGTAGACGCCGAAGGCGCTGCGGCGGGCGCGAGAATGGCGGGCGGACTCACGCTGGCCGAGGCGGTACCGCAGTCGCACAAGGTGGTGCTGCACGAACTGGCCGCGGGCGAGCCTGTGATTCGCTACGGCGAAGCGATCGGCCTGGTCAACCGACGTGTCCGCGCGGGAGCGTGGCTGCGCGAGGAGATGATCGATCTGCCGGCCGCGCCCGCGCTGGATGAACTGGCGCTCGCCACGCGTGTGCCGGCCGCGCTCGAACCGCTGGAAGGCTACACGTTTGAAGGCTTCCGCAACGCCGACGGTTCGGTGGCCACGCGCAATCTGCTCGGCATCGCCACCACCGTGCAATGCGTCGCGCCCACGGTGGAGTACGCCGCGCGGCGCATCCGCGAGCAGTTGTTGCCGCGCTTTCCCAATGTGGACGGCGTCGTCGCGGTCACGCATTCTTATGGGTGCGGCGTTGCGATCGACGCGCCCGGCGCGGCAGTCCCCATCCGCACGCTGGGCCACATCAGCCAGCACGCCAATCTCGGCGGCGCGCCCTTGGTGGTGAGCCTGGGGTGCGAAAAGCTCCAGCCCCAGCGGTTGCTGCCCAGCGCGGCGTTCCAGACCTACAGCGGCGCGCCATTGCCGGTGTTACAGGGCGACCCCTATGTGCTCCGGCTCCAGGACCGAGACCTGCGCGGCTTTGCCGAGATTGTCTCCGCCATTTTGCGCTATGCGGAAAGGCGCCTCGAAGAGCTCAACCGTCGCCGCCGCCAGACCGTACCCGCCTCCGAACTGATAGTGGGCGTGCAGTGTGGCGGGAGCGATGCATTCTCGGGCGTCACCTGCAATCCCGCCGTCGGCTACGCGGCGGACCTGCTGGTGCGCGCCGGGGCTACCGTCATGTTCTCAGAGGTCACCGAAGTGCGCGACGCCGTGCACCTGTTGACCCCGCGTTGCGTCTCGCCGGAGGTGGCGCGCGATCTGATCCGCGAGATGCGCTGGTATGACGAGTACCTTGGCCGCGGCCAGGCTGATCGCAGCGCTAATCCCACGCCCGGCAACAAGCGGGGTGGACTAGCGAATGTAGTGGAAAAGGCCCTCGGCTCGGTGGCTAAAGCCGGCACCAGCGCGCTGCGTCACGTCGCCTCGCACGGCGAAAAAGTAGGCGCCGGCCGCGGGCTGGTATTCGCCGCGACCCCGGCCAGCGACTTCATCTGCGGCACGCAGCAGCTTGCCTCCATGAACATGCACGTGTTCACCACCGGCGAAGGCTCTCCCTACGGAATGGCCATGGTGCCCGTGATCAAGGTCTCCTCCCGCACCGCGCTCGCCGAACGTTGGCCCGACCTGATCGATCTCGACGCCGGCCCCATCGCCTCAGGCAAAGCCACGATTGCGGACATTGGCTGGGAGCTGTTCCGCCTGCTGCTGGACTCGGCGAGCGGCCGCCGCCGCACGTGGACCGAGCATTGGGGGCTGCACAACGCACTGGCGCCGTTCAACCCCGGCCCGGTGACCTAGTGTCATGTAATGGAATTAGCGTTCAATAACGGCAGCCAGGGATTCCCGCGCCCTGGTGATTTTTCGGAGGATGTCTTGGCCGTTGGCTTTCCATTTAGATGGCGTCGGGGCCTCGGCGCGAACGGCCAGAAATTCCTCGATGGCGTCA
>VFZP01000005.1 GCA_016871115.1 Acidobacteriota bacterium
CGGCCTGACAAAGCGGATCGGTGCGGAAGCGCTCCACCACCGGGCGGCCGAGCGAAAGATTGATCACGCGAATGTCGTGCTTCTTCTTCAGTTCAATGGCGCGGTTGATGGCGCCAATCACCGACGAGTCCGTACCCTTGCCTTCGGCATCCAGCGCTTTGAGGCTGACGATTTTGACGCCGGGGCAATGCCGCGTAAGGGAGTGAGCAGACCGGATGCCTCGCCCGACCCGGCTGCGACGCCGGCGACGATAGTGCCGTGCCCAAACTGGTCCGCCACCGCATCCTTGGACGTGCCGAGCTTGCCGATGAACGACTCGGCGTACACAATGCGGCCCGCCAGATCCTGATGCTCGTTCACGCCGCTATCGATCACAGCAACAGCGATGCCTTCCCCGCGCACGCCTTGAAAGAGAGCGCTCACGGTGCCGACGGTAGGACCGGCGTAAATCATGTTGGCGCGCAGCGGACGGTCTGCCGAAACGTAAACCACGTCAGGGTCTGCGGCAAGGTTGGTCAACTCGGTCGAGGGAAGGCTCACCTCCAGCGCCCGCGATTCCTGGTGAACCCGCTTCACTGTGCCGCGGTGCCGGGTGCTGATGTTGCTCACGTTGGTGGTGGAGGGCGCAGAGCGGTACTGGACGAGAATCCCAACGATTCCTGCCTTGGACTTGGCTAAGTCAGGGGAGATCTTGCCGCCGGCAAACAGTGCGCTGGTTGCAGCCCAGAGAGCAAGCAGCAGTTGGCGGGCTGAATTTCCTGGAGAGAACATGCCACTCACTATGCAGGCTGGATTCCAGAGTCGCGATGATTGAGAAAAAAGACTTCTGCAGCTACCCGCACAAGCGGGGGAGACACCCTGTCCGGTCACCGGACGTTTGTGACGCGGCATTCTGTCAGTGCTACCTCTTGGTGGGAGCGGAGTGCTCCTTGTTTCGCCCGGCTTCGACATTCCTTGCTTCCCACTATTGCGCAATGGCACTCTCGGGACGTTTGGTACCAACAGGACTGCCGTAGTGTTTGAGCAAATCCACCAGCACTCGCGCCTCAACTTCGCCGCCCAAGGCGCACTGGAAAGATTTGCGGACCGGGCGGCTCTGCTGTTGGACGCCACGGGCACTATCCACGCTGCGATGCCCGCCGCCGCCGCGTTGTTTCAATGGCGTGTGAGCGATCTGGCGGGCATCCCGTTTGGCATTGTTCCGCTCACCCAGCCCGAGATTCGTGTGGACCTGGTGAACCCAGGCGGCCGCCGGCGCACGGTGGTGGCCCGCTCGGTGGCCTCGGGTGCCTCGCGCGATTGAACCGTCGTGCTGCTCGCCGAGCTGTCGCCGCTCCTCTGTGAACAGGCGGTGCGAGCCGCTTTGTCGGACGTTGCTCCTCTGCTGGCGGCGTATCGGCTGGCTCTTGAAGCCGGTTCCTAGCCATTCATCGAAGCTCATCCAAGCACCCGTTCGTTGCTCTTTGCTTCTATTCGCTGCTTGGTTGAAAAGGCGGCGCCGCGGGGCGGAACTCTGATTGTGTATGCCCACCTCAGCGCCAGCGCCTGGATTACCATCGGGCTGGTATTGGTCGGTGGCGGTGAAGCGCCGCCGGCTGTTTCGGCAAACGCCGCCGATCTTGGCGCGCTCGCCGAAGGCGTTCCTGCCGCCTAGGGCTTGCTGCAACTCGATTTGGATGCCGCCGGCTGGGGGCTGCAATTGATGCTGCCCCCGGGCCCGCATCACTAGTCCGAAGCCGGTTCGCCCGCCGCCCGCCCCGGTGCGTTGGGTGCGGTCATCGCTTCCAGCATCGCGTGCAACGAGTCCTTCGCGAAGTTCGACTGCAACTGCCGGACCAGCGGATAAAAGAACCATGCCAACCAGTGCCGCGGCTTGGAGATCGCGGTGAGTTCGAAGTAAACCTTACCGTCTTCTTCCTGGTAGACCAGGAAGCTCTCTTCGCCACATATCGCATGTGTCTTCAGCGTGCCGCACGCCACGCCAAACCGGGTTGGTTCGTCCACCACATATACGATCTTGGCGGCGTTCAACGACTAGAGGCCGAAGTGGTGCGCCTTGACGGCAATCACGGTGCCGGGCACCAGCTTTTTGTAGGGCCAGCACAGCCGCGCCCAGTCAATGGAGAACATTCGCCAGTCGCGCACCGCCCGCTTGGCGCGTTCCCAGGTTTCCGGACCTGTGCCCAGTTGAATGCGGTAGCGGTCCGTGTTAAAGCCGGATACGTTACGCCCCTTGGTACAGCCCAGTTCGCGATAAGAGAACGATGAGAGCGCGTTGTTGCTCAGAAAGTCGCGAATCTCGGCGGTGAGGGGTTCTCGAATCCAAAGCATCATGGCTAGGCGGAAAACGGCATCGGCGCGAGGCTAGCGGGCTGCAAACTTCTGCACGCGCCGGTTCTTGATTTCCGCGATGTACACCGACCCCTCCGAATCGACTGCCATATGGTGAGGCAAATCAAACTTGCCCGGGGCCTTGCCGAATCCTCCCAGAGTACCAAGAATCTTACCTTCCATACTCACCTTCACCACGCGATTGTTCAAACCGTCGCAAATGTAAAAGGCGTTTTCCTTCCCGGCGTAGGCCAAACCCCAGGGCTGGCCCACCTCGGTCCACTTGCCGAGAAACTTGCCCTGCTGATCGAAAATCTGCACGCGCGAGTTGGCGCGGTCGGCCACATACACGCGGCCGGTTTTGTCGAGCGCCACGTCGTGCACCAGATCGAACTCGCCGTCGGCTTTACCCTTGGCGCCCCATTGGCGCACGAACTCGCCCTGCTTGCTGTAGTGCGCCACGCGCGAATTGCCGTAGCCGTCCGAGACAAAGAAAGCGCCGCCCGGCAGGAACGAAAGGCCGGTGGGTTGGTTGAAGGCATACTGCGTGGTGTTGTCGCCCGCTGTCCGTCCGGCGTTGGCGATCACCATCAGCAGCCGCCCTTCGGGCGTGAACTTCAGCAGTGCGTGGCCTTTCACGTCCACCAGCCACACTTTGCCTTCGGGGTCCACCTTGATGCCGTGCGAGGAAACCACCGGCACCTCTTTCCAGGCCCGCAGCATGCGCCCGGTCTTGTCGAACTGCACCACCGGGTGCGGTCCGCGGTTGAACACCCACACGTTGTCGTCTTTATCCACCGAGACGCCGCTGGTCTCGCCGAGATTCCAGCCGCCGGGGAGTTTAGCCCAATCGGGAATCAGGCGATGCGGCAGATCCGCGGCCGGCAGCACGGCGGCCGCCGCAAGCAAGGCGGGGAGAAACACGCGCGAAAGCATAAAGAAAAGTCTATCCTGCCGAAGCCTGTGCCTACCGGTATGGTATCCTCCTCGGCTTGCACCTCGTTCGCAGCCTCAATCTGCTCCAGGCCACCGCGCTCAACATGAGCAACATGGTGGGCGTCGGGCCGTTCCTCACGATCCCGCTCATCATCGCCTCCATGGGCGGACCGCAATGCATGATCGGCTGGCTGCTGGGCACTGTGCTCGCCATTTGCGACGGACTCGTGTGGGCCGAACTCGGCGCGGCCATGCCCGGTTCGGGCGGCACCTTCGTCTACTTGCGCGAGGCGTTTCGCGGGACCATGCTCGGGCGGCTGTTGCCGTTTCTGTTCGTCTGGCAGTTCATCTTCAGCGGACCGCTCGAAATCGCTTCGGGCTTCATCGGCCTCGCTCAATACGTCGGCTACTTCTGGTGCGGCATGGGCCCGGTGGAAACGAAGCTCGTGATCATCGGCACGGGCCTCGCGGCGTTGGCGCTGCTCTATCGCGGTATCAACGGTGTCGGGCGCCTCACGGTGATCCTGTGGGCCGGGATGCTGGTCACGGTAGCCGCCGTGGTAGGCACCGGTGCGTTGAAGTTCAACGCGGCGATGGCGTTTGACTTCCCGCCCAACGCCTTTGAATTTTCGCGCGGCTTCTTCCTCGGCCTCGGCGGCGCGCTGCTCATCGCCATGTACGATTTTCTGGGCTATTACGACATTTGCTACGTGGCGGGTGAAGTGCGAGAGCCGGGCCGCGTGCTGCCGCGCGCGATTCTCATCTCCGTGGTGCTGGTGGCGGCCATCTACGCCATCATGAATCTGTCGATCATCGGCGTGGTGCCGTGGCGCGAAGCGATGCAATCGAAGTTCATCGCGTCAGACTTCATGGAGCGCGCCTGGGGGCCGTGGGCGGGCTCGGCCATCACCGTCATGATTCTGTGGACCGCCATGGCCTCGATCTTCGCGCTCATGCTCGGCTACAGCCGCATCCCGTGCGCTGCCGCCACCGAAGGCTACTTCTTCGAAGCCTTCGGGCGGATCCATCCCACCGCCGGTTTCCCGCATGTATCGCTGGTGGTGATCGGGCTGCTGTCGATCGCCGCGGGCATGTTTTCGCTCGAAGCGGTGTTGCCCGCACTGATCACCGCGCGCATCCTTGTGCAGTTCATTGGGCAGATCGCCGCGCTCCACTGGCTGCACATGCACCGCGCCGATATCGGCCGGCCCTTCCGCATGTGGCTCTATCCGGCGCCGAGCCTCATTGCTTTCGCCGGCTGGTCGTACGTGTTTCTCACATCGGGGTGGATGTACGTGCTCTACGGCTTGGGCGTGGTGGCCAGCGGCGTCGCGACGTTTGCCCTGTGGCGTCATAATCGAAAGTAGGGTGGGGACCTACTCTTATTGGCTCGCCGGGCTGGGCCTTTTCTTCGTGATTCTTGAGCGGCTTTGGCCGCGCCTCCCCACGCAACCGCTGCTGCGCGCGGGGTGGCTGGCAGACCTGTTCTTCATCGTCTTCAATAGCCGCTTTGCCAGCCTATTGATCGGCTATGTCACCGTTTATTGGATCGCGGACCTCGACGCCGTCTTCGCGCGTGGCTGGGCGGCGCCGTGGCCCGCGCCCTCGCAGTTTGCAGTCTTACTCCTCACCGCCGATTTCGTGAAATGGTGCGTCCACAACCTGATGCATCGTGTCGGCTTCCTGTGGCGCTTCCACCGCCTGCATCACGGCATCGAAGAAATGGATTTGCTGGGCGACTGGCGCTTCCATCCGGCCGAAGTCATCTTCTACAGCGCCGCACTCTACCTGCCGTCCGCGCTGCTCGGCGTATCGGGCCACACCGCGCTCGCCGTGGGCGTCTTCGACACGCTCATCGGCCACTTCGCCCACGCGAATCTGCGCTGGCGCATCGGCTGGCTGAAGTATGTGATCAACTCCCCCGAGATGCATCTGTGGCACCACAACCACCCTGACTGCGGCCCGGTGAACCGCAACTTAGCTCTTACGCTCAGCATCTGGGACTGGCTCTTCGGCACCGCCCACGTGCCGCCGCAACACCCCGCCCGTTTGGGCGTGGCCACTACCGATGGACGCTGATGCACTCATCGCCATCGTGGAGCGCGCGCTGTACGCCGCGCCCAACGAATGGCTCTTCCTGCGCGAACTTCGCGTGGGCATCGGCATTCGCCGCGCCAGCCTGCAACGCCTCGATGCTTTCGCACTCAACACCTATCCGCACACCGGGATGCGCCGCGTTTGCTACGAAGTGAAAATCAGCCGCGCGGACTTTTTGAGCGAGTTGAAGCATCCGCTCAAACGCCGCATCGGCCTGCGCTATGCCAACGAGTTCTACTTCGTCATGCCCGCCGATCTGGTGGAGCCCGCCGAGATTCCGCCCGAGTGCGGCTTGGTGGAAGCAGGCACGGCCACGCCCGATGAATGGCGCGTCATTCAACCGCGCCAAGCCGGTTTCTTTCACTACGACGCGGACGCAGGCACGTACTGCGTCATCACCGTCCCGGCGCCGTGGCGCGACACGCCCGCCCCCACGTGGCAGTTCGCCGCAGCCATGATGCGGCACCAAAAGCGCGAACTCGAAGACCGCCCGCCCGTGCTCGCGCCGCAGCAGAAGCTCGAATTCTGACTCCGGACTCATCGATACGGCAATTCTTTCTTTGCGCTTGAATCGAACCCGCAATGACGTGAATCTGTGGATGGGTGAGACCCACGAGCCTGCACCCCCTCCTCCAGGAGCGCTTTTCCACGCGTTCATATCAAGACAAGGCCGTCGAGCCCGCGCTCTTGAAGACGATGTTCGAGGCCGCGCAATGGGCGCCCTCCTGCTTCAACGAACAGCCGTGGCGCTTCGCCGTCGCTGCAAAACACGTGGATCCGGAAGCCTTTGCGCGCATCGCGGCCACGCTCGTTTCCGGCAACGCGTGGGCGCTGGAGGCGCCTGTCCTGGGAATCGCTTTCGCCAACCCGCGCTTTTCCCGTAACGCGAAGCCCAATCGCTGGGGCGCCTACGACACGGGCCAGGCGATGGCGCAGCTCACCGTGCAGGCGCAGTCGCTCGGGCTGAATGTGCATCAGATGGGCGGCTTCGACGAAACGAAGGCCCTCGCCCTCCCTGGCGTGCCGGAAGGCCATGAGGCGCTGGCCGCCTTCGCCATCGGCTATGCCATGGAAGCCGCGCTGCCCGAAAACGGCAGCCCGCGCCGCGAGTTCGGCTCGCTGTTTTTCGGCGAGGTGCCCTGGCGTCAGTCTTAGCGTTTCCTCCACTGCACCGCGGGCGTCTCCACGCCCGTGGCCGGTTCAAACAGTCCGAACGAAAACACCGCCGTGGCGGACGCAATGGCGACATACTGGCGGCCATCCACCGTCTACGTCACTGGCGAGGCCGTCAGCAACTCGCCCACATTGAAGTGCCAGAGATTCTTCCCGTTCTTGGCATCGAGCGCCACCATGTGGCCATCGTCATCGCCCGTGAAGATCACCCCGCCCGCTGTGGATACCGTGCCCGTCCACATCCTTCCGAAGCCGGTCATCGGATACTCCCACACGCGGCGGCCCGTCTTTGGATCGAGCGCGCGCAGTACCACTTGCCCGCCTTCTTCGGTCGCGCCGCCGCCCGAGAAATTCTTCATCGGCTGGGGTTGTTGCGACGACGAGAAGTACATCCCGCATTGCTCCAGCGTCAGCACATACAGCAGCCCGGTGCCCGGATTGTACGACTGCCCCATCCAATTCGTCGCGCCTTTCACGCTGGGGCAAACCCAGTTGCCCTGCGGCGTCGGCTCGCTGTTGCCCGCCGGCACGGGCCGCCCTTTGTCGTCGATGCCTTTGGCCCAGGTCACCTTGTCGATGAGTTGCGTGGCGCGGAGAAATTCGCCGGTCACGCGGTCCAGCGCATAAAAGAAGCCGTTGCGGTTGGCATGCAAAACCACCTTGCGCTGCTGGCCGCGAATCTCCGTGTCCATCAGCACAGGCCAGCTCTGCGCGTCCCAATCATGCGTGTCGTGCGGCGTGAATTGGAAGTACCAGTTCATTTTCCCCGAGTCGAGATCCAGCGCCAGCAGTGAACACGTGTAGAGGTTGTCGCCTTGCCGCACGCTGCCGTTGTAGTCGGGCCACGGATTGCCGGTGGTCCAGTAGAGCATGTCCAGGCCGGGGTCATACGTGCCCGAAAGCCACGCCGCGCCGCCGCCCCACTCAATGAGATCGCCCCAGGTTTCGGACCCTTTTTCGCCCTTCGCCGGCACCGTGTAGGTCTTCCACAACTCGTCGCCCGTCTCGGCCGACAGCGCCATGATGAAGCCGCGCATGCCGCTGTCGCCGCCCGCGCTGCCCACAATGACTTTGCCTTTGGCGATGAGCGGCACCGACGTGGACGTGGTTCCTTTCTCCACGTCGGCAAACTGCTTGTTGAAGATCAGCACGCCGGACTGCCGGTCCAGCGCCACCAGGAAGTTGTCGCTGGTGGTGAAGTAGATCCGGTTGCCCCAGATCGCCGCGCCGCGATTCACGCCGCCCTTCTGCGCGCGCGGATCGGCGTAGCGCCACACCAGGCGCCCGCTGCGCGCATCCACGGCGTACACCGAATTAGTGTCAGTGATGTAGAGCACGCCCTCGTGCACGATCGGCGAACTGCGCAGCCCGCGCGCGTTCGGCACGTGATACACCCACTTGGCCACCATATTCTTCGCGTTCTCGGCGTTGATCTGTTTCAGCGGACTGTAGCGCCAGCCTGAGTAGGTACCGGCGTACGTCAGCCAGTCTGCGAGCGCGCCCTTGGCGATGTCCTCGTGCCGCACCTGCGCGCTGGCGGCCAGGGCGAGGGTCAATGTCCATACCGTTGTGCGGGCCATCCTTACTTAGACCCCTTCCTGATGTCCTGGTCCGCCAGATACGCCAGCAGATCGCGTAGTTCTTCTTTGGTTAGCCGCTTGGCGTAATCGGCGGGCATCGGCGACGATTCCGACAACGTCAATTGCTTCACGTCTCTCATCTGCAGCAGATGCAGTTTGCCCTGCTTGTCCACCAGTTGCAGCGAGTAGTTGCTGCGGTTCTTCGCCGCGCCTTCGAGCGTGGTGCCGTTCTTGAGCACCACCGTGGCGGCCTCGTTGCCCAGGTAAGCGAGATCCTTGGCCGGCTCGACGACCGACTCGCGGATCACCGCCAGCGGCCGGCTCCCGCCGATGTTGCTTAGGTCGGGGCCGAGCCGTCCCCCTTCGCCGTGAATCGCGTGGCAACTGGAGCAGCCCGCCTTCGCGCCCCAATACACGGCTTTGCCTGCCGCCGCATCGCCCGGCACCGGATTTGCGCTCGCCGGCCCGGTGAGCGCATGGATGAACGCTACCAGATTCCACGTCTGCTCGTCGCCAAGTTTGGTGGGCGGCATGTCGGTGCCCGGCACGCCCTTGCGGATCACCTGAAAAATCGCCTCGTCGCTCAGCGGATGCCATAGCGACCGGCGCACCAGATTCGGCCCTCGCGCGCCGCCTCCACCGTCCGGCCCGTGGCAACCGGCGCACGATCCCATGAACAACTTCGTGCCCGTGGCGATCGCTTCGGGGTTGCCGATGGACGGGTGGTGAGAATCGCGGAAATAGCGGCCATGCTGGGCAAATAGTGCCAGCGGAGCCGCCAAGAAGAACGCAACAGCAAACGCACGCATATAGGAGTTCAGTATCCGCCTAACGCGGCGGGCCTTGCGTCACTTCGGTGCGGCCGCGCCAGCTATTTCGGAGCCGACGACTTCTCGGCCGACGCGTTCACCGCGCTCACCTGCGTCTTGGCCGGCTTCACCCGCACCAAAATCGCCTCGGTCGCCGCGAAGCTGTTTTGCTGTCCGCTGCGCGTCTCCACGCGGCCGGACACATAGATATAGCCTTCGACGGGCTTGGCGTTCGGCAGCGCCCACAGCCGGAAGCTACGTTCTGATTCGTCTTCCTGAATCAGCACGCCGTTCAAGCCCGAGTCCGTCACGCGCACCCGCAGCGGTAGGTCGCGCACTTCCACGGGAATGCGTCCGGCAAAGCCGTTCTGGCGCGTCGCCTTCACCGTCACCTCGGCCGTCTTGCCCGCTTCGATCTCCACCACTTTCGTCACGGCGTGCATCACCACGTCGGCCTTGGCGCTGAGAGAAATCAGCTTGGTGCGGTCGTCCGGGTTCGCCGTCTCGGCCACCAGCTTGCCGTTGATCGTTGCGCGGCCCGTTGCTTCAAAGGGCACGGCGGCGGCGAGCTTGGCATCGGGCGCGGCGGTCAGCAGAATGGTCGCGTCCGTCTGGCCCGTGGCAATCGTGTTCCTGGTTGCCGTGAAGCCGGCGGGCAGATCGCTCATCGCCACTTCGATCGGCCCTTCGTAGCCATCGAGGCGCAACGCTGTGATCGTCAACGGAATCGTTCCGCCCACCGGTACGTTGGGATTGCGCGGGGACACGGAGAGCTTGAAACGCGGCCGCGGCTCACGAACATGCAGCCGGTACGCATAGTTGCTGCCGCCGAGCCCGCGCACGTCGGTGAGGCGCACATAGTAGTCGCCATCGGCGGGCGCGGTGAAGTCCAGGTGAGAGTCCTTGCCGAAACCCGGGCCGCCGTCGTCATTGCGGTAGTAAAATCGCACGAGCGGCAAACCGTTGGGTGTGAACTGCGCGCCGGGTGGATGGATCTGCACCTTGTACATGGCCCGGTCGATTCCATGTGCCTCGCCCGACGTGCCATAGAGTGAACGGCGCTGGCCGCCGAAGCTCTCCACGGCCATGTCTTCGTCCGGCCCGTCCGGCACTTCGTCCACGCGCAGCAGTTCGTTGCCGATCATCACATGGTCGCCGTTGTTCAGCACGTTCCAGTTCTGGATACGGATGCCGCGGGAAGCCGAATCGTGATCGCGCAACACGGTGAACGTCTCCCACACCGCGCGCGCCACCAGGCGTTCAGTGGGCTTCTGCTGCGCGTCCAGCACTTCCACCGTTGCGTCGAGATCGGAACCCAGCCGGCGCGCGTTTACTTCCAGTACTACCTGCTGGCCCTTGCGGGCGGAAAACTTGAACAGATGCGCGGCGCCCGGTTCAGCGAGGCGTCCGTTGACGGTCACGGGCAATGTGATGGCCTGTGGGGCCTTCGCCGTGCCAGTCGCCTCCACTTCCGGATCGTCGCCGAGCGCCAGCTTCACTTCGGTGAACGATTCGCCGGCTGCCGTCTTTGGGCGCAGGATCACGGCGTCAGGGTCGGTAGGCAGAGACACTCCCTTGGCCGTCAACTGCGCGGCGGAACCCAAATTGAAGCCTTCGAGCGTCACAGCCTTCTCGGCGTTGCGCGGCAACCCCAGCGGGTACGCCGACACGGCCACGGGAAGCTTGCCCACCAGAATGCGATAGAAGTTCGAGCCACGCCCGCTGGATTCATAATCCGCCACGCGCACGTAGTAGGTGCCGGCCTTGGCGAACTTGTGCGAGAAGCGATTCACCGTGGCGCCGCCGTCGTAGCCGAATTCGGCGAGGACCGATTGATCCTCGGCCACAATGCGCACCACCGGCTGCAACGTCGAACCGATGCGCATCGCCTGATTTTCAAATACCAGTTCTTCGCCGGCCTTCACCTTGATCTTGTAATGGTCCACGTCGCCCGGGCGCGCAATCGTGCCCGCGAGCACGGACGGCAGGTACGTCTCAAACGCGCCTTCGAACGTGTCGTTCGGTTCTTTGTCCGGTGATTCTCCAAAGTAGGGCTCCACCAGAAACGCGCCTTCCGGGCTCGTACCCAGCGGCGTCAGCACGCGAAACTTCACCGGCCCCGCTGGCGCATCGGCCGCGATGTCCACTTCCACCGTCACCTGATTGCGCGGCGGCAGCGGCCCCACATCCACCGTGGACGGCGTACCGTTTGAACCAAGCCGGATGTCCGGTAGATCGGGCAGTTCCTTCACGCGTACAATCTTGCCCTTGATGTTCGGATCGGAGAAATAAATGGCCGTCGCGCCGGCGAGGTTCAAGCCTTCGAGGCTCATCTCCACGGTCATGCCGCGGGCGATGCCGAGCGGCGAAACGGCGTTGAGGGTGGGCGGCGTGATGCGCGGCCCAGTGGGTTGGTCTGGCGTCGCCTGCGAGTGCAGCAGCACGGCAGTCAACGTGGTGGCGGTAAGGGTGCGAAGAATCATTGTGTGGCTACCTCGCGGCGGGGGGCGATGAGTTGAGCGGTTTCATAGATGGCGTACGTTCCATCCATGCGGGCAAGTGCGAGCTGTTGGCCGTCAGGCGAAAAGGCCACGCCGAAAATCCAATCGGTCTGGCCAGCCAGCCGGTGGAGTTCAGTGAGATCGCCGGCACGCAGTACCTTCACTGACTTGTCGGCGCTGGTGCTGACGATGGTCTTCCCGTCGGGGGACCACGCCAATTTCAAAATCGCGTCTTCATGCGCCATCAGCGAATGCACGATCTCGCCGCCGTTTTCATCCATGCGCCAGATGCGGATCGATTTGTCGGCGCCGCCCGCGGCGACCAGCTTGCCCGTGGGATCGACGGCAATGGTGTTGATCGCGTCCAGCGCGTCGGTCAAGGTATAGAGCCGCTGGCCGGAAGCCACGTCCCAGATCTTCACGCCGCGGTCCGCCGAGCCAGACACCAGGCGCTTGCCGTCCGGCGTGAACGCCACCGCATACACCGCATCGATGTGATCTTTCAGCGTGCGGACTTCCCGGCCCGTTGCGGCGTCCCACAACTTAATGAGCTTGTCGTAGGACGACGTGGCGATCAGCTTGCCGTCCGGCGAAAACGCGAGGCCGTACACGCAATCGGTGTGGCCGGTCAGGGTGGGCCCGGGCTGCCTGGTCTCCAGATTCCAGATGCGTACTTCGCCCGCCTTCGCGCACGCACCGCCGGCTGCCGCCAGCGACCTGCCGTCAGCGGAGAACGCGACGTTGCGTACCGTGTCGGCATGGTCCGCGAGCGTCTCCACGGTCTTGCCTGTCGCCGCGTCCGCCAGCGAAACTTCGCGATACCGCGCCAAGGCCACTGTGCGCGCGCCCGGCCGCCAAGCCATCCCAAAAAACTGCGGCACCCGTTTGCCGCGCGGCGCGATATGCGGAATCGCCGCGGGTTTGGCGGCCACTTCTGTGCCCGCCGCCGGGCCCGCCGCGCCCGCTTCAATCCACGACTTCAACAGCGCAATCTCGCCGTCAGAAAGCGTGGTGCCGTCCATCGGCATCTTCGGGTACGCCTTGCCGATCACGTACGTGTAGAGCGGGCTCTCATCCGGTCGCCCCGCCACAAAGCCGGGGCCATGATTGCCGCCGCGCTTCAGCATCGCGTAGTTCGTAATCGAAAACTCGCCCATCTTCGCTTCACCGCCGTGGCAGCCTCCGCAGCGCGTGTTCAACAGCGGATGGATGTCCTTGTTGTAGTCCGGCGCCGCCGCCGAGGCCACGGTTGCAACCGCAGCGAGTAGAGCAAGCTTCAGCTTGCGGCGGACTTCAATCCGCCCTGCCTCGCCAATAGAAAACATACCCATACAGTGGCGTCCTCCTCAATGATTGAAGAGAAATTCCTTGCTCGTGAGCATCGCCCACACCATGTCTTCCATCGCATGCCGCCGCGCCTCGCGCGCCGCTTCCTGCGTGGCCCCGCCGCGCGCCTTGACGAGCGCACCGATAATCGTCTGCTTCTCCTCCGCGGTTGGATAGCGCCCGTACGCTGCCAGCGAAAGCTGATCGAGCACGCGCGCATCGGATAACCCAATCTTCTGGAACAGATTCACGTAGCCGTTCGCGTCGCTTAGTTTCTTATTCAGCGTGTCACCGTTGATCACATGCAGCGCCTGCGTGATGGACGGATCCTGCGTACGTTCGCCCGCGTCGCAAATGATGCGCTCCGGCCGCCCGAACGCCGATAGGAACTGCGACTGCACGCGCACATCCGGCAACTGCATCGCGCGAGTCCCCGCCGGGTAGCCCGCAAACGCCGACGGCACTCCAGTCACCTGTGACATCGCGTCCAGAATGACTTCACCCGGCAGGCGCTTGACGATGTACTTGGAATAGAAAATCTGGTCGCTTTGATTCGTCGCGTTGGCTTCGCTCGAAAGCTGATAGGCCGACGATGTCAGAATCTGCCGGATCAGCCGCCGCGTGTCAAAGCCATTCGTCACGAAATCCTCCACCAGCGCATCGAAAAGCTCTTCGTTCGACGCGGGGTTGGTCGCGCGCACATCGTCCACCGGGTGGCACAGCCCGCGGCCCATGATCGCGCCCCACACGCGGTTCACGATGTTCTTGGCAAAGTACTCGTTCTTCGGATCCGTCAGCCACGTGGCGAAGTGGCGGCGCCGGTCGTCGAGCGAATCGAGGCCCATGGCATGGCCGTCGAGCGGCGCGGGCGCAAGCGGACGCAACAGCCGCGGATGGTTGATATCGCCGGCGGTCTTGGCAAACACCACCGTCTCGCCCGCCGCATCGCCGTTCTTCTGCCCCACGCGCGCAAACAGATTGGCGAACTGGTAGTACTGCTTCTGCGTCCACTTTTCCAGCGGATGATTGTGGCAGCGCGCGCACGTGAGACGCTGGCCCAGGAACGCCTGCGTGACGTTCTCAGCCAGATCGATCGTGTCGCGGTGCAGTACGAAATAGTTCAGCGCGCCGTTCTGGCGCGATGAGCCGGAGCCCGTGAAAATCTCGCGCGCAAACTGGTCCCACGGCTTGTTCGATTTCACGCCGTCGCGCACCCAGTTGTAGAACGCCCACATCGAGTTCGGCCGCAATTTGCGCGAGGAAATCAGCATCAGGTCAGACCATTTGTAGGCCCAGTGATCGAAGAACTCTTCCTGCTGCAGCAACCGGTCGATCGCCTTGGTGCGCTTGTCCGCCGACGCGTCGGCCAGGAACTCTTCCACTTCTTCGGGCGTCGGCAAAATGCCCGCTGCGTCAAGGTAGACGCGCCGCAGAAACTGCGCATCCCCCGAAGCCGGTGACGGCGCCAGCTTCAGGCTCTTCCACTTGGCCAGCATGTGCTCATCGATAAAATTTGCCGGCTTGAACTTCAAGTAATCCGCCTGCGAGATCTGATTCGCATACGGCACCGCCACGCGCGCGTAGAGAACGTAGTTCTGATACCAGAGCGTGATGGCCGATTCGCCTTGACCGGTGGTCTTCAACCGCCCCGAGTCGTCCACCGTCGCCACGCCTTCGTTGGCCGACGTGTACTTCACCCAACGCGTCACATCCTCCACGCGCCCATCCGTGTAACGCGCGCGCACCACCAACTGCTGCTCGTCGCCGGGTTTCAGAATCACGCGCTTGGGGTACACTTCGAGGCCAGTTACGTCGATGTCGGTTTCCTTCGGCGCGGGAGCCCCGGCGGTGATCCACTCGGCAATCACGCGGTACTCGAGCGAGTCCGTGCCAAAGCGCTTCCCGCCGCCGTGAGCCAACGCGAAGGTCGCCTTCTTCAGCAGCAACGAATCGCCAGGGTTGTCGAGCGAAATCCGGCGGCCCACGGATTGCCGCGTGAGCGCATCGAAGTCCACTTCGGGGTCATAGCCGCGCAGCGTCAGCTTGAAGCCGTTCTTGCCGGCCAGCGCCCCGTGGCATGCGCCCTGATTGCAGCCCATCTTCGTGAGCACCGGCGTGACGTGATTGCGGAACGACCATGTGAACGGTTGCGCCACACCCTTCACGCGAATGCGCGCGGTGGCGGTCTGCCCCGTGGCAGCGCGGCCCGTGATCACCGCTTCGCCATCGGCCACCGGCGTCACCATGCCTGCGGCGTCCACTTTGGCCACGGCGGGATTGGACGACGTGAATTGCGTGCGTTTGCTGAGATCCTGATGGCCTTCCGGCGAGGTTAACTCCGCCACCAGCAACTGGCGCGACTCGGGTGTTCTTAACTCAGCCTGAGGCGGCAACAGCGCCAACTGTTGCGCGAAAACAGAGGTGGCAAGGCAGGCAAAAACGATAGTGATGCGCATGACGCGGCTAGGTATCTATATTATGCCGTACCGCGCCCGCGTGCCTCCCTCACCACCAGATACAGGAGCGGCCCAAACGAGCCTGCTGCCAGCGTGATCAACAGGAACGGCCAAACCGGCAAGCGCTGGCGTGCCGCGTTGCGGACCATCCAGATCATGGCCAGCACCACCCGAATCACCAGGTCTGTCAACACCTGCAGCCCGCCCCACGTGCGGAAGTGCACGGTGATGACGCCCCAGTAGCCGGACTCCATCAGCGCGGCGCCCGTCAACGCGCCGAGCCCCAGCACCACGGCCAGCAAAGCAATCAATCGAGCATTCATCAGTCTGCCTCCTGCTCATCAGCTTGCGCCGCTTGCGTTCTGACCGCAATTACTTCCGAGGTAATTGAACCGTCTCCCAATGGCAGGCGATACTGTCGAAGTGTCTCCGTTTCCCTCTCTGCTCAAGACCTGGCGGCAAAGACGCCGGCTCTCGCAACTGGAACTCGCGCTGTCGTCCGGCATCTCGCAGTGCCATGTGAGTTTCCTAGAGTCCGGGCGCGCCCGGCCCAGCCGCGGCATGATTCTGCAGTTGAGCGAAACGCTGGAAGTGCCGCTGCGCCAACGAAACGACTGGCTCACATCCGCCGGCTTTGCCCCGCCTTTCCCGTGCGCGCGTTCAACGATCCGCAGATGAACCAGGTGATGTCCGCCGTGCGGACGATTCTGGCCAATCACTCACCATTCCCGGCCTTCGCCATTGACCGGGCCTGGAACATCCTGCTCGCAAATCCGTCCTTTGAGATGCTGAGCACATTGATCGGCGCAGATGTGTGGACGAGCACAGGCGGCGATCAGCGCAATCTCATGCGGCTGTTTTTCCACCCGCAAGGCATCCGCCTGTGGGTGACGAACTGGCACGCAATCGCCCCGCTCCTGTGGCGCCGCGCGCAGCGTGAGGCCGAAGAGGTGACTTTGCTACCGGTGTTGCCGGTGGAGATTACCAAAGACGGCGTGCGCATCTCGCTCTTCACGGTGCTCGCCACCTTCGGCACCGCGCAGGATGTCACCACCGACGAGTTGCGCATCGAGAGCCTGTTCCCGGCCGACGAGGCCACCGAACAAATCTTTCGCGCGGCTGGTCGACAATAGTGGAAATGTACCGGCTGCTCTCGCTGTTCCTCCTCACCCTCACCGCTTCCCTCGCGCAACCTACCGCCGACCCCATCGCGGCCAAGACGGCGAACCTCCGGAAGCTCGACGGCTTCTTCCCGCTCTACTGGGACGAAACGGCTGGCAAGCTGTGGCTTGAGATCGACGAGCTCAATCGCGAGTTCCTCTACGTGGCGAACCTGTCAGCCGGCGTGGGCTCCAACGACCTTGGGCTCGACCGCGGGCAAATGGGCGCGGCTCGCGTGGTGCGTTTCGAGCGCAGCGGACCCAAGGTGCTGCTCGTGCAGCCCAACTACGGTTTCCGCGCTGTCACCGAGTCGGCTGGGGAACGCCGCGCCGTGGAAGAGTCCTTCGCGCAGTCTGTGCTGTGGGGCGGGGAAGTGGCGGCTGCGTCCGGCGCGCGCATTCTGGTTGACGCCACCACGCTCTTCCTCCGGGATGCGCATGGCGTGGCTGAATCGCTCACGCGCCAGCGCCAGGGCCGCTTCCGCTTCGATGCCGCGCGCAGCGCGTTTCACCTGGATCGCACGCGGAACTTTCCGAAAAACACCGAGTTGGAAATCATCGCCACCTTCGCGGGCGAAGAAGTGAACGGCCGTTTCATCCGTTCCGTCGCGCCCGCAGCAGACGCCGTCACCGTACGCCAGCATCACTCACTCGTGGAACTCCCCGGCCCCGGCTACGAAATGCGCGCCTTCGATCCGCGTGCCGGCTACTTCGGAATTGACTTCATGGATTACGCGACGCCCATCGCCGAACCCGTGAACAAGCGCTACATCTCGCGCCATCGCCTCTCGGCGGACCGCCCGCTCACCTACTATCTCGATCGCGGCACGCCAGAGCCGATTCGCTCGGCGCTCCTCGACGGCGCGCGCTGGTGGACCGATGCCTCCGCCGCCGCGGGTTGGCCCAGCGGCTTCCGCGTGGAGATGATGCCCGAAGGCGCTGACGCGATGGACGTGCGTTACAACGTCATTCAGTGGGTCCACCGTTCCACGCGCGGCTGGTCCTACGGCGGCGGTGTGATTGACCCGCGCACGGGCGAAATCATTCAGGGCCGCGTCACGCTCGGCTCGCTCCGGGTGCGCCAGGATTTTCTCATCGCCGAAGGGCTCCTCGCGCCGTATGAAGACGGCAAGCCCGCCAACCCGGAGATGGAGAAGATGGCGCTCGCGCGGCTTCGCCAACTCTCCGCGCATGAAGTGGGCCACACGCTGGGGCTCATGCACAACTACGTTTCGAGCGCGCAGGGCCGTACGTCCGTGATGGACTATCCGCATCCGCATGCGCGCCTCACCGGCCCTGGCGCGCCGGACTTGAGCGATGCCTATACGGCGGGCGTTGGCGAGTGGGACAAAGCCGCCATCGCTTACGGCTATGCGCGCAATCCCGCGGGCGTGGTGGAAGCGGCGCACCGGCGCGGGCTCTACTTCCTTGGTGACGACGACGCGCGGCCCGAATCGAGCGCGCATCCGCAGACGCACCTGTGGGACAACGGCGCGAGTGCCGTGGATGAACTCGCGCGACTGATGGCCGTGCGCCGCCGTGCGCTGGACCGTTTCGGCGAAAACAACGTTCGTCCCGGCGCGCCGCTAGCCACGCTCGAAGAAACTCTGGTGCCCGCGTTCCTCATGCACCGATATCAACTGGAAGCGGTGGCCAAGAGCATCGGCGGACTCGACTATCGCTACAGCCTGCGCGGCGACGGGCAAAAGCTGCCGGAACTCGTACCGCCCGCCGAACAACGCCGCGCACTGCAAGGGTTGCTCGCCGCACTCGCGCCCAACGAACTCGCCTTGCCCGAAAGCATCTTGAAGCTCCTCCCGCCGCGCCCCGCCGGCTACGAGCGCAGCCGCGAGACGTTCCGCGCCCGTACCGGCTTGACGTTCGATGCCCTCGCGCCGGCCGAAGCCGTGGCCTCGATCGTCTCCGGGCTGCTGCTGCATCCCGAACGCGCGTCCCGCGTCGTGCAGTATCACGCACGCGATCCGCGCCAGCCGTCGCTTGAAGAGGTGATCGATGCGCTGTTACGCGCCGTTTGGAATGGTCCTCACACGGCTACACTCGCCGGCGAGGCGCGCCGCGCCGCGGGCTACGTCACGCTGCACCGGTTGCTCGCACTTGCCTCCAGTGACGCCGCCGCGCCACGTGCCCGCGACATCGCGATGAACGCCGTGCGCAAACTGGAGCCCACGCTGACAGGCTATGCGCAGGATCTGGTGGCGCGCTGGCGGCGCGATGCGAAGAGCGTTGCCTTGCCCGCCGCCGTGGAAGTCCCGCCGGGGCAACCCATCGGCTGTGGCGGCCCGTTCTGGCTTCCAGGGAATGTATAATCAGGCCAGCCGGCGGTTCACTTTCATGCATGCTCTCTCGTGGCAATTGCTGCTCGCCACCATCGCGGCCGTGTGTCCAGCGTGGGCGCAATCCGCCGACACAACTGCCCGCCGCTGGAGTTTTCCCACTCATATCGCTCCGATCCTTACCTTCGGCGGCTGCAACCAGAGCGCCTGCCACGGCTCGCCGGTCGGCAAGAACGGCTTCAAGCTTTCCCTCTACGCTTCAGACCCCGAGAGCGATCATAAGGTGCTGGTATCGAAGCGCGTCAACCTCGCCGCGCCCGACGAGAGCCTCCTGCTCAAGAAGCCCACCATGCAGGTTCCGCACGGCGGCGGGCCGCGCTTCAAGAAAGATTCCCAGAACTTCGCCACGCTGCAGGCCTGGATTCGCGCGGGCGCGCCGTATGGCGACAAGGACGCGCCGGCGCTGATCCGGATCGAAGTATCGCCGGGCTATCGCGTGCTCTCGGCCAAGGGCGAGGCGATTCAACTCAAGGTGGACGCGATCTTTTCAGACGGCAAGCGCGAGGATGTCACTGGCCTCTCGGTTTTCTCTTCGAACGACGACGGCGTGATCAAAGTCTCCGCGTCCGGCCGCGCCACGGCCGAAGGCGGTACGGGCGATGCGGCGGTGCTCGTCCGCTATGCCGGCAAGTTCGCGGCGCCCGTCTACGGCGCCACGATGCTGAAGAGGAGCACCAACACCATCGCGCCGGCCGCTGCCGCCACGCACCCGATTGACCGTGAAGTCTACGGCAAGCTCAATCAGTTTCACATCGCGCCGTCGGAACTCTCCACCGACGAAGAGTTCCACCGCCGCGCGTATCTTGACCTTACCGGCACGCTCCCTTCCGCTGCCGACGTACGCCAATTCCTGGCCTCCAACGCGCCCGGCAAGCGCATGCTCCTCGTTGACCAGTTGCTTGAAAAGCCCGAGTACGCCGATCTCCAGACGCTGGTGTGGGCGGATCGCCTGCGTAGCGATGTGCGCTTCCATCGCGTCGGCGGCGTGCGTTCCTACTATCGGTGGCTGAAGGAAGAATTCCTGGTGAACCGTCCGCTCGACGGGTTCGCCCGCGCCTTGCTTTCGGCCACCGGACCGAGTTTCACCAACGGCGCGGCCAACTACTGGGGCAACTACGACAAAATTTCCACGCCCATCGAAACTGCGATTCAAACGGGGCAGGTTTTTCTTGGCGTCCGCATTAGCTGCGCGCAATGTCACAACCATCCTTTTGAGAAGTGGACCCAGAACGACTTCTACTCGCTCGCCGCTGTGTTCTCTCAGGTGGTAGAGTTCGGCACCAAACAAACGCAGGAGTTCGATCTCCGCATTGAGCCTACGCGCGCGGTGATCAATCCCGCCACCAAGCGCGCCGCGGAGCCTCGCTACTTCGGCGGCGATGTTATTGACCTTGCGCCCGGCGAGGATCGCCGCCCGGCTTTCGCCAAGTGGCTCACTGCTCCGGAGAATCCCTTCTTTGCGCGCGCCATGGCGAACCAGATCTGGCGTCACATGATGGGTCGCGGTCTGGTCCAGCCGGTTGACGACTTCCGCGAGACCAATCCGCCCACGCACCCGGCGCTGCTGGATCTGCTCGCGCGCGAACTCGCGTCACACAAGTTCGATCAGAAGCATCTCATTCGCTTCATTGCGGCCTCGCGCGCCTATCAACACTCCACGCGCAGCAACCAGACCAACGCACTCGACTTCAAGTACTACTCGCGCGCTTACCCAAAGCGAATGATGGCGGAGGTCTACATGGACGCCATTGCACAGGTCACCAACCTCGAGAACAAGTTTGCCAACTGGTCCGAAGCGCGGCGCGCTGTGCAGTTGCCTGACAACCGCTACAACGCCTACTTTCTTGATGTGTTCGAACGTTCCAACCGCCTGGTGATCTGCGATCGCGAGGAGAACGTCACGGTATCTCAGGCGCTGCACTTCGTCAATAGCCCCGATGTGCAGGCCAAGCTGGCGAGCCCCGACAGCCGGCTGGCGCGCTGGATTGCGGCGGGCAAGAGCGATGCGGAGATCCTGGACGAACTGTTTCTGGCGACGCTGTCGCGCCATCCCGCCGCGCAGGAGAAAGACCGGTTGCTGACGCGGATCAGCCAGGCCAAGGATCGCAAAGAACTCCTGGAAGATGTGCTGTGGGCCATCCTGAACTCGCGCGAGTTCATCTTCAACCACTGAGTGAGAGGAGCCTCAATATGAGCTTGCATACCGATTGCGATGGACGCCGTCGCCGCGACTTTCTGAAGCTCGGCATGTGCGGCCTCGGCGCGATGTCACTCCCCGAGTTGGTCCGCGCGCAGCAGCAGAAAAAGAAGGATACGTCGCTGATCTTTGTGTGGCTCGCCGGCGGCCCGCCGCAGATGGACACCTACGACATGAAGCCCGGCGCGCCCGCCGAAATCCGCGGCGAGTTCAAGCCCATCTCCACCAACGTGTCCGGCATCCAGGTCTGCGAGCTCATGCCGAAAACGGCAACCGCAATGGACAAGATCTGCGTGCTGCGTAGCGTCACCAGCGTCGACCTCGGCTCACATGAACGCTCATCGCGATATTTGCAGACCGGCGTGCTGCCTGTGCCGAATATGGACTTCGCCTCGTTCGGGTCCGTCTTCGTCAAGGAGAAACAGTTCAAGGGCGACATGCCGCCGTTTGTCGGCGTGCTCAAGCCCGTGGAGCGCGGCTGGGGTGGCGGTTTCCTCGGACCCAACTACGATCCCTTCCTCGCCGGCGACCCCAACGAGAAGAACTATCGCGTGCGAGACTTGCTGCCGCCGATGGGCGTCTCGCTCGATCGCATCGGCCGCCGCCGCCAGATTCTTCAGGAGTTCAATGCCGCTTGGCGCGCGGTGGACACGGAGGCCAAACTCAACTCCTACGATCCCGCGGTGGAACAAGCCTACAACATGGTGTTCTCCGAGAAGGTGCTGAAAGCCTTCGATATGGATCAGGAACCCGGCAAGCTGCGCGATGCCTATGGGCGAACGCAGATCGGGCAGGGTCTGCTGATGGCGCGTCGCCTGGTGGAGAGCGGCGTCAAAGCGGTGAGCGTCTGGATGGGCGGCTGGGATACGCACGCGAAGAACTTCGAGTCGCTCAAGACCAAGCTGCTGCCGCCACTTGATCAGGGCTTCGGCATGTTGATCGAAGACCTTGCGCAGCGCGGCCTGCTGGATAGTACGCTCGTGGTCCAGATTGGTGAGTTCGGCCGCACGCCGCATGTGAATAAAGACGCCGGCCGCGACCATTGGCCCAAAGCTTTTAGCGTTGCTCTCGCCGGTGGCGGCATCAAGGGCGGCCAACTGATCGGTGCTACCGACAAACACGCCGCCGAGGTGACGGAACGGCCGATCACCGTGGAAGATCTTTCGGCCACCGTCTTCACCTCGCTCGGCGTGGATCTGCATCGCGTCAATCACACGCCCGAAGGCCGCCCGATTGCCATCGTCAATGGAGGCAAGCCTGTCACGGAGGCGTTGGTTTGATTGCGCTGTTATTCTGGCTCTCGGCGGCTACTGCTGCACCGCCGGAGATGGTGCCGGTGCCAGGTTCCTCCTTTGCGGTCGGCAAGGCTCCGGTCACCAACGCGCAATACCTTGAGTTCATTCAGGAGACTGGCCATCCCGCGCCGGAGCGGAACTCGGTGGGTGGGAGCTTTCAGTTGTGGAAGAACGGCGAATTCGCGGGCGAAATCGCCAGCCACCCCGTGGTGAATGTGTCGTGGAAAGACGCGGTTGCCTATGCCGAGTGGCTGTCTAAGAAGACCGGCAAAGCGTACCGCCTGCCCACCGACGAAGAATGGACGCGCGCGGCCGAAGGCACTCTGAAGGGCAAGCCGTATCCGTGGGGCGACTCGATCGATAAGACGAAGGCTTGGTTTGGCGCCAAGTGGAATGGCGCGCAAACGCTGAAGCCCGCCGATTTCGGCACACCCAACTCGATTGGCCTTTACGGCATGGCAGGCAACGTGTGGCAATGGACGGCGGACTGGTACGTGCCGATGTTCAACGGGCGTCCGGTACAGGAAGAGTTGGAAAAGATGCGAATCATTCGCGGCGGCTCCTGGGCCAACGAGCCGGACTTTCTGAAGGTGGGCTACCGGAACTTCCATCCGCCGGACTTCAAGGACTTCTTTGTCGGCTTCAGGGTTGCGTTGAGTCTTGCCGGGCAGCCGCAGCAGGCAACTGCGAAATAGCGAGGTAGAACGCGGCGAGGCCCGCTGAGCAGATCGCGGCGGCCAAGGTGCAAAGCCCGAATCCCAGCAGACCACTCATCCAGTCCCGTTCAGATCGGCGAACGAGCGTTGCGCCCAGTGCACCGGGACATACAGGATCAAGATGCTTTGTGCCAGGCGGCCGCCAGTCAGAGCCGCGCATCGCCGCACCGATTCCCACACGCCTAGCCGCTCGAGCACGCAGACAGGAATGGCCAATGCGAGCCAAGGCAGCAGGAACCAGTTGACAAGTTCCATCACGGCCCACCGCTGGCCGGCGGCGGCCGAGCCGCCATGCACCGCCAGGAGCACGGCCAATGGCTTGCGACAGGGCATCGGTGGCCGATTCGCTCAGTGAGACGCGTCCGCCACCCAACGCTTCGAACTGAGCCACCGACATCGCCGCAGCCGAAATCAACATGGCGGGCCAGCCGATGCCTGCCACCCATGCAGCATTCCCGAAGGAGGCGTCTACGGCCGAGGCAATTCCCCCGCCAAGCAAGGCAAAATCCAGAACCGCTATGTTGCCATCAACTGGCCGGCCGCGCCGGAGACTTTTCTCCAATCCAATTGCTGGGGAAACTGCAGATCTTCGCGCATTCATAGTGAAATGCGAGAACGCGCCGCCAATGGGGTCACGGCGGTATCAGCTAGCGCGAGCTCTTGGCGGCCGCGGAGCCGCCGCGCGAGCGCAGATACTCAATCACCAGCGGGAGCACCGACACGAGTACGATGCCGTAGACGAACTTCTCAAAGTGCCGTCGCACAAAGGGAATGCCGCCCAGCAGATACCCCGCCATTGTCATCGAGACCACCCAGCCCAGGCCGCCAAAGATGTTGTAGGAGAGAAACCTCGGATAGCTCATGCCTGCCACGCCGGCCACGAACGGCGCGAACGTGCGGATGATCGGCACAAAACGGGCATAAATGATCGTCTTGCCGCCGTGCTTGTCGTAGAACTCTTTGGTGCGGTGTAGATTCTCCTGCTTGAAGAACCGCGAGTCCGGGCGGCTGAAGATCGGCGGTCCCGCGCGGCGGCCCAGTTGATACCCCACCGCATCGCCGATCACGGCCGCCGCAAAGAGCACCGCGATTATTAGCACGATGTTCAGGTGCCCGGCGCCGGCCACCACGCCGACGGTGAACAGGAGCGAGTCGCCAGGCAGGAAAAAGCCGAGCAGCAGGCTCGTTTCAGCAAAGACGATTCCGGCCAGCAGCGCATAGCCCCACCAGCCGCCGAAAACAGTGGTGAGCAGGGTGATCAGCTTGTCGGGAGTCGTGAGTGTGCGAAGCGCTTCGCGGAGCCAACCGAGCATTTCGCCGGTTAGCCCCTGCGGTAGGTGGAGGCCGTGCGCTTCACGGCGTCTTCGTTGATCGAAATCGACCCCGACGCCTTCAACTGCTTCACCAGACCCTCTTCGAACAGGTCGCGGCGTTCGCGCAGCTTGCGCTCGCGGATCTGCTGGACGATCATCGACCGCTCGCTTTCGAGCGTGGTGAGCTGCGCGGACTTGCGTTCGGTGACGCGCCACGTGTACATCGTCGTGCCGATGCGGAACTTGTTCACCATCTGGCCCACCGGGTTGATGAACGGCTGTTCGCCAAAGAATGCGCCCGAAAGGTTCGGAATCTGGCCACCGGCGGCCCGTTCAAATTCGCCGGTATCGATGACCTTGAGGCCCATCTCCGCCGCGGCCTTGCGCAAATCGTTGCCGTTGGCCTTGAGCTTGGCTTCCAATGTGTTGGCGTCGGCCTCTAGCGCCTTCGCCGCCTTCTCTTCCATCACGGTGGCGCGCACACGGTCTTCCACTTCGTTCAGCTCGCCGGGACGCGGCAGCGTCTGGTCTTCGATGATGGCAAATACCAGCCGGTTGTTCGGCAATTCCTGCGCCTCGGTCACCTGACCCTTCGGCGTGGCGGCCATCGCCATGTCGAGTTCGCGAGACTTGCCGAGCAGCGGGAAGTCGCCGCCGCCGGCCCACTTCTCCACGCGGCGCAGTTCGAGGCCGTACTTTTTGGCAACCGCTTCGGCCTGCGTGGGCGTGCGCACCAGTTCGGCGCGCGCCTGCTCGGCCGCCTGCACCACTTTGCCGCTGAGCTGGTTGCCGCGGTACTCGGCCAGCAGTTCGTCCTTCACTTCGGCGAAGGGTTTGGTGCGGGCGGCTTCTTTCGCCATGGTCTGAATGATGTGATAGCCGAAGTCAGACTTGATGAGGCCGCTTACTTCTTTCACCTTCAGCGAGAAGGCAGAATCTTCGAACGGCTTCACCATCGCGCCGCGGCCGAACCAATCGAGGTCGCCACCCTTGGCGCCCGAGCCCGGATCGTCGGAATTTTTCTTAGCCAGTTCGGCGAAGTCCCCGCCGCCCTTGATCTGATTCAACAAGTCTTGCGCCTTGGCCTTCGCCTTGGCGTCGTCGTCTTTAGATGCATCGGCGGCGCTCTTCACCAGGATGTGGCGGGCGCGCACGCGCTCTTTCACCGTGTAGCGGTCGGCGTTCGACGCGTAGAGCTTCTGGATTTCGGCGTCGGGCGCGGCGAGGTCTTTGCCCATCAGCGCCGCGTCGGCAATCAGAATCGAAGCGGTCATGGTCGCCGGCAGAAGGTAGCGGTTCTTGTTCTGGCTGTGGTGCGCTTCGAGTTCCGCACGCGAGGGCGCCATCTTCTTGCGGTAGTCGTCCATGTCGAACTTTACCGCTTCGAGCCGGGCTTTTTCGTGGCGCTTGATGTATTCGAGCTGGACTTCCTGGGGCGACACGACAATACCGTCGAAGGCCACCCGCTGAAGCTTTTCGAGCAGGATGTTCTGCTGCACGCGCTGTTCAAACTGCGGAATCGAAGTCTGCATGCGCTGCAGGTAGCCCGCATACACGTCTTTGCCCGCAAACACGCCGCCCTGCCAAAGCATCGGCAGCGAAGCCTTGATGCCATTAACCACTTCGGCGTCGGAGACCGTCAGGCCCATCTTGCCGGCCTGGCAAGAGGTGGCAAGTTCGCCTACCAGCTGATTGACGATCTGCGGCACGGCGAGTTCGGCCACTTCCGCCGACATTTCACGATTCCGGATCTGAATGGCCACCAGTTGGCCCACCTGCCGCGCGGTGATGGATTCGCCGCATACTTTGGCCAGTTCGTCGTCATTGCCGCCGGTGCCCATGGAGGGGCCGCCGAATCCGGGGACGAGAGTAATCACCATCGACAGCGCCACCAGCGACAACAGCACGATGAGCAGGTACCTCATCGACTTGTCGCGGGAACGAAACAGATCTAACATGACTTCTCCTGCTAGTGCGGTTATCCGGCGTTTGAGAGCACGCGAACTCGCCGGCGCGGCTTTTGTTTAGGCCTGCGCGAGGCGCACCTCCCTCAAGTATAGCGCGGCTCAGCCGGCATCACGCAGTCGTGCAGCGGCGGCCTCCGGCGTCAGGTCGCGCTGGGGTCCGCCGAGCATTTCAAAACCCACCATGAACTTACGCACCGTGGCCGAGCGCAGTAGCGGCGGATAGAAATGAGCGTGCAGAGTGAACGATTCGTGGGCCGCCCCATCGGTGGGCCGTTGATGGAAACCCATGGAGTAGGGGAACGGCGTGTCAAACAGCCGGTCGTAGCGGCGCGTGATCTCGCTGAGGATGGCGGCCAAGCCGCGCGCTTCGGCGCCGTCGAGTTGATCCAGCCCGGTTACTTGCCGCCGCGGCAGGATCATCGTTTCAAATGGCCAGACCGCCCAGAACGGCACCACCGCGGCAAACGAGTCGTTGGCGCATACCAGGCGCTCGCCGCTGGCGAGTTCGCGCTGGAGATATTGTTGGAGTAGCGGCTCACCATGCAAGGTGAACCATTGCCGCTGGCAATCGGTCTCTTTGCGCAGTTCGTTGGGGATCGACTCGCTGGCCCAGATCTGGCCGTGGGGATGCGGGTTCGAAGCCCCCATCATCTCGCCGCGATTCTCGAAAATCTGCACCGACTGGACCCAGTCAATGGCGCCAAGTTCGTGAAACTGCGCGGTCCAGGCGTGGACGACGCTCTCAATGGCATCCACAGTCATGCGCGCCAAGGTAAGCGAGTGGTTGGGCGAAAAACAGACCACGCGACAGATCCCGCGTTCGGGTTGGGCGGTGAACAGCGGATCGGCAGCCGGCTGCACGGCATGCTCGCCGCCGCTGGGCAGGAGGGCGGGAAAGTCGTTGTCGAAGATGAACGTTGAGGCATAGGGCGGATTCACGCGGCTGCCTGAACGCGTGTTGCCGGGACAGAGATAGCAGCCAGGGTCGTAAGTGAGCGCGGCCGGTGCGCAGGCCGGTTCCACTTGGCCCTGCCAGGGCCGCAGGGTGCGGTGAGGAGAAATCAGCACCCATTCGCCCGTGAGCGGATTGAGCCGGCGATGTGGTTGCTGGGCGGCGGCGTCCATCATGCCCGTTCGTCCCGTGGTGAGTTGGTAGCAGAATGCCAGCGAACCGATCGCGTCGCCTGGTGGACCGGCCTCCCGCACGGAGTGCGATACGGCGGCACAGTACGCTCGCCGCTGGGCAGGAGGGCGGGAAAGTCGTTGTCGAACACGAACGTTGAGGCATAGGGCGGATTCACGAGGCCGCATGAACGCGTATTGCCAGGACAAAGATAACAGCCCGGGTCGTAAGTAAGCGCGGCCGGCGCGCTCGTCTGTTCCATCCGGCCCTGCCAGGGCCGCAGAGTTCGGTGAGGAGAGATCAGTACCCATTCGCCCGTGAGCGGATTGAGCCGGCGATGTGGTTGCTGGGCGGTGGCGGCGTCCGTCATGGCTCTTTGTTCCGTGGCGAGGTGGAAGCGGCCCGGTGGACCGGCCTCCCGCATGCAGCGCGATACGGCGGCACGAGGGTACTGCTACGGTTGGCGCTCATCGCTCTTCGCCGGCGCCATCGACGGCCGTGCACTCATACATCTGCGGTTCCAGCCCCGTGGCGAGGTGGTAGCGCAACGCCATCTCGCGCGAAACCTCGCTGGCTGCGCCAGCTTCCACCAGAGTGATGGTGCAGCCGCCGAATCCTCCGCCCATCATCCGCGCGCCGATCACGCCGTCCAGCCGCGCCGCGCCCACCATGGCATCCAGTTCGGTGCAGGAGACTTCGAAGTCGTCGCGGAGGCTGCGGTGGGAGGCGGCCATCAGTTCGCCCAGACGCGAAAAGTCGCCGCGTTCGAGCGCCGCGGCAGCTTCCACGGTGCGTGCGCTCTCGGTGATCACGTGACGCGCGCGGCGGCGAATCGCCGGCGGCAGTTCGCCCTGCCTCCGCGCGAAATCGGCGGGTGAAATCGCGCGTAAGGACGGAACGCCGAAGAGGCGCGCGGCTTCCTCGCAGTCGGCCCGGCGAAGATTGTATTCACCGGCGGCCAGTTCGTGCTTCACCATCGTGTTGGCCACCACCAGCCGTGTGGAGTTGGGCAACGGCACGGCGCGATAAGCGAGAGACTGGCAATCGAGCAGCATGGTGTGCCCGGCGCGGCCAAAGCACGCGGTGAACTGGTCCATCAAACCGCAGCGCGCGCCGGCGTATTCATGTTCGGCGCGCTGGGCCAGCCTTGCAACCTCAAGCCGATCGGCTTCGAAGCCCGATACGCCCAGCAAAGCCAGCGCAACGGATACCTCAAGAGCGGCCGATGAACTTAAGCCCGAACCGAGCGGTACGGTGCTGTCGATCATCAGATTCGCGCCGCCAATGGCGAAGCCCGCGCCGCGCAGCAATCGCGCGACGCCCAGCACGAAGTTGCTCCAATGCCCGTCTTCCCGTGGCCCGCCGCTCTCAGCCGGATCGAGTTCGGCCTCCTCGTAGAAGGAGCGCGACACCACCACAATACGTTGATCCGCCCGGGGAGCGGCCGCCGTCCAGGTGGCAAGGTTGATTGCCGCAGGCATGACGAAACCGTCGTTGTAGTCAGTGTGTTCGCCGATCAGGTTGACGCGGCCAGGGGCGCGGAAGACCCGAGGCGCGGAGGAGGCGGCATTACCAAAGCGCTCGGCGAAGGCGAACCGCAAGGCCTCCGCCGGCGCCGCTGCTATCGGCTCAGCCACAGCATTCCCGCGCCGAGCGCCGCGAAGGCGAGTGCGCACCAGGTATTGATCATCGAGGTCGCACTTGCCGCGCCGCCCACCAGTTTCAACGCCTCAAAGGCGAGCAATTCGGCGGCGATCACGGCAAACAGCAGGCCGATCGGCTTGCGTATGTCGAGTCCCATTTCTCTCCCCTACCAGAAGATCACATTCAAGAGCGTGACGAGGGCGATGATCGCCGCGCCCAGCGGACCGGGCCGGAGATACCACACCACGTCCTCGTCGCTGGGCATGCGCGTGAGCGAATAGACAAGGCCTTCAAGCCCGCGTTCATCATGGGCGCGCGTGGCCAGGCTGATCGCGGTGGTTACCAGGAAGCAAACGGTCCAGGCGTAGATGGCGGCCCAGAAGTTCTGGGCCATTTCGCTGGGGTAGGCCGCCAGCGCCTGACCGAGCCAGCCGCCCTTCCAGCCCGCGGCGGCTCCTTGCGGCAGGCTCAATCCGTGATGCACAGCTGCGGCGGCCGTACCGAGCACCAATCCCCAGAACGCGCCGTGGCCGGTGGCGCGCTTCCAGAACATGCCGAGTAGAAACGTGGCGAACAACGGGGCGTTGACGAAGGCAAACACCAGTTGGAGGAAATCCATGATGTTGTTGAAGCGAGTGGCGGCGTAGGCCGCGCCCACCGACGCGGCAATCCCGAACAGCGTCGCCACGCGGCCCATCCAGAGATAGTGATCGTCCGAAGCTTTGGGCTTGAGGTACGACTGGTAGATGTCGTACGTCCAGACTGTGTTGAATGCGGTGACGTTGCCGGCCATGCCCGACATGAACGACGCCATCAGTGCGGTGAGGCCCACGCCCAGCATGCCGCTGGGAAAGTAGTGTGCAAGCATCATCGGGACGGTCATGTCGAAGTTGAGTGAACCGTCGGGCTTGGCGGGCAGCCGGAAACCCTCGCCGGGGCCGGCTTGCGTGAACGCGATGGCGATCATTCCGGGCAGGATGACGAGGAAGGGGAAGGCCATTTTCGGAATGGCGGCGATGAGCGGCGTGCGGCGCGCGGCGAGCATCGAGTCTGCCGCCATCGCGCGCTGGACCACCAGAAAGTCTGTGCACCAGTAGCCAAACGAGAGCACGAAGCCGAGCCCCATCGCCATGCCGAACCATTCAATGCCCATCGGGTTGCGCGACGGGTCTGACATCTGCGCCCACGCCTGCGTGTAGGCGCCCTGCGCGTAGCCATGCGCCGCCGCGACTTTTTCCAGGCGCGCCGTAAGCCCGGCCCAGCCGCCCACGTCGCGCAGCGCCAGCAGCGAGAGGGGCAGGAAGCCGGCGGCGATGAAGAAGAACTGGAGCACTTCGTTGTAGATCGCCGACGTCAGTCCGCCCAGCAGAATGTAGGCCAGCACCACGATGGCGGAGACGAGGATCGAGGCGTTGAGATCCCAGCCGAGAAGCGTTTCCAGCAGCAGGCCCATCGCATAGAGCGAGATGCCTGAGGAGAACACCGTCATCGCGGCGAAGGTGATGGCGTTGAACCCGCGCGTCTTTTCGTCGAACCGGAGCTTTAGATACTCGGGCACCGAACGGGCGGGCGATCCGTAGTAGAACGGCATCATGAAGACGCCCACGAACACCATGGCCGGCACAGCGCCCATCCAGTAAAAGTGCGCCGTGGCGATGCCGTACTTGGCGCCCGAGGCCGCCATGCCCATCACTTCCTGCGCACCGAGATTGGCTGAGAGAAATGCGAGGCCGGTGATCCAGGCGGGGATCGAGCGGCCCGAGAGAAAGAAGTCCGTGCTGGTACGGACGCTGCGGCGCAGCACGACCCCGATGCCCAGCACAAAGGCCAGATAGGTGGCCAGGATCAGGTAGTCGATGAGGCCAAGCTGGATGTGCGGCATGGTGAGACGTCAGCTTTCTTTGCGTGGCGACGGGGCGGCGGTGGATTGGCGCACGATGAGCTGCGTGCGGATGCGCAGTTGCACGCCGGATGGATCGCCGGAAGATTTCATCATATGGTCGAGCTCGTCAAAAGCGAGACGGCCGATTTCGGCGCGGGGGAGCGCGACCGAGGTCAGCGACGGGCGCGTGTGTTTGGCGAACTCGATCTCGTCAAAGCCGGCGAGCGATAAGTCTCGCGGGACCTCAAGGCCCAGATCGTAGGCGGCATGGAGCGCGCCGATCGCCAACAGGTCGTTGCCGGCGAGGAGTGCTGACGGGCGATGTGTTTCGAGGACATAGCGAGCGACGTTGTAGCCGCCTTTGACGGAGAAGTCCGTGTCCACCGCCGCGACTGGGTTGAGGTTGCGGCGGGCTGCAATGTCAATAAAACTGCGCTTGCGGCGTTGCGCGGAGACGAGGTGGACCGGGCCGCCGATGTAGCCAATCCGTTTGTGGCCGAGACCGCGCAGATGATCGAGGCCTTCTGTGATTCCCTCTTCGCAGTCAACCGAGATGTTGCTGATGTAGGGGCCGGCCTCTGCGACATCGAGATAGACGGCGGGGACTTTGGCGCCGATCAGCGCAGTGACGCCCGAAGGATCGGTTTGGGAGGTGAGAATGCAAGCACCTGCGATTTGCAGTCCCAACAAGCGCCGGACGCAGTCGGCCATGCGGGCCGGATCGTAGTCGGTGTTGAGGACTAGAGCTTCGAGTTGCCCGAGCAGGGCGCGCTCTCGAAAGGCCGAGACGACTTCTGGGAAGAACGGGTTGCGGATGTCTGAAATGAGCACGCCCAGCAAGCAGCTGCGCCGCCCCATGGCAAGGTTGCGGGCCGCGCGGTTGATGGAGTAGCCGAGTTCCTCCACCGCAGCCAACACTTTCTTTTGCGTGGCTGGACTGATGCGGCGCGTCCGGTTCAGAACATGCGAAACGGTGGCGGTTGATACACCACAACGAGCGGCGACGTCTTTAATGCTGACTGGCATGGGTACGATAAGCGCCTGAGGCGCGGCCCCCCGGGCAATCGCTTATCGTACCCCGGATCTCCTCCAAAGTACTCGGCGCTTACTGCCGGCTCTCGTTGTCTTCGCCGACGACGGTGATGCCGATAGCCGCGGCGACAGCGGCGGCGGCTACCACAACACCGGCCACCACGGCGGTGCTGACGCCGGCCGCGGCACCCGCCGCACCCGCACCAGCCGCCGCAACAGCAGCCGCAGGCAGCGCGCACTTGCGCGACACCATCTTCATCTCACTCACCTGCACCACCATCCCGGCGTTCAGATAAGCAGGCTGCACCAGCGTGACTCCCGGCAGTTGCGCGCCGGTGACTTCCACTTTGTGCCCGGCCTGTTGCGGCAGGTCCGGGCCGCGTAGTTCCACCGTGACGTTGCTGGTTTCGTCGGTCAGGAAGAAACGGCCGTCCTTGTTCACCACGCAGCCGGTCAGCTTGGACGGCGCGGAGACACCGGCCTGAGAGGGCTCAAATTCCAAAGCGCGGCCAGCCGCCAAAGCCGCCACCACCATGCCGTTGGCGCTGGTCACGCGGAAGCTGCCGCGCAGTGCCGAAACGTGGATGCGGTTGGCACCCACAGTCGATACATGCGCCACCGCCGAAGCGTCGGGCGGAATAATGCGCGGGCTATGGGCTTCCAGGTTGAACTGGCTTTGCTCGCCGGCGCGGAATTGCCCGGCGCCTTGCTCCAGCACGAGGCGGTGTTCAAAGACCTTCGCGCGCGAATTGGCGCCGAGTTGAAGCCGTGCGCCATTGCGCAGGGCGAGTTGACCGGAGGCTCGGTCAGTTTCCACGGTGGCGCCACTGGAGAGCGTTCCGTTCCCGCTCACCGCCGCATTGTCGATGCGGAAACCACCTTTGGCCGTGGCAATGCCGATGGCGGACGGCGCCGCCAAACCAACGGAAAGTTGCATCGCCAGGACAATCGCGAGGAAGGATTTCACGTTCATGAGTATCTGTCGGCTCCTTGCAGTACTTGTGATCTGCCGTAAGGCGGCAGAATCACCTTGCAAACTAGAAGTGCAAACAACGCAGGCGTTGTCTCACTCAAAAAGGATCGGCGGCGAGAGGAAAGACGAGTGCCGCGATTTGGGTGAGATTATTCCGGCCTGACCTACACCATAGTGATATGAGTGGCAGCCGTATCGTATGCGCCGGCGCATTGTTTTGTCTGACAGCGGGCATCGCCGCATCGGTCTACTTCTCCTTGATCGATCATGCTATGCGCGCCCAAGACTGGGGCGGTGTGTTAACCCTCGCGCCGTCACACCGGAAGGCGCTGGTGAACCGCGGCACACCCGCGGACCTGGAGCGCGCGGCGGCGAAACCAACCGGATCGGCCGCGCTCATCGAACTGGCTCTTGAGGCCGAAATGAAAGGCGACGGCGCAGCTGCCCAGAAGCGCCTCGACGAAGCCAACCGCCGTGACACGGGATACCGGCCGCGCTGGGCGCGCGTGAACTTTCTCTTCCGGCAAGGCCGGCACGGCGAACTGGCTGCCGTGGCCGGGCCGGCGGCCCGCGTCTATGAAGGCGACCTCACGGCCCTCTATGACCTTGTCTTGCGGGCCGGGCTTCCGGCGCAGCAGATCTACCGCGAAGTAGTGCCGCAGCGGCCGCAGGCGCAACGCCAGTTTCTTGAGCTGCTGATGGTGCGCGGCCGCGGCCCTGACGGCATCGCCGCCGCGCTCTGGCTGGCCGACCAGGCGCGGCCCAAGGACCGCGATCTGTTGCTCGGCTACTGCGATCAGCTCCTCGCCCGGGAGGAAGGCTCAACGGCCGCCAAGTTCTCGAAGGCACTGCCGCGCTTTGTGCTTTCCTCCGGCCGCTGCCTCGACTGGAGGCGGTCGACCGTAGACGGCCTTGCTCTGTTCGATGTCTCCGACCAAGTGACGCGGTTTGAGCTCAATGGCAATCAGCCGTCCGACGCCGTGTTGCTACGCCGCTTTATGATCGTCGAGCCCGGACGGCGTTACCATCTGCGCGCCATCACCAACGCGGAAGAGCCTGTGCAGAAGGCCGTCGAGTGGCGGTGGGAGGGCGTGGCCGCAGACACCGGACGCGACATGGACATCGAAGTCGAAGCGCGCAAAACGATCGGCGAACTGCAATTGGCAGTCAAACGGCCCGCCTGTCAGCGCTCAGCCGCAGGCGCGGTTGAGATCACCAACATCCGCCTTGAGCCGAAAGCCGCCGTGCTGGCGCTGTTGCGCTAACGAGCCCACGACGGGTGCTCGCAGCCGGCTGCGCGCATCCCTCGCGTTAACGCGCGCGCCTTGGCGCCACTCACCTGCGCGACCCACAACTCCGGCGGCTGGCCCACCGGGGCGCGCAGAAAACAAACGCGGGTGCCGTCGGGCGAATACTGGGGTCTGAAATCCCAAAGACCCTCGCGCGGCGGCGTCAGGTGCGATTCCTTACCGTTGGCCACGTTGACGGTAACCAGGTGCGTTCCGCCCCGGGCGGCGTCCGGACGATAGTCGCGATTGAAATGATCCGTGTCGCGCCGGCCGGTGGCGAAAACCCAGGGCGTGACAGCGCCTGGAATGCGGCGAACGTACAAGACTCGCAACCCGCGGCCCGGCGCCCATTGCGGCTGATTCGAACCGCCGCCCGGATTGCCGGGCTCGCCGAACGATGCGCCAAACCACGCCGCGGCCGGGGTGGTGAGCCAGCGGATCTCACCGGAGCCCGTGCTCACAATCCCGATACGCGACCAGTCATGCGCGGGGTCTCGCTTCCCATCACAGGTCTGAAACAGCACCCATTCGCCATCGGGCGACCAGCTCGAACCAAAATAGATCACGCCACGCTCGGCGGCCCACTCGCGCCGTTCAGAACCGTCCAAGCGGCACGTATGGATGTGGTAGTCGCTGTGAAAAGCAAAGCGCGTGGCGTCGGGCGAAAGGCTCACGCCGTAGACAAACTCGCCGGGCGCGGTCAGCGGGAGGGCGCCGGTGCCGTCAAGGTTCATCGTATACAGGACCGACTTGCCGTTCAGCAGCACGGTCACGGCAAGACGCGTTTCGCCGGGCAGGAGACACACCGGCGAGTAGAAGCTCGAAAGCCGTTCACGCGTGCACAATTCCTCGAGGCGGCCTGAGACCAGGTCTGCCGCCCAAACCCGCGTGCGGCTGCGCGGGTAGTATTCGTCGAAAGTCTGCGATTGCCAGCCTTCGGGCAGCGCGAGACTCTGCAGCAGCACACGGCCATCGCGAAAAAATCCGTAGAGACCGAAACCAGCGCCGGGGTCTTGCGGCACTGGCAAGGCACGCAAGCCGCGGCCGTCCTCGCCGATCCATTCAAGTCGGCGGTCCGGATTCAGGAAACCGGAACGGCCCCGGCCGGTAAACACAATTCGAGGCCCTGGCCCGGCGGCCGCAGACAGCAATAAGGCCCTGCGGGAGAGCACAACCTACCTCCGGACGGCCCGTTTGCCGGGGAGTTTCAGGCCGCCGGCCGTGGCCGTGCGCTCCAGGAGCACGAGCTCATCGCGGAGACGGTCGGCCCGGGCGGACTCATCGCGGAGGATGCCGCGGAGGCGGGCCACATCGGCCTGTAGCTGCATTTGGGCCTGCCCGGGCATGGCCAAGGTGCTGAGGTTGGGCGCGCTGGGTTCCTGGTGGAGGAGAGGAGATCCGGCCGTGCCGACAAAACGCGCGACGCCTTGGGTGCTCGGCTTGTCCTGATGAAAAACGGTGAGGCGAACTTCGACGTCATCACCCTGGCGCACGTGGGTAACCACGCCATTGCGGACGGCGGCCGCGCTGAGAGGAAGTGTGCGGTCTACCGCGCCGTCGACGATGCGGAGTGCGGCCCGGTCTGCGTTGAGTATGGACGGTGCCGCGGTGTCCCAACTGATGAACAGGCTGCTGCGGTCCGCATCCTCAATCCGGACGCCGGCAACGCGCGACAGGCGGCTCAGGTTGCACAAGTGCCAAGAAACGCCCGCGGCAGTTACGGCCAGCAGGGCGAGCGCGGCCCACATTGCGGCTCGCGGAAAAGGCTCGTTCGGGGGCGCCGGTGGCCGCATCACGGCAGTTGCCGCCGGAGCGGGCATCGTCAGCAGTTGCGCCGAGCCCTCTTCGGGAGCGGTCGGGATGCGTGGCTCGCCCACCGGGCGGAACAGCGGGCGTTCCTGACGTGAAATCGGCTCAGCAGAGGAGCGGCTAAGGCCAGGTGGGCGGCCGCTGATGAGCGCCGGGCCCGGGCCAGCCGAGGGCTGCCGCGGTGAGCCGCCGCCCGGTGTGGCTGCTGTGGGACGCCGGGGCTTGAGGCTCTGCGAAGCGTCGGGCGGAATCTGAAACTGCGCCGCGCTCGGTTCAACCGGGATTTCCCCGCCTGCGGTGCGGGAGAAAAAACCCACGGCGGAAGGCAGGTCTTTCTGCGGACGCATCACCCATGCGACCTGCCATGGCTCGGGAAAGGACTGGGTGTGGATTCCGTGGTCTTCGGGCGAAAGGAAGATACAGCTGCGGGTGTGGGTGTGGAACCAGCCTACGGGAACCAGACCTTCGAGTTCAGCTGCCAGCCTGCACTCGGCAAGCAGTTGGCGGAGCGGCTTCTGGTCTGCCTCAGAGAGCGTGAAGCTTGGGCCGCGGGCGTGGCCGCACTCGATCGGCCGCCATTCCCGGACGCGCACGACGCCCGTGTCCTCATTGCGGTCGCCGAGCAGGAGCGCGCCGACCTGCATGCCGCCATGCGGAATATTCTGGAAACCCTCTTCGGCGTAGAGACGCAACTCTTCCATGACGGCGAGGGAGTACTCGATCCGGTTGGTTTGGGAGCCCTCCGCTACCCAGGCTCCGTAATCTTGACCCATACTAAATTGTAGGCACATTCGCGACTGCTTTTCGGTGCGCATCCGGTTGGTTGACCCAGTTTATGCAGCCAGAGTGGGCTCGGCAACGTCCAACGGTCGAGGAACCTCTTGATTTCGCCCCCGCACTTCTTCTTGCGCTCGTACTACACCAGCCTCACGACGGCTTCGCACCTGGCGTGGGACTCCATCCGAGCGCACAAGCTGCGTAGCGCGCTGACTTTGCTGGGGATCATCATCGGCGTAGCCAGCGTGGTACTGGTGGGCGCCGCCATCGACGGGCTGGGCGTCTATGCGGCGGATTCGACGGCGAAGGCCTTTGGCACCGAATCGTATCTCGTGGCCCAGATCGCGCAGGTCGGCCGCAGTACGCCGGCGGAACGTGCGGCTAAGCTGAGGCGCAACAAGAGGATCCGGCGGGAGGATCTCGCCTTTCTGAAAGAGTCTACCGGCGATCAGATTCTGTATAGCCCGTACCGTCTACGGATTGAAGACGTCAAGCGGGGCAACGAGACGTTTGAGGGCGCGGCGATCATCGGCACAGCGGCGGCAATCTCGGAGATTCGCGACATCGCCGTGGTGCAGGGGCGCTACTTCACCAGCCAGGAAGAGCGCGCGCATCAGAACGTATGCGTGATCGGTTACGAGATAACGCAGGCTCTGTTTCCGGGTAGCTCCCCGCTTGATCTGACGGTGCGCATCCGCGGGCTCGACTTCCGAGTGGTGGGCGTGCAGGACAAGCTGGGCTCGGTGGGCGGCAATTCCCAGGACAACCAGATTTACATCCCCACCGATTCGTTCACGCGAATCTTCGGCCAGGAAGCGTCGATGGCAATTTTTGGCAAGCCACGGCCGGAGACCGGTCTTGACCTCGAAGCGGGCCTCGATGTGACGCGCGCGGCGCTGCGCACGCGGTTTGCGGTCAAGCCGGGCGAGGCCGACAAGTTCGATACGCTGACGCCGGATGCAATTCGCGGTTTTGTGGACCAGATTTTGGGGCTGATCAAGGCGATTGTTATTCCAGTGACGATGATTTCGCTCGTGGTGGGCGGCATTGTGATCATGAACATCATGTTGGTGAGCGTCACCGAGCGGACGCGCGAGATCGGCATCCGCAAGTCGGTCGGTGCCAAGCACGATGACATCATGCTGCAGTTTCTGGTCGAAGCCGTGATGCTGGCGGCAATGGGCGGCGCGGTTGGGCTGGCGGGCGGCGCGCTGATGGCCAAGGTGCTTTCGCTGGCGCTCGAAGTGAATCTGCCGGTGACCACAACGTACGTGGTGCTGGCGCTGGTGGTGTCGACGCTGGCTGGCGTGTTGTCGGGATGGTACCCGGCGTCGCGCGCGACGCAGATGGATCCGATTGCGGCCTTGCGGGCCGAGTAAACAAGTAAACCCGAGTAACTCATGCAGATCAGCGCGGCGGAAAACGTAAAGATGGCCTTGAAGGCGGTGTGGGCGCACCGGTTCCGCTCCGGGTTGACGATTCTGGGCATTGTGATCGGCATCACGACGGTGGTGACGGTGTCGAGTTTGCTCACCGGGCTGCGCAAAGGCGTGGTGACGTTCTTTGAGGAGTTCGGCACCGACAACATTTTCCTGGCGCGGTTTTCGGGCGAACCGAATTCGCAGGGCACCCCAAAGCAACGCAAGCGCAAGCCAATGCGGCCCGAGTACAGCGAGTTGATCAAGCGGCTGTGCCCGGCGGTGGAAGAAGTGAGCGCGTCTTTGTTTCTGCCTCCGGTAGTGAACGGGCAGGCGCTGGTGGCCAAGGTGGCCGGGTATGAGTCGAACAATGCGTTCCTGGCTGGGCTGAGTGCAGAGGCGTTCGTCACGCAGCCGCGCGAGGTGAAATGGGGCCGGGTGTACACGGCTGAGGAAGCCGGGCGCGGCGAGAAGGTGGCGGTGATTGGGGCGAACCTGAGCGAGGCGCTGTTTCCGGGCGCGACCAATCCGGTGGGCCGTACGTTTCAGGTCGACGGCGCCGAGTATCGCATTGTGGGCGTTTTTGCGCCGGCCAGGGGCGGGTTCTTCGGCGAAAACGGGCTGGACCGGCAAATTGCGATTCCGCTGCGGACGGCGCGCGTGCGATACCCGCTCGTGGATAACTTTTTCATCACGATCAAGGCGCGGCAGAAGATGCGCGACGAGGCCCAGGAGGAAGTGCGTTCTTTGATGCGGAAGGTGCGCCGCACGCCGCCGGGGGCGGAGGACGATTTCTCGCTGTCCACGTCGGATGAAATCATCCGCCGGTTCGACTCGTTGACCGGGATGATTGTGCTGGTGTCGATTGCCATCTCCGGGCTGGGGCTGCTGGTGGGCGGCATCGGTGTGATGAACATCATGCTGGTGAGCGTGACCGAGCGGACGCGCGAGATCGGGGTGCGAAAGGCGCTGGGGGCGCGGAAATTCGACATCGTGGCGCAGTTTCTGATGGAAGCCGTCACGCTCACCGGGTTGGGCGGGCTGATTGGGATTGTGTTTTCCGTGGCCGTGACGTTGCTGGTGGGTGGGCTCGTACCGTCGTTGCCGTCGGAGGTGCCGACCTGGGCGGTGGCCGTGGGTTTTGGGGTTTCCGTGGCGGTGGGTTTGTTCTTCGGAGTGTGGCCGGCTTTCCAGGCGGCGCAACTGGATCCGGTGGAAGCGCTCCGGTATGAGTAGCGCGGCTGCTACGCCGCATTTCTAACTCTAACGGCCTCGCCTAGCAGCCCGTGGCGAATGTCAGTTTGTAGCTTGAGGGCGTGTGCGAGGCAGGCACACGCGGACATGATGTAGGGGCTTACAGGACCTGCCCGGGGTTACCTCACGAGGCGCACTTCCTTGGTGCATCTGCA
>VFZP01000006.1 GCA_016871115.1 Acidobacteriota bacterium
CGGCTGTTGGCGGACGCGAAGACGTCGGCGCTGCTGACGCGGGAGCGGATTTCGCCTTCGTATTTCTTCAGCTACACGTTCATTCCGCTGTCGGCGATTGCGTTTCCGCACATCAGCATCTTTTGCCTTACGGCGAAGAAGGTCACGCAGTTTAAGCGCACGGTGGTACTCTACCCGCTTTGCATCCTCGCGATCTGGTTGCCGTGTGTGTTTCTCGGCGTGCTGGCGAATGGATCGGACGTGGTGCCGAAGACGGCGCGCGATGAAGTGCTGTTGCTGCTGCTGGGGCAGTATGCGCCGGTGTGGCTGGCGGGGTTACTGGGGGCGGGGATCATGTCGGCCGTGATGGCGAGTGACTCGCAGATTCTGGCACTGTCCACCATGTTTGCCGAGGACGTGTTTGCCTACTACGGCCACAAGGAACGCTGGGGCGAACGCGTGCAGATTGCCACGGCGCGCGCGTTCATTGTGGTGCTCACCGCCGCGGCGTACTGGATTGCGATGAAAGCGCCGGGGAACATCTTTGAACTGGCGTCGCAGTATGCGTTCACGGGCTACGCGGCGATGTCGCCGCCGGTAATCGCTGCTTTATGCTGGCGCGGCTCGACGAAGTGGGGTGCGCTGGCATCGACGTTGTGGGTGGCCGGAGCGGTCGGCGTGATTGTGTGGAAGCAGCCGCCGCCGAGTTTCACGATCAACGGATTCCTGCCGGTGGTGCCGATCACGTTGATCTCGGCGATGCTGATGATCGTGGTTTCGTTGGTGACGCCGGGGCCTTCGGCGGCCACGGTGGAACGGTATTTTCCGGTGGATAAAGAACAAGGCAGACTGAAGTCCGCCGCAAGCTGAAGCTTGCCCTACGAGCGCCCGGAATTCACTTCGCGCCGAAGCAGTAGAGTTTGCCGTCCTGCGTGCCCACGATGATTTTGCCCGGCACGAGCGCAGGCGAAGCGGAGATGGGCGCGCCGGTTTCAAACTCCCACACGGGCTTGCCGGTGTTGATATCGACCACGTAGAAGCGCCCGTCATTGGAGCCGAAATAGGCGCGGGCGCCGGAGACGGCGGGCGAAGAATCGATGCGGGCCTTGGTCATGAAGGTCCACACGGGCTTGCCGGTTTTGGTGTTGAGGCAATGCAGCATTTTGTCGCGCCCGCCCACGACGAGTTTGTCGCCCACCACGGCGGCGGATGAGTAGAACGGAAACTTGCGCTGCGCGTGTTCGTAGCGCCAGGCGACTTTTTTCGCGGTGAAGTCCACGGCGACGATCTGGTTGTCGTAGGTGCCGAAGAACGCCATCTGATCGGCGAGCGCGGGCGAAGCGCCGATGTAGGACTCGGTGTTCACATGAAAGCTCTCATTGCCATCGGTGACGCGGATGGCGCGGAAGTTTTCGTCGCACCCGGAGACGTAGGTGAAGCCGTTCATCACGCCGGGCGTGCAGTGTACGGGGCCGTTGGTTTTGAAGGTCCAGACTTCTCTGCCGGTCTTGACGTTGAGAGCGTAGAGGCTCTGGTCGTAGCTGCCGATGAGAACGCGGTCGCCGAAGACAACGGGGGAAGACTTCACTTCGGAGAAAGTCTTGTGCGTCCAGGCGGCTTTGCCGTCGGCCGTGTTGACGGCATGAACGGTACCGCCGAGATCGCCCACGTAGACGAGATTGCCGGCGACGGCGGGTGAGGATTCGCCGATGGGCTGCTCGGTTTTGTAGCGCCACTTCAGCTTGCCGGTGTTGAGGCCGAGTGCGACAAGTTCGCCGGCGCCGGTGCCGACGTAAACGACTCCGCCGGCGATGGCTGCCGAGGACTCGATGGGATCGCCGCCGCCCACTTCCCAGGTCCAGAGGACTTTGAGTTGATCGGGGATGGGTGCGGTGGTAACGCCTGTGAGGCGCGCATTGCCGCGGAATTGGGGCCAGTCCTGGGGGAGCGCGGCTGTCGCGGCGGCGGCGAGCAGGAGGGCGAATTTCACCATGCGCATTGATACAACTCCCGGGCCGCGGCTTCGTCGAACGGGCGGGGGTTGAAGCGCCCCGTCCACTGCTTGGCTGCCGCCGCGGCGAGCTCACTGATATCTTCCTCGCGCGCACCCACGGCGCGCAAGTTGGCCGGGAGCCCGGCGGCGTCGGCCATTTCGCGGAGGCGCGCGGCGAGCGAAGGATGAAGCTCAGCGTGCAATGGCTGCGCGTTCCAGCGCACCACATGCGGCAGCATCACCGCGATGGCGCGGCCATGCACGGTTCCGTAGCGTGCGGTGAGCGGATTCGCGCAGGCATGCGTCGCGCCCAGCATCGACGCCTCGATCGCCGCGCCGGCGAAGTAGGATCCCATCTGCATCGCCGCGCCGGTTTCGATGTCCGGCCGCGTGAGCATGCGCTCGTAAGAGTCCGCAAGCAGGCGCCACGCTTCACGCGCCATGGCCTCGCTCCACGTGTTGCGCTTGCTTGTCACCATCGACTCCACGGCGTGCGAGATCGCGTCGTAGCCCGTCTGCGCGAATACAGCGCGCGGCTGCGACACCACCAGCTCCGGATCGAGGATCACAGCGGCGAACGCCGCGCCCGGCGCGCCGCACGCCATCTTCACGTGCGTTTCAGCGTCGGAGATCAACGCGTAGCTTTGCGCTTCGGTGCCGGTGCCCGTCGTGGTGGGCACGCCGATCATCGGCAATAGAGGCTTCGCCGCGTGGTCATAGCCCCAGTAGTCTTTCATGGTGCCGCCATTGGTCAGCACAAAGTTAATGCTCTTGGCGCAATCAAGCGAACTGCCACCGCCGAGTCCGATGAGTCCGTCGAGGGCGAGCGGCGCGGCGATCACGCGCCCTTTCTCAACCATGGCCGTATCTGGATTTTCGCCGAAGTCATGAAACGGCGTGACGGTGACGCCCGCATCTTCGAGCAGCTTGACCGCGCGCACCACGAAGCCCGCGCCGATCATGCCGTGATCGGAGACGAGTAGCACGCGGCGCAGACCGCGCTCCCAAGCCAGCAGCCCCAACCGATCGAGCGCACCGGGGCCGAACTCCACCGCCGTGCGCGCATGGTAACGAAACGAAGTGATCATGCGGCCTAGAGCTTCGGCTCAAACTCCACGCCGAGCTTTTCAAAGCGTCCGCGGAGATCCCTCAAATACGCTCCGAGGCCGAGCACATCCGCGCCGCTGGCGAGAAACCGCGCGCCCATCTCCATGAGCTTCGGCGCCGTTTCGGGCGACACGGGCAGTCCCCAATGCTTGCCATGCTTGCGGCAGGCGTCAGCCACGTCTTCGATCGCCTTTTGCACGCGGCGATCCTGGAACTGGCCGGGGACGCCGAGGCCATGCGACAGGTCCGCGGGGCCGACGAACACCACGTCCACTCCGGGCGCGGCGACGATTTCGTCGATCTGGTCGAGCGCTTCGGGGTCTTCGATCTGCACCACGATGAACGTGTTCTCGTTGGCCTTTTGCAGATACTCGGCGAGAGGAATCAAACAATAGTGCCCATCGACGTTGCCGCTATCGAGCGCCCGCCGCCCCAGCGGCTGAAACCGCGTGGCCTGCCCGATGGCGCGCGCCTCAGCGCCGCTCATACAATGCGGCACCATCAGCGACGTGGCGCCAGCTTCGAGCGGACGGATGAAGTCTGGATACGCGCCTTTGTCGGTACGGATCATCGTGTCGAGATCATTCACCTGCGCGGTGCGGATAAGGTGGCCCAGGCGATCCCAATCGATCCCGGTATGCTCGTTGCACAGCCACAGGCAATCGAAGCCGATCAGCCCGATCATATCGGCGATCACCGGATCGAGCGTGTTCATCTTGGTGCAGAGCACCGGTTGGTTAGCGGCGAGTTTGCGCCGTACTCTTGAGGGTCTCATTCTTCCTTGCTTCGCTTACGATCTTTTTGACGTCCGAGAGCAGCGTCGAGGAGTGGTAGGCGATGCCGTCCTTGATCGTCCACTCGAGTTTCCCCGCGTCGTTGCCCGCCGGGTAGAGGATTTGGAAGTTGGCGAGCGGATTCCCGTTCACCACAATCAGATCCGCCAGCCAACCGGCGCGCACGCGGCCAATCTCTTGCTCGCGCCCCAGCGCAATCGCCCCGTGATGCGTGGCATGCTTCACCACTTCGAGCGGATGAAAGACGGCTTCCTGGTGCAACTCCAACTCGCGCAGCGGGCCGACGCCGTGCATCTGATAGATGTAGCCCGCATCTTCGCCCGTCGTCACCAAGCCGCCCAGTCGCGCGCACTCGCACACCGCCGCCATCCAGAAGCGATAGTTTCCCTTCCAGTAGATCTCGTCTTCGGTGGACCAGTTGAAGAAATACGAGCCGTGGCTTTCCAGGCTCGGCTCGAAGAACTTCGCGAGCGCAGGATGCAGGTACTCTTTGAACCACGGCTGATTTTGCGCGCGCGACACGTCGCGCGAGGCTCCATAGATGTTCAACGTCGGATCCCAGGCAATCTTGGCATCCGCCATCGCCGCCAGCACTTTGGTGAGCTTCGCCGGATCGGTCTCGCGCCACAGGCGGCCCGCGTAGCGGAAGCGATCGACTTCATTCGCATAGTTGTAGGAGGCGGGAAACTTCTGCACGCCGTCGCGCAGCGAGGCGTCGGGAATGCCGTACCATTGCTCCACGGTGTAGCGCCACGGCTTTGCGGGAGCGTTGCGAATGTCGTCCCACACGTTGGTTTCTTCGACGCCGATGTGATGCGCCCGGCCGAGCGCGGTGTTTTTCATCTCGGCCGCGGCGGCGTCGAACACATCACGATACACGCCAAGGAACTTGATGCCATCCACACCGGCGGCTTTGAGGTCGCGTACTTTCGCGCGAGCTTCTTCCGGAGTGCGCGGGCCGGTGAAGAACGGAAAAATGTGCAAGCGCCGCGCAGGGCCGTCGACCTTGAGTTTCGACAACCCGCTGCCCACGTCGCGCACCGTGGTGATGCCGCAGGCAAGCCACAGCTTGGTGACGTCGAGCGGATCCATCGCGACTCCAGCGCGCTCGTGCTGCAGATGCCCGTGCATGTTGACGAAATCCGGCAGCACGTACTTGCCCGTGCCGTCGATCACCGCATCGATGCCCGCGACGTCGCTCATGCGCCCCACCTGTGCGATGCGGCTGCCTTCAATCAGCACATCGCGTGGGCCGGCGGCGGGCGTCCCAACGCCTTCCACGACCATCGCACCGCGAATCAGGAGGCGCGGCACGCGCTGGCCATGCAGCGTAGAAACATATGACGGCTGCGCGCTCAAGGCGGCAGCCGTCAAAACAAGGAATATGCCGATGCGAATAGTCGGCGTCACTTCTTTTCGCTGATCGCAATCAGTTGATTGCGATTCGTGATGAACAGGGACCCGTTGGCGATGACCACCGAACCGTACACCGAACTCCCCATGTTGCCTTCAAAAAGCACTTCCTTGGTGCGCCCGGCCTTCATCACCACGATGTCGCCGTCTTCGTCCCCGAGGAACACCTTGCCGTCCGCCACCATCGGCGACGCCCACACAGCGGCCAGCATGTCGTGCTTCCAGATCTGCTTGCCCGTCTTCGCATCCACGGCGTGGAGGAAGCCCGAGAAGTCCGCATAGTAAAGGATGCCGTCGGCCACGGCTCCCGTGGAGATGCTGCGGCGGATATCGCCGTAGTGCCAGAGCATGCCGTCCTTGGTGATGTCGCCGCGCTTGGTTGCATCAATGGCGTAGAGATGCCCGATGCCTTCACCGTGTTCGGGATCCTGCCCGTTGGCGAGGTACACCACGTCGCCAGAAATCACCGGCGTGGAGATCACTTCGTTACGCGTCTTGGGCCACACCGAGTCTTTCGCGTTCGTGTCGAACGACCAGAGGAGCTTGCCGGTTTTGGCTTCATAGCCGCGCACCCAACCGTCACCCTGTCCCGAGACCACTTGCAGCACTCCGCCGATCGTGCCCACCGAAGGCGACGACCACTGGCCGTGCAGAATCTTCTCGCCCACCTGATTGTCTTCCCACAGCACCTTGCCGGTCTTCTTGTCGACGGCGATGATCGCGGGCGCTTTCGGCGAGGGGATGTTCACGTGCGACTCGTCATGCCCGTTGCCCGTCATGATGAACAGCATGTCGCCGTGCACCACCGGCGAGGAGTTCGCGAGGTTGTGCGGATGGACGCCGAGTTCTTCCATCAGGTCGAGCTTCCAGATGATATCGGCGTTTTCTTTGCCCGTGAGTTTTTCATCGGTCACCGGACCGTCGTTCTCACCGATGTCGCGGAAGCCTTCGGTGTCGAGACACACCAGTTCGGCGCGGTTCGAGACGTAGTAGAGCTTCTCGCCTTCAATCAACGGCGACGAGGCCACGCCCTGGAACGGCCAATCGTTCACGCGGCCAGCCGCCAGCTTTTCGTTGGTGTGCTGCCAGAGAAACTCGCCGGTCTTCTCATCGAACGCCATCAGCACGCCACGGTCACCCGCTTGCTTGGGATCGCGCAGGCCTTCGTTGTTGGTGCCCACGAACACCTTGCCCTTGGCGACCGTGGGATTGCCGTAGGTCTGTGAGCCGAGCGCGGCCACCCACTTGATGTTGCGCTTGGTTTGCATGTCCCACGAACCGGGAATGCCTTTGGCGGGCGAGACCATGTTGCGATCCGGCGAGCCGCCCCACATGGGCCAGTCGCCGGAGCCGGGGTCACCCGCGAGCGCGCACGAAGCAGCCAGCAGCGCGGAACCGAATAAGTAAGGATTGCGGTTCAGCATCATTGGTTGCTCGTCACTTTCAGATTGTCGAAATGCACTTCAAAGGGTGCATCTGCATAGATGCCTGGTGAGCCCTGCCGGTTTCCGATGGGATCAATTCGCTCCACCAGCCACTCGGCCGGTTCCGGTTCGCCCACCGCCCACGCCTTGCCTTGCGCCTTCACCTGGCCGTCGGGCAGGTTTTCCACGCGGAGCTTCAGGCGATACCATGTGTCCTTTTTCCACGGGAACTTCGCGGCTACGGTGCGCTCCTTTTCCGCCTGCCACGGCTGGAGTTCCAGGCGCTGGTGATTGCCGAAGAGCACGAGCTGATAGCGCTGCGCGACGATGCCCGCGTCGCCCATCTGGCGGCGGCGCTCCTGCCCCATCACGTCTCCTTCGATCGTGTAGTCATGCTCGCTGTTCATGCCGAAGAATGAACGCGCGCGCTTGGTGGCGGCGTTGTCGGCGAGTTTGGCAAGGTGCTTCTTGCCTTCCACTTCGCGCACTTCGTACTTGGTGAACGTGTTGATCCAGTGCATCGGCGCGGCCTTGGCGGGGAAGGCTTCGAAGTCTTCGTTGATCGGCAACGCGGGCAGCACGCGGGCGCGAGCCGCGCCGGTAAGCGTGCCGATGGTGGCTTTGATCAAGCCGGCTTGCGCACCGCCGGCCGCGGGTGTGAACTTGCCGTCGGGCGTCACTTCGCCCTTGAGCCGTTCGAGCGACCACGTGGCCTTTTCTTCGCGAATGAAGTTGCCTTGCGCATCGAACAGACGAGCACGGAGTTGCACGGACTGGCCCGGGCGAAGGATGGAATCGGTGGGCGAGACGAGGACGGACGCGGGCGGCGCAGTGGAGGGCTTCACCACCGCGGGCTTCACCAACGCTGAGCGCGTGGACGGGCCCTTGCGGCCGAAACAATAAACGGCTTCCTTGGAAACCACGTACACGCGGCCATCGGAAACAGCGGGCGACGCCGTGACTTCCTCGGGGCCTTCCGGCGTACCGGGCAACTGGACGATATCGAGCACTTCGACGTCGGCCTTGCCGGGCTTGAGAATCGCGAACTTGCCGTTCTCGTTGCCCACATACAGCTTGCCGTCGCCCAACACGGGCGAGGCTTTTTGAATGGTACCGAGGTTCTTCTTCCAGAGCTGCTTGCCAGTGTTCACGTCGTAGGCGAAGACGTTCGAGCCGTTGTCGAGCTGCATCAGCATGTCGCCACTGAGCACCGGCGAAGAGAAACCCATCTGCACGCCGGGGATCGACCAGCGCAGTTGCTCCTTCTTCACTTCGCCTTTCGAGCCGAGGTCCACGGCGGCGAGCAAGCCCATTTCGCTGGTATCGAGATTTTCTTCCGAGTGGCTGACGATGACGTTCGAGCCCGCGACAACGACGCCGGTATTGACACCGCGCTTGGACATGAAAAACTTCCAAACCGGCTCACCCGTGTTGACACGAATCGCGTGCACCGTGCCGTCACCGCCGCCGGCGATGAGCAGGCGGCCCTGCGGCGAATCGACGATGATGGGCGGCGAATAGGTGGTGTCGAACGGGCGCCCGCCGGGGGCGCTCACGTAGATAGTTTCGCCGGTCTTCTTGTCGAAGGCCATGAAGCGATGCCCCGCGCGCGCGTGTTCACCCCAACTGGTGGTGATGGCGCTGACGATCACCTTCTCTGCTTCGAGGATAGGCGACGTGGTGCGGCCGCCATGCGTGGTGACGACACCGAGGTCTTCCACGAGCGAACGGTCCCACAGTTTCTTGCCCGCGGGCGAAAGCGCGAGGAGCGAACCGCCGGCGCCGAAGACATAGATGTTGCCGGTCTCGGCGTCCACCGACGGCGACGACCACGCGATGCGGTGCGCCGGCACGTCGGAGTGGAAGAGATTGTACTTGTACTCCCACAACACCTTGCCCGTGGCCGCGTCAAGAGCCATGACGCGCTCTTGCAGCAGCGGGCGGTTCTTCATGTCCTCATGCTTGTGCGTGGGATTGAGCACGTAGACGCGCCCGTTGTGGACGACAGGTGTGGAGCGGCCGCCATAGGGCGCGCGCCAAAGCGCCTTTTCCGGCCCGCCCCACTTTTCGGGCAGGTTTTTCTCGGGCGAGAGTCCGTCGCGGTTGGGGCCGCGATAGTCGAGCCAGTCGGCCGTGAAGGCGGCTGGAGCGAGTAGGAGAGCGAGGATGGTCGAAACGCGCATAGTTGGGGTCACGGCACTCTTTATATTAAAGGATAAGGTTCCCGGCGCGGCGCGAAGGTTACCGGGGGAAGCGGAGACTTTCAGATGAAGCTGATCGCGCGGCGGTCTTCGTTGCACTACCGGGCGGGGAGCGACTTGCGCGGAATCCGCAGCCCGACAGAGCCGGTAGGCGTCATCCGAGATTTCCTCCGCCTCCTAAGCGCCACTCCAGACGAACGAACCAGAATCATCCTCGCCAACCTCCATACGCGAATCGGTACGCTGCCGCGCTATGCTGCGGTTGTTTCTGACGACGATGTCCCGTTTTAGGCGTTGGCGAGTTCACAGGCGGGACTCAGTCGGGATCACTTCGGCGGTGACACTTGAGGTGTTCCGAATGACCTCGTGGCTTGACTGGCCATACGACATGAACTCATCTAGCGTCTTCGCGACCCAGTGATGGTCTTCTTGGTCGAGTTCGAATCGTAGGTTCTACTGAAATTGCCGGCGAAACTCGGCGAACTCGGTGCGTAGCGCTTCGATCTCGGCTTCGAGTTTGGTGACGCGGTCGGCCAGAGCGGACGACGGGGCAGAGGGTATCGCGTCGGTGGCGACCTGTTGCGGGATGACAGGTTCGCCCATCAACAGATGCGTCCAGCGCGGTTCGCGCATGCCCGGCGTCTTGGGAAGCAACTGCGTGACACCGCGCTCGGCGAGGCGATGGAGGACGCTCTCTACCGCGTCGAAGTCCGAGAATTTGTAGAGCGACTCGGTGCGCGTCTTGAGTTCGTTCAGCGTTTGCGCGCCGCGGAGCATCATTACGCAGAGAACGGCGAGTTCGCGGTTGGTGACGATCCACATCTCCGACACGCGGTGCGACCATTTGGGCACGCGGTTGCCCCCGCCGGTGAGCACTTCGACGAGTTGCTTGGCGCGGAGCGCATCCAGCGTGTCGGTGACGAGTTCCTCGTCGAACGCCGTCATCGGGTCGCGATTGGTTTTCTGGTTGCAGCCGTTCACCAGCGCGTTCGGCGTCATCGGGTAGTACTCGGGCGTGGCCATGTCCTTCTCAATGAGGACGCTGAGCACGCGCAGTTCTTCAAAGGTGAGTGTAGGGAAGCTCATCGTTTCTTCTTCTTTTGTTTCGGGCCGCGGGGGGGCACCACGACGGAGAATTCGAGTTGCCGCGCCGAGCCGTTGACGCGATCGAGCCGCACGCGGACCGGATTGCCGATCGAGTACTGCTTGTGCGTGCGTGCGCCGATGATGCGGCGCGTGGATTCGTTGTAGGTATAGCGGTCGTCGACGATCGAATTGATCGGCACCAGCCCCTCGATGTAGAGGTCGGCGAGTTCGACGAAGAAGCCGTACTTGGTGGTGGAGATGATCAACGCGTCGAACTCGTCGCCCACGTGATCGATCATGAACTTCACTTTTTTCCACTCGACGAGTTTGCGCTCAGCTTCGGCGGCGGTGCGTTCGGTCATCGAGCAGCGGGTGGTGATTTCGGCAAGGCGCGCGGTGTCGTACGGGGCCTCTTGCCTGTCGAGCAGCGCGCCGAGGATGCGGTGCACGATCAGATCCGGGTACCGGCGAATGGGCGAAGTGAAGTGTGTGTAAGACTCCGAGGCGAGCGCGAAGTGGCCGGCGTTTTCTTCGCTGTAGCGCGCCTGTTTGAGCGAGCGCAGCATGAGGTAGCTCAAGATGCGCTCTTCCGGCTGGCCTTCGCTTTTGGCGATCAGCTTCTGATATTGGCGCGAGGTGATTTTGAAATTCGCATCGTCGACGACGACGTCTTTACCCGTCTTGCGGCCATCGCGGTGGCGCGTGGTCATGCGGAACTTTTGCGAGGCGAGGCCGTGCGCGCCGAGCGAGGCGCCGAAGTGGACGGCGACGGCTTCGAAGTCAGCAACTTTCTTGGGGTCTGGCACTTCGTGTATCCGGTACACGAACGGCGTGAGAGTCGCTTCTACATGGGCGGCCACGGCTTCATTCGCCGAGAGCATGAATTCTTCAATGAGGCGGTGCGCGATGTTGCGCGGCGCGCGTTTGACGCCCACCATTTCGCCGAACTCGTCGAACTCAATGAGCGGCTCGGGCAGGTCGAAATCGATAGAGCCGCGGCGGTGGCGTTTTCGATTGAGAATGAGCGCCAATTCCTGCATCAGTTCGAAGCGGCCCACCAGCGGCGCGTAACGATCGCGCAGCGCCGCGTCGCCCTCAAGCAACGCGTGGACGTGCGTGTACGTCATGCGCTCGACACTGCGGATGACGCCGCGAGTAAAACGCTGGCCAACCACGTCGCCTTGATGATCGAGTTCGAGCAACGCCGACATCACCAGGCGGTCTTCCTTTGGCCGCAGCGAGCAGATGTCGGTGGAGAGTTCAACGGGCAGCATCGGCACGGCGCGATCCGGGAAGTAGACGCTGGTGCCGCGCAGTGCCGCTTCGCGATCGATCGGGCTGCCTGGGCGAATGTAGTGCGAGACGTCGGCAATGTGGACGTGGAGGGCGAAGTGGCCGTTGGGGAGGCGGTCTACCCAGACGGCGTCGTCAAAGTCACGTGCTGTTTCGCCGTCGATGGTGACGATATCGTAGCCGCGGAAGTCTTCCCTGCCCTGGAGATCGAACGGCGTGATCTCGTGCGGCATGGCGCGCGCCTGATCCAGCACGTCAGGCGGGAAGCGATGCGGGATGTGATGCTTGCGGATGATGATCTCGACGTCAACGCCGAAGTCATCCGGATGGCCCAGCACTTCCACCAGACGGCCAACGGCGTCGGCGCCTTCCGCGGGAAACTCGATGATCTGCGCTTCCACCACCATACCGTCCATATCTTCGGGCGACTCGATCTTGTGGGGCGTGGCGTCGCCCACACGATTGCGGAGCGAGGCGAGCGAATCGAGCGTCGGAATATGAATCCACTGCTGCAAGCGGTCGTCGTGAGGCTGCACGAAATAGCCGCGGCGCTTCACGCGGAAGTTGCCGACGACGGTGGTGTGCGCGCGTTCGAAGATGCGCACGATATCGCCTTCGGCTCGGCCGTCGCGGCCGAGCCGTGTCAGGCGCGCAGCTACACGGTCGCCGTGCATTGCCTTGGCGGCGGCCTCGGGCGGCAGGAACAGATCGCCTTCGAAGAGTTCGGAGGGCTGATCCGGAATCACAAAGCCGAAGCCGTCGCGATGCACCGAGACGCGGCCCACGATGAGGTTGGCCTCGCGCGGCGGTTTGTTGGCCTTGTGGTGCTGCTGGTGGCGAGGCGCCGGTGGTTTACGGTCAACAAAAAAAGGGCGTTTGGCCATGGGGTAGTGGAAAGGGCCGTCTTTGTTATTCTAGGCTTTCTCTCAGCCATGGACCTCAAAGCCATCCCACTCGAAATCCCCGAGAACGGCAACCTCATCGTTGGCCAGTCTCACTTCATCAAGACGGTGGAGGACATCTATGAAGCCGTGGTGAACACGGTGCCGCAGATGAAGTTCGGTATCGCGTTCAACGAAGCATCGGGCCCGTGCCTCACGCGCACGGACGGCAATGACGACGCGCTCAAGGCGAACGCCACGGCGAACGCGACGGCCATCGGCGCCGGACATATCTTTGTGCTGTCGATGCGCGAAGGGTATCCGATCAATCTGCTGTCTCGGATCAAGGATGTGCCAGAGGTGGTGAATCTGTTCTGCGCCACGGCGAATCCGGTGCAGTTGATTGTGGCCGAGACCGAACAGGGGCGAGGCATTCTGGGCGTCATCGACGGCTCTTCGCCCAAAGGCGTAGAAGACGAAGAGGGCGCAAAGTGGCGGCACGGATTCTTGCGCAAGATCGGGTACAAGCGTTAATGAACAGCACCGGACCGAAGAACGAACAAGAGCTGGAAGAACTACTGGCGCGGCCCAACGAAGCGGACCGCGAGGCGATGCGCGCGCTGGGCGGCGACTTGCTGCTGCTGGGCGTAGCGGGCAAAATGGGCCCGAGCATGGCGCTACGTGCGCGGCGCGCGGCGGATGAAGCGGGCGTGAAGATGCGCGTGATCGGCGTGAGCCGGTTTTCGAGCGAAGCCAGCCGCAAGTTACTTGAAGACGCCGGCGTGGAGACGATTGCGGCGGATCTGCTGGAAGAGGGCGTACTGGACCGGTTGCCCGACGCGCCCAACGTGGTGAGCATGGCGGCGCGCAAGTTTGGGTCAACCGGTGACGAGTCGTACACCTGGGCGATGAACGCGCTGCTGCCGGCGAAGATCGCCGAGCGGTACCGCACGTCGCGCATCATTGCGTTTTCGAGCGGCAACGTGTATCCGCACACGCCGGTGGCGCAAGGCGGGTCAACCGAAGACTCCGAGTTGCTGCCGGTGGGCGAGTATGCCATGTCGGCGATTGCGCGCGAGCGGCTGCTGACGCATGTCTCGAAGACACAGGGCACGCCGATGGCGATTCTGCGTTTGAACTACTCGGTGGAGACGCGCTACGGCGTGCTGCTCGATATCGGCATGCAAGTGCATGAGCGCAAGCCCATCAATCTGGCGATGGGATGCGCGAACGTGATCTGGCAGGGCGACGCGAATTCGATCTGCCTGCGGTGCTTTGCGCATTGCTCGTCGCCGCCGTTTGCGTTGAACCTCACCGGGCCGGAGACGCTCTCGGTACGTTGGGTGGCGCGCGAGTTTGGGCGGCACTTTGGCGTGGAGCCGATCTTCGAAGGCGTCGAACGCGAAAGCGCGCTACTGAATAACGCGGCACGCTGTTTCCGTTTGTTTGGCTATCCGGCCGTGAGCGTGCATGAGTTGATTGAGTGGACCGCGCGATGGATCGGGCAAGGCGGCCGGACGCTGAACAAGCCCACGCATTTTGAGGCGCGCGATGGCAAGTTCTAGCGCGGACCTGCGCGCGCGTCTGGCGAAGGGCCTGGTGATTCCGGCACATCCGCTGGCGTTGACGGCCGAACGCAAATTGGATGAGCGCCGGCAGCGCGCGTTGACGCGCTACTATCTCGCCGCGGGCGCGGGCGGTGTGGCGGTGGGCGTGCACACGACGCAGTTTGCGATTCGCGATCCGCAAGTCGGGTTGTTTGAGCCCGTGCTGCGGATAGCGATGGAAGAGCTGCGCACGCGGCCCGAAGCGGTGAAGGTAGCGGGCGCGATCGGGCCGACGGCGCAAGCTGTGCGCGAGGCGGAACTGGCGCGCGAGATCGGTTATGACGCCGTCCTGTTGAGCCTGGCCGCGCTGAAGACCGCCTCTGACGACGAGTTGATTGCGCATTGCCGCCGCGTGGCCGGCGTGCTGCCCGTGTTCGGATTCTACCTGCAGCCGTCGGTGGGCGGGCGCCTGCTGCCGTACTCGTTCTGGCGGCGATTCGCGGAGATCGAAAACATCGCGGCGATCAAGATGGCGCCGTTCAATCGCTACCAGACGCTGGACGTGGTGCGCGCCGTGGCCGACGCGGGCCGGACCGACATCGCGCTCTACACGGGCAACGACGACAACATCGTGTTGGACCTGCTGAATGTCTACGCGTTCGCCGGTAAGGAATGGCGCATCGTGGGCGGCCTGCTGGGCCACTGGGCCGTGTGGACGCACAAGGCCGCGGACATGCTTGAGCGCATCAAGGCCACGGTCTTGCCGCACGAAGGCTGGTTCATCAAGAACAATCAGGTGACGGACGCGAACGCTGCGTTTTTCGATGCCGCCAACGGCTTTCACGGCTGCATTGCGGGCATTCACGAAGTGCTGCGGCGGCAGGGGCTGCTCGACGGGCGCTGGTGCCTAGACCCGCACGAAGAGCTGTCACCGGGCCAGATGGAAGAGATCGACCGCGTGTACGCGGCGTATCCGCTTTTGAACGACGACGCGTTCGTGCGTGACCATCTGGACGAGTGGTTGCGCTAATATTTCTACTACTTCTATGTCTGAAGAACGTAAATTTCACTTTAACACCCGCGCCCTCCATGAAGGCTACGCGCCCGACCCAACAACGCATGCGCGCGCGGTGCCCATCTATCAAACGACCTCGTTCACCTTCGACAACTCCGACCATGCGGCGGCGTTGTTTGGGTTGCAGCAGTTCGGCAACATCTACACGCGCATCATGAACCCGACGACGGACGTACTGGAAAAGCGCGTAGCGTCACTCGAAGGCGGCGCGGCGGCGCTGGCCGTTTCATCGGGGCAAGCCGCGCAGTTCCTCACCATCAACAGCCTGATGGAAGCGGGCGACGACATGGTGTCGGCCTCGACGCTCTACGGCGGCACATACACGCAGTTCGACGTCAGCTTCCGCCGCATGGGGCTGAACACGATCTTCGTCGACGCGAACGATCCGGAGAATTTCCGCAAAGCCATCACGCCGAAGACCAAGCTGATCTACGGCGAAACGCTGTCGAACCCGAGCGGCGCGGTGCTGGACATCGAGGCCGTGGCGAAGATCGCGCACGAGCACAACCTGCCGCTGGTGATCGACAACACGTTCGCTACGCCGTACCTGTGCCGCCCCGTGGAGCACGGCGCCGACATCGTGGTGCACTCGCTCACGAAGTTCATGGGGGGCCACGGCACGTCGATCGGCGGCATCATTGTGGACGCGGCGAAGTTCGATTGGTCCACGAGCAACCACCCGCTACTGACGAAGCCCTCGCCCGCCTATCACGGCCTCGTGTTCTGGGACGTGCTGGGGCCGATTTCGTTCATCATCAAGGCGCGCGTGGAGGGTCTGCGCGATCTTGGCCCATGCATCTCGCCGTTCAACGCGTTCCAGTTTTTGCAGGGCATTGAGACGCTGGGCATGCGCATGGATCGCCACGTGGCGAACGCGATGGCGGTGGCGCAGTTCCTCGAAGGCCACAAGTCGGTGGAGTGGGTGAACTATCCGTCGCTGAAGTCGAGCAAGTACTATTCGCTCGCGCAGAAGTATGTGCCCAAGGGCGCGGGCGCGGTGTTCAGCTTCGGCGTGAAGGGCGGCTACGAGGCGGCGAAGAAGCTGGTGGACAGCCTGAAGCTCTTCTCGCACCTTGCCAATGTGGGCGACGCGCGGAGCCTGGTGATTCAGCCTTCGGCAACGACGCACCAGCAGCTTTCGGCCGAACAGCAGAAAGCCGCGGGTGTGCAGCCGGGCATGGTTCGCGTTTCGATCGGGCTTGAGGATCTCGAAGACATCCAGTGGGATCTCGATCAGGCGCTCGCGGCGTCGCAGGCGAAGTCGTAGGCGCTACACTTTGAAGCGGTCATCGACAGGCACCTGATAGCCGCTCGCCAAGCGGTTGGTCTCGTTCGCCATGCCGACGACCGCCATTAACTCACCGAACATCTCCGGCGTCATGCCGGCGTTCCGCGCGGCAGCGGTGTGTGACGCGATACAGTAGCCGCACTGATTCGTCGTGCTCACGGCAAGGTAAATTAGTTCCTTCGTCAGTGGATCGAGCGCGCCGCCGGGACCCATGATCTGCCTGATGCTTTCCCACGCACGCCGCAGCGTCGCCGGGTCATGCGCGAGCGACTTCCAAAAGTTGTTGATCCAATCGACCTTGCGCGTGCGCATGATGTCGTCGTAAACGGCGCGCACTTCCGGCGAGGCGTCGGCGTATTCGATGAGTCCGTACGTGGCCATGATGTTATGCTCGTACATTCCATGCCGGATTTGTTTTGGTGGCAGTGGGCGCTGGGCGCGTTGTGCGCGGCGAATGTGGGGATGGCCAAGACCGGCGTGCCGGGCATGGGCGTGATGGTGGTGCCGCTGATGGTGCTCACCGTGGACGATGCGCGGCTGTCGGCGGGCTGGCTGCTGCCGGTGCTGTGCCTCGCAGACCTGGTGGCGATCTGGTACTGGCGGCGTCACGCCGCGGCGGGCCGGTTGTTCTCGCTCGCGCCTTCGGTGGCGGTGGGGATTGTATTGGGCGCGATCACGCTGAACCAACTGCCGGAGTGGTGGATGCGCAAACTCGTCGGCGTGATGCTGGCCGTGCATCTTTGGCGGCGTTTTCAGAAGAGCGAAGTGAAGGCGCATCCGATCGCGTACGGGCTGGGCGCCGGCTTTACCACCACCGTGGCCAACGCGGCCGGCCCGGTGATGAATCTGTATCTGCTCTCGCAGAAGCTCCCGAAAGAAGAGTTCGTAGCCACGGGCGCGTGGTTCTTCTTTTTCGTGAACCTGAGCAAGCTGCCGATTTACTGGTGGAACAACCTGATCAGCAGACAATCACTGATTTTCGACGCGATCATGATCCCGGCGATCCTGGCGGGCGCGGTGCTGGGGCGTTGGGTGCTCTACCGGATCTCGCCGCAGGTGTTTGAGAATTCGGTGCTGGTGCTGACGGCGATCGCAACGCTGCTGTTGTTCAAGTAGCGGCGCTACTGCAGTAGTTCCGTCTCGACCGTGACGAATTCGCTGCGCTGCAGCGAGGAGTTCGAGATGAAACTCGCGGGGTCGATAAAACTCACCGTCAGCACGGGCCGGGTTGGAATCATCGTTCCAGGCCGCACCTTCATTGCCGCCGCCGCGACTCTTGCAAAGGTTACCGCACGGCATACCGCCCAGTGGCGCGCTTCACGCATCGCAGCACCCTCATCGCGCATGCCGAGAGAGACTCCCTGCACCCTGGTGGCCCCGGCGGCAATGGCGGCGTCGACAAGCCGCACGGCGTTGGCAAGGTCGCTTGTCAGCACTCGAAATCGCTGCTTGGCATGGAAGGCGCCAGGTTGACGCTGCGACGCGTTCGCGGGCACGTTGGTCACCGTTGTGCCAATCGCCGATACCTCGCCGCCCGGCCCGGCGAGCCGCCGCAGGACAGCCAAGACGGCCTGGGCCTTTACCGACAACTCCGTCACCACGGCCGTTGAGGTGGAACCCAATGGTGTACGGCAATTCGCACATCGGCGACGTCGGGCTCGATCTGAATGGTAGCGCTGGCATTCGTGGTGATGACCGGACGCTTCGTCGCCGGCGGAGCGCCGGCGAGCAGCGCCGATAGACTCAAGGTGGTCAATTGTGGAGCTACGTACGAAGATGTAGAGGACGGAGCCTCAAAGACCAGCCTCGGTGTTATCCGCTCGATCGGCAACAACACGCCAAACTCCCCACCACCGCGGAGGTTCGCCTGAGCGGTCGAAATCGAGAGCAATCGGTCAACCTGTCCGCCGGCCGAGGCGGCCAATGCATCGAGGTTGCGGCGAGCCTCAGCCGCGGCCACCCGCAACGCCGCGTCGGACTCCGCCGTCGTGTCGGAGTAGTCGTCGACGATACTCACCAACTGCGCCATGCCTCCGTTGCCTTCGCGCACCGCCTCGGCGACTCGCACGTCCGTGACATAGCCCCGCACTACGACGCGAATCTGCGCTCTGGAGCGAAACCGAGTGAGAGCGCGATCCAGTTCCCGCGAGTTCAACGCTGTCAAGGAATAGGCGGCCAACCAGACAGAAGATGCGCCCGGCACACACCGCGCGGCATCCATCGCGGCCCGCGTCCTGGAAGAGTTCTGGTCGGCGGCCTGGGACGCCGTGGACGCTTCCGTGTCGACCTCAAACACTGCGGCCACTTGATCTGGCCGGGCAGCCACCGGAGCAGAACCAGAAGCGTCGGTGAGGAACGGCTGCGCCGAGGCCATTCCGGTAAGGCATAGGATGACGAATACCCTCACTGCAGCACCTCTATTTCAATGGTCACCGACGCGGACACTTCCAGATTCCCCGCTTCCACCGGCGTGGGCACGGCCGCGGCGATGCCGCCGCGCGCGTCAGGACCGCCGATGATCGGAACAGCCACCGATGACTCCACGGCCGAAATCACCGCGCCCAGGCGGCCACTCACGCCTTGTCGGATCGCCTCGGCATTCGCGCGCGCCATTTGTGTCGCCAGTTGCAACGCGCGCTGGCGCAGCGGCACCGGTTCGCGTACACCAAAGGTGATGCCGCCGACGGTGTTCGCACCAGCGGCGGTGGCGGCGTCAATCAAGCGGCCCGCGCTGGCGGTGTCGGTCATCGTCACTCGGAAGTTGTTCGTCGCCGCGTAGCCGGCGATCTCCGGCACGCCGCCACCGGCGTGGAAGCGCTGGTTCGGCGTCACCGAGAAATACGCCTTGCGGATGTCCGCATTGGGGCCGAGCAGGCGGCGCAACGCGTCCAGAATCGCCCGCGCTTTGCTGGCGTTTGAAGCGGTGGCTTCAGCAGCAGTGCGGCCTTGCATGATCACGCCCACCGAGACGGTGGCCTGATCGGGCCGCACACTGACGACGCCCGGACCGGACGCGCGGATGTAGGAGCGGCGGACCTGCGCGGGGCACAACATGGCCGTGAGAGCAAGGAGCAAGAAGAGTCGCATGGGATATCCCGTCCTTTCACTCTACGCCCGCGCGCGGGGTCGCGCATAGTGAATGAGCACCCACGCCAGGACGGCGAACGCAGCGAGAGAAAGCCAGCCGGCGAGCGCGTCGAACCAGGCGAACTCGTCGACGCCGAACAGCACTTTGGTGAACGACGGAATGCCCGCAACGAACGTGACAGCGAGAAGGATCCCCACGATCGCTTCGCCGGCGATGAGGCCGCTGGCGAGCAAGGTGCCGCGCTCTTCATCGGCGTCCGCGCGCGCGGCTACCCACTGCAGGATGCCGCCGAGCAGAATGGCCGACGTGGTGTCGAACGGCAGGGACATCCCGACGGCGACCAGCATCGGCGCACGCGCGCCGCACATGATCATCGCCACACCGAAGGCAGCGCCGATGGCGAGCAATCCCCACGCCATCTGCCCGCTCATGATGCCGAGTGCGAGTTGCGCCATCAAGCCCGCTTGCGGCGCGGGCAACGCGCGCCCGCCGATGCCGCCGGTGGCGAGATTCGCTTCATGCAGCGCGAGCATGGGAAAGACGAGGAAGAACGGGAGCAAGATGACGGCAAGGATCTCCACCACCTGCATCTTCCATGGCGTGCCGCCGAGGAGATGTCCAGCTTTCAGATCCTGAATCAGCGAGCCCGAGACCGAACACGCGCAGCACACCACCGCTGCCACGCCGAGCACCGCCGCTACGCCCGCCTTGCCCGACACGCCGATTGCGAGGAGCAGCAGCGCCGAGAGGACGAGGGCGGAGAGAGTGAGTCCGGAAAGCGGCTGATTGGAACTGCCGACGAGCCCGACGAGATACCCACCGACGGCCGAGAGCAGAAAGCCGGTGACGGTCATCACCACCGCCGAAACGATAGCCGCGCCCCAGCCACCAGTGAAGTAGTAGTAGAGCGCCGTGACGGGCGCGAGCAGCAGTGCGATGGAGATGGCGACATAGCGCGAGGGGATGTCCTGCCCGGTGCGTTCGACAACCGCATCGCTCGCGCCGGTGGCGTTGCGCGAAGCGTCCGACGCGCCGCGCACCGATTGCACGATCGACGCACGCATGCCGAACAACGTGTTGGCCGCGGCGACGAGCATCGCGCCGACGGCGATCGGGCGCACGAAGTTGTACCAGATGGTGAACGCCGCCACGTCGTTCCCCGCTTCGTCGCCGAGGCGCTTGCCAAGGTCTGGATCGAAGAACAGTAGCAGCGGGATCAACACCCACCACGCGAGAATGCCGCCTGTGGCACTGATGGCCGAGTAGCGCGGCCCAATGATGTAGCCGATGCCGATGAGCGCGGGCGAAAGCGCGGGCGTGGACCACGGGATGCCGCCCTGGTGCGGGATCTGCGCAATCACTTGCCGGTCGAAATTGAAGTGGCGGATGACGGACGCAGGGAAGGCCATGAAGCCTTCGAAGTACTCGCGGAAGATGCGCAGGCCTTTGTCGCTCTTGAGAACTTGCACTAGCCCGCCCAGCGCCATGGTGAGGAAAATGAGTTTTGGCGCGTCGCTTTTTTCGCCCGCGCCCGCTTTGACAATCTCCGCACTCGCGACGCTTTCGGGCCACGGTAGCTCCGCGTCCACACACAGCGGCTTGCGCAGCAGGATGATGAAGAACACGCCGATGAGTCCGCCAACGAGGAGGATGAGGACGGCTTCCCAGTAGTGGTCGCGCAGGTTGGGCCACAGCCGCGCGCCGTCCACTTCGGCCAGCATGAACGACGGGATGGTGAAGATCGCCCCGGCCACGAGCGCTTCGCCCACGCTGGCCGCGGTGCGCACGATGTTCTGTTCCTGAATGGTGCCGCGCAGGCGCGGGAGGCGGAAGACGGCCATCGCGATCACGGCGGCGGGAATCGTGGCAGCGACGGTTTGCCCGGCCTTCATACCGAGGTAGGCGTTGGCCGACCCAAAGACGAAGGCGAGCAGCACGCCCAATATCACGGCCCTCCAGGTGAGTTCAGCGGGCGGCGATGGAGCCATACGGGCGATGGTACGATACCTGCGTGCCCAAGCGTTTTTTGAACCCCGGTACGAAGCCTCCTGGCTACACGCACGTGGTGACAGCGACCACGCCCGCGCGCATGGTTTTCATCTCCGGACAAGGCGGGACCGATCCGCAAGGCAAGATGCCGGCGGACTTCGCCACGCAATGCGAGAACACGTTCGCGCATCTCACGCGGTGCCTGGCGCTGGGCGGCGCCACGTGGAAGGACGTGGTGAAGATCAACTACTATCTGACGAACATTGCCAACCTTACCGAATTGCGCGCGATTCGCGCGAAGTACCTCATTATGGATGCGCCCCCCGCGGCGACGGCCGTGGAAACGAAGCTGAGCGGCGGCATGTTGATTGAAATCGAATGCACGGCGATGGTGGAGGGATAACGCGATGCTGACGCGCCGTACTTTGCTGCTCTCCGCGATGGCCGCGCCGCCGAAGCTGCGCGGGATCTTTCCGATTTTGCAGACGCCGTTCACAGGCGCCGATACGCTGGACCTCCCGGCGCTGGCCAAGCAGATCCGCTTCTGCGCGCGCACGGGCGTGCACGGCGTGGTGTGGCCTCAACTGGCGAGTGAGTACTCGGCGCTCTCTCGCGAAGAGCGGCTCGCCGGGATGGAGACGATCGTCGCTGCGGCGCGCGGCACCAAGCCCGCCGTGGTGTTGGGCGTGCAGGCGCCGACAGCCGGCGAAGCGGCAGACTATGCGCGCGCGGCCACCCGGCTGGGCGCCCACGCGATCATCTCGCTGCCACCGGCGAAGGAAGAAGACGAGGGGCGGATTCGCGCCTACTACAAGGCGATTGGCGAGGCGTCGCCGTTGCCGCTGTTCATGCAGGCAGTGGGGAAGTTGAGCGTGGAGTACATTGCCGGACTCGCGCGCGAGATTCCCACGCTGCGGTACTTGAAAGACGAAGCCGGGCCCGTGCACTTGCGCATTACGCAGTTCCGCCGCATAGCGCCGGAGTTGCAGTCGTTCACCGGCTTTCACGGCAAGACGTTGTATGAAGAGATGGTGCGAGGGTCGGCGGGCACGATGCCGGCGGCGGGCTTCGGCGATCTGTATGCGTCAGCTTGGGAGTTGTTTGAGCAGGGCCGCCGGCGCGAGGCCGCGGAGTTTTGCTCACGCGCGCTGCTGCTGATTACGTCGATGGAGACGTGGGGCATTCCGGCGTGCAAGTACGTGCTGCATTTGCGCGGCGTGTTTCCGAATTGGAAGATCCGGAGCGAGAGTCTGGGGGCGAAATCGGCGGGGTTCGATGAGTACGCGCGGCAGGCGATTGCGGAGCAGCTCGACGCGGTGCGGCCGTTTCTGCGGGCTTAGGAAATACACTTCAACGCTTCACAGCCGATCAGCCGAACGTCAGAGGTGACCAGCGGGAGCTTCATCTCTATCGCTGTGGCGGCAATGAAACGATCGGCGGGGTCTTGGTGGGGCACATCGATCTCTCGCGCAAGTGCGGCGATGGCGAAGGTGAGTGGCGCCTCCCGAACCGGCAAGACCTGGCGCGCCCTCTCGATCCACTGGCCGGCCGTGCCTGCTGCGGGCACACGCCCGTGCTCGACGAGTAGGCACGTCTCCCAGAGGCTGATGGGGCTCAGGAACAGGATCGACGCCGGGTCCTCCATCGCTTGCCGCTGCTTGCGGGAAAGACGCCGGTCTCCGGCGAGAAACCAAAGCCAGGCGTGCGTATCAAGGAGGAATTTCACTTCTTCCGCAACGCCTCCCAATGGGAGTCGCCGGCGGGAGTGACCACGTCACCCAGCGGACCGGTGAAGAGCGAGGCTTTCATGGCGCCGAAACCTGCCCTGTTTCGGGTGTGAGCCGGCGGTTGAACCACAGCCAAGGGTTTACCGTTCTTGAGGATTTCCAGCGGCTGCCCTGTTTCACGAACCCTGTCCAGCAAGCGGAGGCAGGTGGCTTTGAATTCTGAGACATTGATTCGCTCCATGTTCCAACGATAGTCAGATACTGTGACCATAGTCAACTGAGCCGATTTCAGCGCGCCAGGTCCGCCCCGAGTTCGGCCGCCATTTCTCGCAGGCGCGCTTCCATTGCCTGGGCCCGAGTGGGCTCGGCGGCGGCTTGGTTGTGCCGCTCGCTGAGGTCGCGCTCGAGGTGATACAGCTCCGTCACCGCATCACGCGGCGCGACGCCTTCGACGCCCTCGCTGCGCGCGATGCGGAGCTTCCATGGTCCCTGCCGAACGCCCTCGGGCACGCGGCGCGGAGGAAGAAGAACTCACGGCGCGGCGACGGGGCTTGCGTGGAGAGCATCGGGAGCAAATCGAACCCGTCATAGGTGCAGCCTTCGGGCAGTGTGCCGCCGACCGCGCGAACGAGCGTGGGAAACCAGTCCAGCGCGCAGGCGAGTTCGCGCAGCACTTGGCCTGCGGGGATGCGGCCGGGCCAGCGCGCGATCCCAGGCACGCGGAAGCCGCCTTCATAGCTGCCGCCCTTTGAACCACGCCACGGCCCAGGGCTGCCGGTGTGCCACCACTCGTTGCCCTGCTGCAGCATACGTTGCGGCAAGTTGTTCCAGGGGCCGTTATCGCTGAGGAACAGCAACATCGTGTTTGCGTCTTGCCCCGGCTCCTTCACCGCGCGGAGAATTTCGCCGACGCTCCAATCGAGTTCCTCAATCACGTCGCCATACATTCCCGCGGCTGACTTGCCACGCCGCGCGGCGCTCACCGCCAGCGGCAGGTGCGGCATCGCATACGGCACATAGAGGAAGAACGGCTGCCCGGCGGACTCGCAGACGAACTTCACCGTTTCAGCCGTGTAGCGCTCGGTGATGCGGCTCTGATCGGTGACGCGCTCCACGGTGTCGGCATTGCGGTAGAGCATCAACGGGCGTTCGGTCTTCACCCACGGCGCGATCATGTCGTTGCTGTACGGCAGCCCGAAGTATTGATCGAAGCCGCGCGCCACGGGCAAGCACTACGGCTGATGGCCGAGGTGCCACTTGCCGATGGCCATCGTGCGATACCCCAGCGGCTTCAACGCTTGCGGCAGCAGCACCTCACTCAGCGATAGGCCGTCTTTCGAATCCGGCCCGAAATTGTTCGGCTGTTTCGCGCGCATCGGGTAGCGGCCCGTCAGCAGGCCCACGCGCGACGGAGTGCAGACGGAAGCGGCGGCGTAGTAGCTGGTGAGGCGCGCGCCTTCGGCCGCCATGCGATCGAGGTTCGGCGTGCGAATCATCGGATGGCCGTAACAGCCGAGGTTGCCCCAGCCCATGTCGTCGGCGAATAGGACGATGAAGTTCGGACGGCGCTGCCGTTGCGCCAACAGGGAGCCGGCCGCCGATCCGAGGAAGGCACGCCGAGTGGATGAGACCATCTGTCGAATTTACACCTGCACGGCTTGTCGCGGAAATGCCAATGCCGTATGATTACCTCAGCCACAGGGGAATGCAACGTGCGGGGAACTGAAATCACCATACTCGGCGCCGCCGCAGCGTGTGGTTGCACTGCGCAGGCACAGACGGTTTTTCTTGACGACACTTGGCTGCGGGCCGTCCAGCGAAATGGCAGCACGGTGGTACTGGTTCCGGTAACGAACCAGGCGCCGTCGCCCATCGACGCACAGTTGCGCCTGGCTTGGTTGTCGCCGCGCGAGGAGGAGACCAGCAACGGCGCGCGCATGGTGACCATCTCGCTAGGCACGTCCGTGATAGAGGTTCCATTTCCGCTCACGCATTCTTCCGCGTGGGCGCGGCTCCGCTATTCGCTCAAGCCCGCGTCGGCCTCGGCCGCGCGGTTTCTTGCACCCTTGGCTGGCATCGCGCCGTTGCCTCACATCGCGGCGTTTCCATGTGAAGTGCGCGCCTCCGTCGCGGGCGAAGCGCGGCCGGACCGGACACTGGCGGTTTATGCACAGGCCTTGCATCCGGTAACGCGCCAGACAGTGGGGGGCGTGGAGTGGAAGGCGATACTCAGCGGTAACGGCGACGAAGAGTGGAAGCCGCGAAGCGTGCGCACGCTGGCCGGGGGCGCGGTGGAATTTTCGTTCGACTTGTCGAAACTGCCGCAGGACTCGCGCGACGACGATCTGGACTTCGACATCGAAGCCACTCTGGGTGACTTCACACAAGACCTGTCGCTCGACGTGCCCTGGCGCGCGCTTCCCTCCGCCCGCATTCAGACGGACAAGCCGCTGTACCAACCCGGCCAGACCCTCCGAACCCGAGCGGTGGTATTGGATGCGCGCCGCCGGGCGTGGGCCGGAGCGAAGGTGATGCTGCGCGTGGAAAGCCGGAACGGCGAGCGCGTGCACTCGGCGGTGCTGACGTCGTCGCGTTTTGGCGCAGTGCAGGACGAGTGGGTGTGGCCCGCGTCGGCAGAGCTGGGGCACTATTGCGTGTCGATACGGATTGCGGGCGAAGAGGACGGCGGGACAACCTTAGCCACACACACGGTGCGCTTGAACCGATGTGAGCTGCCGCTCTTCAAGGCCACCGCGCAGCCGGACCGGGGCTTCTATCTCCCCGGGCGATCCGCACGAGTGACCGTGCGCGCGGAGTATCTTTTCGGCAAATCGGTGCCGAAGGCGAAGGTGAAGATCGAAAGCGATCGCGAGGGCGATCGGACCGTGGCGGAAGGCGAGGCCGGGAGCGATGGCGTCTTTGCGGCCTCGCTCACCATGCAAGCAATGGAGCCGCTCTTGCCCGGCTATGCGCGGTTCCAGGATTTTCGCTACACCGCCCACGTCACCGATCCTGTGTCGGGCCGTACTGAGCAACGGGAGTTCGACGTGCGGCTATCGCGCGAACCGCTGCACATTTACCTGTCGCAGCCGGCGGCGGGCGGGCCGCTGCCCTCGCCGCTCTACGTCACGGTGTCGCATGCCGACGGGCAGCCGGCAGAAGCGCGCGTGACGATCCGGATCGGAGCACAGAGCTTAGAAATGTCCACGAATCGCTACGGCGTGGGCCGGGCCATGATCTCGCCCCCCGCACGCGAAATCGACGCGAAAGTGCCAGCGGAGACGCCGGGCGGAGCCACTGGCGTGTGGACGGAGCGCCTGCAAGGGTTTCATGCGGGAAGCCAAGCAAGACTCAGCACGGCTCGTACTCTCTATCGCGCGGGCGAAGCCGTGACGCTCACTCTCGCCGCACCCACAGCAGGGTTGGCATCCACGGTGTTGATTCACGCGGTGGCCGATGGCCTCCACCTGGCCACGCGCGCAATGCAACTGACGCAGGGGCGCGGCACCGTCACATTTCCGTATCAGCCTGAGTTCCGCCGCGCCGTTACCTTCGTCGCCTCAACGGGCCGTTCGCCCATGGCATCGGACGCCGAACGTACGGTGCTCTTTCCGGACGGTTCGGATCTGGCGCTCAGCGCCACGCCCGAGCGCGCCATGTACAAGCCCGGCGATACCGCAGCGCTCCGCTTCCGCGTGACCGCGGCCGACGGGCACGCTGAACCGGCGACGCTAGGCCTCGCCATCGTGGACGAGGCGGTGATGGAACGTGCGCGCAGCGACGCGCAGCCATCGTGGTTTGCCTGCGCGTATTGCGCCGACGGGGGCCGCCATGAGGTGGGCGGCATAGGGCTGAGCGACCTGTTCCTGCTACCCGCGGACTGCCGTCACGACGCCGAACTGAATCTGGTGGCCGAGTTGCTGGCTTCAAAAATCTTCGCAACAGCGCAGAACGAAGTAAGCGAGAGCCTGTTCGATGCGCCGGAGTTCCAGCGGATGAAAGAGCAGATGAAGCTGCTGGAGGCTGCGCTGGAAAAGCACTACGCCCAGACCCTGGTTTTTCCGCGCCGCGATGAAGAGTTGCTGACAGCGAGCGGGCCAGTTTGGGCGAACCTCAAGGACCCGTGGGAGAGGCCTTATCGCGCTGCGTATTCGGTTGAAGGCGAACACTTCAGAATCGACCTTTGGAGCGCCGGACCGGACCGCCAGCATCACACCGCGGACGACATATCCGCGGCCGTGTTCCGTAAACCGTATTTCACCCCCACCGCGCGGCTGATGCGCGATGCCTTCGAGGCCGCCGGAGATTATCCCGCGGCGGAGCCGAAACTGAACGCGTTGCTGGCCGCACGTGGGCTGACGCTGGGCGCTTTGTTCGATCCGTGGAACACGCCGTACCGCGCCAGCATCTATTGCCACACCGGCGAGTGCCGCGTAACAATCGTCAGCAGCGGGCCGGACCGGCGGCCCGACACGGGCGACGATGTGCACGTCGCCTCCTTCAGCGGCCCGCACTTCCGCCGCGCTGGTGACGCCATCCGCAAAGCAATGGCCGCCGCGAAGACTCCGCCACAAACGGAAGCAGCGTTTCGCGACGTTCTCTCCGCCGCGGGCGTCGATCTCACGCGTGATCTCGATCCGTGGCAGCGACCGTACCGGATCGCAACGGCGGTGGCCGTCAGCTATGCTGACGTGCTGCGGATGCGCACAGAGCGGGTGTACGGGTAAACCGCGCCGCCGCCCGGACGCATCGAAACGATCCCGGTGACGCAACGGCAACTCGTGTTCAAGCTCCGCAGCGCGGGTCCGGATGGGAAAGAAAACAGCTACGACGATTTCGACGTAGCGCAGTTCTTCGTGTTGCTCTCGCAGGAAACGGGAGCGGGCCCGGTAGAGCCCACGCCAACTCGCGCGCCGGTGGCGCAGGATCGCGGCACAGGGACGATCGCCGGGCGGGTGCTCGATGCGTCGGGCGCGACGGTGCCGCGCACTCGCGTAATCTTGCGCGATGTCACAGGCCGCGAGTTTGAGACCGCCGCGGATGACGATGGCGTGTTTGAGTTTCTAGGCGTGCCGCCCGGCGATTATTCGCTCGATGCACAGTCACCCGGCTTCCGGCCATACTCGCTCAAGGGTGTACCCGTGCAGGCATCGCGTGTGACCACGGTGGAAATCCAGCTGGAGGTGGGTGCAGTAGCCGAGACCATCGATGTACGCGCGGAGGTTCCGCTGCTGATGACGTCGTCCGCACAAGTGAGCGTAGCGGTTGAGGCCGCGCCGCTTTCCACGCCACGCGTACGCGAGTACTCCCCGGAAACGCTCCTTTGGTAGCCCGAGATCGTCACCGCAGCGGATGGCACCGCGCGCGTCACGGTGCCGCTGGCAGGCAACATCACCACGTGGTAAGTGGCCGCGATCGCCTCGACACTCGAGGGCCGGTTCGCCGAAACCTCCACGAGCTTCCGCACCTTCGAACCCTTCTTCGCCGACTTCACGCCGCCGCAAGTGCTCACCGCCGGCGACCGGATTGACCTGCCCGTCACCGTGCGCAACTACACGGGAGGCGCGCTAGCAACCGCGGTGCAGTTCGCGACACAGAGCGCAGATCTGCGAATCGAGGGCAGCGCATCGCAGAACGGAACGTTGGCCGCCAACGAGTCAGGTAACTTCGCGTTCCGGCTTCATGCGGACGCGCCTGCGGAGAAGGCTTCGCTGCGAGCGGCGGCACGTGCGGGCGGCGGGATGGGTGATGCACTACGGCGTGAGTTGCGCGTTCAGCCTAACGGCCAGCGTGTGACGACCACGCGCGCCGATCTCATTACGCGTGCCGGAGCCACCACGTTTGAAGGTGTTGCGATCCCGGCCTCGGCCATCGCCGGAGCCACGCGCGCGGAACTTTGCCTCTATCCGAACTTTGCCGCGCTGCTATGGCACTCGGCCGCGGCCATCGTGCGCGAGCCTCATGGTTGCGCCGAACAGATCACGTCAGCCGGATATGCAAACCTGATCGCGCTGCGTTTTGCCCGCGCCACAAGCGGCGGCAGGGCATCCGATGCCAAATGGGAGAAGTCCGCGCTCACCCACGTGCGGCAGGCGGTGGAGGCACTGAAAGGCCTGGCGGATGCCAGCGGCGGCGGCGTGCCGTACTGGCGCTCGGAGAAGCCCAATGTCGCGGTGACCGCGCAGGCCCTCAGCTTTTTGCTCGAAGCGCGCGAGGCCGTGCCCGTGGATACGGCGCTGATTGAGAGCCTGGTGGCGTGACTGGAGGGAACGCAGTCGGCCACGGGCACGTGGGAGCCGCACTGCACATCGAGCGCGCCGCAGGTACGGCAACTGGCGGCGCATGTCGCGCGGGCGCTGGCACAGGCGAAGCGGTCAGGCGTGGCCGTAAAAGGCGCCGTGCTCGGCGCAGCGTTCCATCACCTGGCAACCGGCGCGGAGTCAACCGGCGAGCCCTATCTGCTGGCGCAGTATGCGCTGGCTGCGGTGGATGCAGGCGAAGAGGCAACCGCGGAGACCGTGGTCCAGCAATTGGCCGCCGGTGCACGAGAAGAGCGTGGCGCGCTGTACTGGGATTTACCCACCAACACGCCCATCCACGGGTCGGGCAACGCCGGCCGGCAGGAGGCGACGGGTCTTGCGGTCACGGCGCTCAGCGTCTGGCGCAACCGGCACACCAACGCCGGCGCCGCCTTCGATCCGCTCATCCGCCGCGGCACGTTATTCCTGCTGCGCAACCGCGATGCACTCGGATGGTGGAGTTCTAAGCAAGGCACGCTGCGCGCGATGCAGGCTGTCGTGGCGATGCTCGGCACCACCCCATCCAGCACCGCCGCGTCAACAGTGACGCTGCGCGCGGGCGGACAGACCCTGCGCACTATTCCGCTGCCAACGCGCTCTACCGACGCCATCAGCATTGACATCGCTTCGCGGCCGGCCGGGCCGGTGGAGCTCAGAACTACCTCCGCCAGTCCAGTGATCGCGCAGTTGGTGGTGACGCATTGGCTGCCCTGGGCGCGCACGCGGCCGCGCGAGTCCGCCGAACTGCGGCTTGCAGTGAGCTTCAGCCGCACCGAGGCGGGCGTGCGCGAACCTGTGCGCTGCCAGATCAGGGCCGAGCGCGTGGGCTTTCGCGGGTACGGCATGATGATTGCGGGAGTGGGCCTGCCACCGGGCGCGGAGGTGGATCGCACCTCGCTCCCATACTCCGCCGAAGTACTGCCGGACCGCGTGCGCTTCTGCGTCTGGCCCCGGGCCGGTGGTGAAGAGCTGACGTTCTTCGTCTCCGCGCGCTATCCGCTCGACGCGCGTTCGGCCGCGCCATCGATCCTGTATGACTACTACAATCCTGACGCGCTCACCGAATTGCCTCCGGTAAAGTGGCGCATCGATTGACAGGACTGCGACTTTCAACGCATGATTCGTTTCGGAGAATTTCGTCTTTCCCAAGACGAACGGCGCCTTTGGAGAAGTCAAAGCGAACTGCGCCTCACTCCCAAGGCGATGGAACTGCTCATCTATCTTGCCTCGCGGCCTGGGTAAGTGGTGAGCAGGGAAGACCTGTTCAAGGCGCTCTGGCCCAACACCTTCGTGGGCGACCATGCGCTCACCGTGCAGATCCGCGAAGTCCGCACGGTGCTGACCGAGGGCAACGGCGCACACGAATTCATCGAAACACGCCACCGCCGGGGCTACCGCTTCGTGCCTGAGCCGGTGACGAATCTGGAGCCGGCGCATCGCTCCCTCTTCGCCTCAGCTGAGCCCAGGCAGGAACCGCAGCCAGCCGGCACGCCCGAAACCCGCTACGCCCGGAGCGGCGATGTCAACATCGCGTATCAGGTGATCGGCGAAGCTCCTATGGACATTGTGTTTTTGATGGGCTGGGTGTCGCACCTGGAGTACTTCTGGACGGAGCCGCACTTTGCCGCGTTTCTGCGGCGCCTCGCGTCGTTTTCGCGGCTGATCCTCTTTGACAAGCGCGGCACGGGTCTATCGGATCGCGTGCCCACCAACCAACTGCCCACGCTCGAAGAACGCAAGGACGATCTGCGCGCTGTGATGGATGCCGCCGGCGCCACGGCCGCGGTGATCGTCAGCGTGTCCGAAGGCGGGCCGATGTCGGCGCTGTTCGCCGCGACGTATCCGGAGAAGACTCAGGCCCTGGTAATGATCGGCACCTACGCCAAGCGCATCCAGGACGAGACCTACCCGTGGGGACCGAGCGCGGAGCAGCGCGCCCAGTTTCTGGAGCTGATCCGGAATCAATGGGGCGGGCCGATCGGCATTGACGACCGCGCGCCCTCGCTCGCCGCCGATCCGGCGTTTCGCAACTGGTGAGCGGCATATCTGCGCATGGGCGCGAGCCCGGCCGCGGCGGTGGCGCTCACGCGGATGAATGCCGAGATCGACGTGCGGCATGTGTTGAAGGCGGTGCGCGTACCCACGCTGGTGTTACATCGCACCGGCGACAAGACGCTGCTGGTGCAGGAAGGCCGCTACGTGGCCGAGCAGATTCCCGGCGCGCGATTCATCGAACTGCCCGGGAACGACTATCTGCCGTTTGCAAGCAATCAGCACGAGATCCTCGATGAGATGGAAGATTTCGTTGCGTCGGTGAGCCATGCACGCGATCCGGAGCGCGTGCTCGCCACGATTCTCTACGCGGCCTTTGCACCTGCCGGCGCAGAGGGCGCCAGCACGCAGGCGGCGCTCGAAGAGGGTATGCGGCAAGAACTCGAGTGGTTCCGCGGCGCGGCAAGACGCGCAACACTCGAACATCTCATCGCCACCTTCCACGGCCCGGCGCGTGCGGTGCGGTGCGCTTCGGCCCTCTTGCGGCACGCCGCGCGATTGGGCTACCGGATGCGCGCGGCGCTGCACGCCGGCGAGTGCGATCAGCTGGACGGCAACGTGGTGGACGGCGCGGCGGTGGAAGTGGCGGGGAGTATTCTGCGGCAACGTTCGACGGACGGCGGCATTCTCGCCTCCAACACCGTGCGCAATCTGGTGGCCGGCTCAGGCATTCAGTTTGAAGAGGCCGGGGCGCTGCAAATGGAGTGGAAGTTGTACCGGGCGGCGGGTCCGCGGCGTTAGGCCGGGCGCTGCCCAAAAAAAGTTTCAACTGATAGCAACGTTTTGGGGGGGCATTGGGCACTACCTGCCGAAGGAGACAGTCTGAATGGGCCCGATGTTATACTGGCACGACGTTGCCCTTGGGACGAACAGAGTTACGCACTCCACGGGAGGGGAACAACACGGCCCAGTACTGAGCGCCCGGGCGCTGGCGATGGCACACTTGGCCATGTACGATGCCTATTTCGGCATCGCTGGCGGGCACAATGTTTACACTCCGGGATTGATCGCGCCCGCACCCGGTGCCTCGAAAGGTGCGGCCATCGCCGCTGCGGCGCACTTCGTGCTGAAGGCCCTGTATCCTAGCCAGCAACCTTATCTGGACGGCCGCCTTGCGTCCGCGCCCACCGACATGGATCATGCCGCGAACGGAAAGGCGTACGGCCGGGATATCGGAGCCAAGTTGACGCTGCTGCGGGCCAACGACCGCCATGTGGGCGATGGCGGTTATGTGGCGAACAAACACCGCCCCATCATCGCGTTGACCCGGACAATTCCGGCCAGGGCTTCTATGCGCCCTACTATGGCGATTTGGCCGAAGGGTTCGCGATTCAGACTTGGTTTGACCTCAACGCCCCGCCGGCGCCTGGGTCAGCCGAGTATGACGAAGCCGTGAACGCAGTACGCCGGTTGGGCATCAAACCCGAGTTGGCCGGGATGCTGCCGCATGACGACGTGCGGCGGACCGGTGAGCAGACGCTCATCGGCCTGTTTTGGGGCTACGATGGAGCCAAGAATCTCGGCACGCCGCCGCGGCTCTATAACCGAATCGTGCGCAAGGTCGCGGTCAGCAAGGGTGCAAACACGGCTGATCTGGCCCGGCTCTTCGCGGTAGTGAACGCCGCCATGGCCGACGCGGGCACGCTGGCGTGGAAAGAAAAGTACGCCCACGATCTTTGGCGCCCCGTAGTGAGCATTCGGGAACACGACGAAAGCATGGGCCCCATGGCTCAGCACGACCTCGCCTTCGACGCGCAATGCGACCCCGACTGGTTGCCGCTGGGCGCACCCAAATCGAATGAGACGGGCGTGAAGAGCTTCACTCCGAATTTTCTGGCCTATCCCTCTGGCCACGCCACGTTCGGCGCAGCGGCCTTTCAGATAACGCGGCGGTTCTACGGCATCCCGAAAGAAGCAAACGGACCGGACCACCTCTGCAATAAGCTGCACTTCACGTCCGAGGAACTGAATGGCGTGACTACCGATAACAATGGAACGGCGCGGCCTAACCATGAACGCACCTTTGCAGGTGGACTCTGGCAGGCCATCGAAGAAAACGGCCGGAGCCGCGTCTATCTGGGCGTGCACTGGGTGTTCGACACGTTCATGGCCAGCGACGCGGGCAAGTACGAAATGAACGTGGACGGCGTTCCGTTGGGATTGAACATCGCCAACAACATCTTCGACTCCGGTCTGAAGCCTTCGCCGCCGCACTAGACGCATCAGGTAGGGAGGCTGCGAGCATCCGCACGCAGCCTCATCGGGCCAGCGCCATCAGCGGTCCGCCGGGTGCTTCTGACATAATCCAAAAGTGTTGCGTGCATGCCTTCTCACGGCGCTTCCGTTGGCCTCGTTGCTGGCGGCGCCGCCCGATCCCAACGCCGAAACCGTCAAAACATTTCTCGCCACCTACTGTATCGCCTGCCATAGCGGAGCCAACGCCGCCGCGCAATTCGATCTGAAGCCGTTTGCAAGCGAAGCGGACGTGATTCGCGATCACGGCCGCTGGGCGCTGGCCGCCGAGAAGCTGACGCATCGCGAGATGCCGCCGAAGGGCATGAAGCAACCTTCCGACGCCGAGCGGCAGAGCACCGTCGCCTGGATCGAAGGCATCCGCACCGCCGAAGCACGCCGCAACGCGGGCGACCCCGGGCATGTGCTGGTGCGACGCCTGAGCAACGCCGAGTACAACTACGCGATTCGCGATCTCACGGGCGCCGACATCCGCCCCACGCGCGAATTCCCCACGGACCCGACGAATCAGGACGGCTTCGACAACACGGGCGAGTCGCTCGTCATGTCGCCCGCGCTGCTGAACAAGTATCTGCAGGCCGCGCGCGAGGTGTCCTCGCACATGATGCTACAGCCCGCGAGCTTCCGCTTTGCGCCGCATCCCATGCTGGCCGAGTCTGACCGCGAGAAGTACACGATCCAGCGCATCGTCGATTTCTACGGCCGCCAGCCCACAGACTACGCTGACTATTTCTTCGCCGCGTGGAGCTACCGCCACCGCGCCGCGCTCGGCAAGCCCGACGCCAGAATCGAAGATTTCGCGCGCGAAGCCAAGATCAGCGCGCGCTATCTGCCGCTGGTCTGGTCGATCCTCGAAGAGGCGAAAGAAGACGCGGGTCCGGTGGCCAAACTCCAGACGATGTGGAAACGCCTCCCCGATCCGTCGCACAAACAAACGGACCTCGTGAAGGAAGGATGCCGCAAGATGCGCGACTACGTGGTGCACGTGCGCAGACTCACCGCGCGCAACTTCCGCAGCCCCAAAGTGGCGGGCCTCTCCGGCACCTCGCAACCGTTGATGAACTGGAAGCTGCGCGCCTATGCCGCGCATCGCCGTGACTTTGACCGCGAGGCGTTGCAGGTGGAAGGCGAGCCGCCCATGCTGCTGCCCGAATCGCCGCGCATGGGAGGCGTGCCGACCGAGGACCAAGTGGGGCTCCGCAACGCGGCGATTGCCGTGCGTCTCCGGTTTGGCGATCCCGAGTTACTGGTGCCCGCCGGGCAGCGCGCGCGTTATGAAGCGTCGTTCGCGCGTTTTGCCAACGTATTCCCCGACGCATTCTATGTTCGTGAGCGCGGCCGTTTCTACCCCGACGACTCGGAAGACAAGGGCCGATTATTGAGCGCGGGCTTTCACAACGTGATGGGCTACTTCCGCGACGACACACCGCTGATGGAACTTATTCTCGATGAGGGGCAGCGCGAAGAGCTCGAGACGTTGTGGCTGGAGTTTGACACCGTGGCCGATCAGACCACGCGCACCTACGTGCAGTTCTACTACAACCAGAGCGGCGAGATCGAAGGGCGCGGCCGCGAGTCCGGCAGCTTCCGCACCGCCGAGGCCACCGACGCGACCGCCGAAAAAGTAATTTTCGGCATCCGCGATACGTATCTGTTGAAGGCCGCCGAGACCAGCGCGGACGAGGCGGCGCGCGAAGCCATCCGCGAGCACTTTGCACGCGTGAATGCGCAAATCCGCAAGACGGAGAAAGCGCGCGTGGACGCCGAGCGCACCCACCTCGCCTCGCTCGAGCAATTCGCCGCGCGAGCTTGGCGCCGCGCGTTGAGCGATGCCGAAAAGACCGCACTTCGCGCCTACTACGCCACCCTGCGAGAGAAGAGCAAACTCTCGCATGAAGACGCCATGCGCGACATGATCGTCTACGTGCTGATGTTCCCGGATTTTCTCTACCGCGTGGACTACAGCCCGCCCGCGGCCCCGGTCATCAGCGCCGCCCCGAGGAAAAAACCGCGCACGGCCGCGCGCGTGGTTCCCGTCAACGCACCGAAGCACATCGCGCTCCCGGCGCAGGCACTCGCCAGCCGCCTCAGCTTTCTGTTGTGGTCCAGCGTGCCCGATGAAGAGTTGCTGGCGCGCGCCGCGGCCGGCGATCTGCAAAATCCCGAGGTGTTGATCGCGCAAGTGCGGCGCATGATGAAAGACCCGCGCGCCCAGGCGCTCGCCGTGGAGTTCGCGGGCAACTGGCTGGGCTTCCGCCGCATCGAAGAATTGAACAGCGTGGACCGCGCGCGCTTTCCAGCGTTCACCAATGACCTCCGCGCGGCAATGTTTGAAGAGCCCGTGCGCTTTCTCGAAGACCTGATCCGCAGCGACCAGTCCATGCTCGAAGCGCTCTATGGGCGACACACCTTCGTCAACCGCGCGCTGGCCAGACACTACGGCATGGAGAATCTGCGCTTCCGCCAACCTGGTGACTGGGTGCGCGTGAACGACGCTCGGCGCTACGGGCGCGGCGGTCTGCTGCCCATGGCCGCGTTTCTCACAAAGAACTCACCCGGGCTGCGCACCAGCCCGGTGAAGCGCGGCTACTGGGTGGCGCGCACGGTGCTCGGCGAAGTGATTCCGCCTCCGCCGCCATCGGTGCCGGAGTTGCCGTCCGACGAGGCGAAGATGGATTTGCCGCTCCGCCAGATGCTGGCCAGGCATCGCGACAACGCCGCGTGCGCCGGTTGCCACCGCCGGTTTGACGGCTTTGGCCTCGCGTTTGAAGGGTACGGCCCGGTGGGCGAGCGCCGCGGCAAGGATCTCGCCGGGCGCACCGTGGACGCAAAAGCGGAGTTCCCGGGCGGCGGCGAAGGCAGCGGCATCGAGGGATTGCTCGAGCACATCAAGGCCAAGCGCGAGGAGGACTTTATCAACAATCTGTGCCGCAAGACGCTTGCCTACGGGCTGTCGCGCAGCCTGCTGCTTTCCGACGAGCCGCTGCTGGCGCAAATGCGCGCCGCGTTCACGGCCAACGGCAATCGTTTTTCGGCCTTGATAGAATCAATGGTCGCAAGCCCCCAATTCCTGAACCGGCGTAATCCGGAGCATAAGGGAGACTGAATTTCGATGTTGATCCGTTCGTCCCAGACCAATCCGTGCCCCACGCGGCGCGCCGTGTTGCGTGGCGCCGGCGCCGTGGTGGCGCTGCCTTGGCTTGAATCGCTGGCAGGCGCCGCGCCTGTCACGCCCACCAAGCGCTTCGGCGTGCTGTTCATGGGTTGCGGCGTGAATGAAGACCGCTGGTTCGCGCGCGGGCAAGGCGACGCGATGGAGTTCAGTTCCACGCTCCAGTTGCTCGAACCGATCAAGAAGAAGGTCAACGTCATTGACGGCCTGTTCATTAAGCCGCTCACCGGCCAAGGCATCCACCCGGCGCAGACGGGCAGCCTGCTTTCCGGCGCGACGATTGAACGCGGCCCGGTGCTGCGTTCGGGCAAGACGGTTGACCAGATCATGGCCGACCACATCGGGCAGGACACCGCGCAGCCGAGCCTGGTGCTGGCGTGCGAGCAGCCGCTGACGGGCTATCACGAGACGAACTTCTCGATGGCCTACAGCTCCCACATTTCTTGGCAAAGCGACGACTCGCCCGTGCCCACCGAAGTGTACCCGTCGCTGGCCTTTGACAACCTGTTTGAGAACCGCGGCCTGCTGCGCAACTCCAGTATTCTTGACCGCGTCCGTGATCGCGCCGAGACGCTGGGCAAGCAGGTGAGCGCCGGCGACAAAGCTAAACTCGATGAGTACCTCACCAGCGTGCGCGAAGTGGAAAAGCGCGTGGAGCGGATGCGCATCGACAAGCACAAAGCCGACGAAGCGGCGAAGGGGCAGAACAAGCCCGCGTGGACCATGGAGCGCCCCGCGAACGGCTTACCCGAAGATCTGCGTGAACACGCGCGCCTGATGTGCGACCTCGTGGCCATCGGCTTCCAGACGGACCGCACGCGCGTAGCGTCCATGATCCTCGCCAACGATCTTTCCGCGCAGATCTATCCCTTCGTGCAAGTGCGCGACGGGCACCACGCCGCCTCCCACGACAATTTGTCGGACGCCTACGAGCGCATCACTAAGTTCCACCTGAGCCAACTGGTGTATCTGGCGCAGAAGCTGGACGCCGTGCCCGAAGCCAACGGCACCACCGTGTTGGATAACTCCTGCCTCATGTTCCTGTCTAACTTGTGGTCTGGCCGCAAACACGATAACACCCGCCTCCCGCTGGTGCTGGCGGGCGGTTTGGGCGGCACGCTGAAAACGGGCCGCACACTGGACTATCTGGCGGCGGGCGATGAAAACCGCAAGCTCAGCAGCCTGTATCTGTCGCTGCTGGATCGCATGGGCATCAAACTCAACCGCATGGGTGATGCCGATACGGGCCTGGAACGGCTGTAGGATCCACCCGCACGAGGGCGGCGGCTTGATGAACTATCGGCCCAACGCCGCCGCAGACGCGCCAGCAGCTGCAGCAGCAGCGCCGCCGCGTGAAATCTGCAGGTACCGCTCAGCGAGCGCGGCGTTCTGGGGCATGCCGGGACTCCCCTTGTAGATCATCCACGCGTTCGTCGCCGCGAGCGTGTCGCCCGCGTCGGCTGCGCGTGCCAACCACTTGACACCTTCAGGATTGTTCTGCTCGGTGCCCTTGCCGACGACGTATATGACACCCAGGAGCGCCTCGGCAGGATGATAGCCGAGTTCCGCCGCTTGCTTGGTCAATTCAAACGCCCGCGCGGGATTCGACTGCAGCAGTGCCTGGCTCTGGCACAGCAACTGCGCCGCTTGACTCGCGGGCGGCTGCGACGGCGCGCATTCGGCATAGTTCTTGCGATAACCCTGCGCGCGCACGGTTGTGTCCTGCAGCCACGCCGTCCAGCCACCCTCGCGCGCTTTGCGTTCGGGCGGGCCGAGGTCGCCACGAAACTCCGGATCGCGAATCGGCATCAGCGCGTTACCGGCGATGGTGCGCAATTCTTCATCGGGATCTTGGAGCAACGCCACCAGGGCCGCAAACAAGCCGGCATCCTGCCGCACGCCTTTAATCTGGAACCGCGCGGCTTCCACCGCCGCATCGGCCACACTGACACGGTCCGCCGGCTCCACGGCTTGCGCCGGATTCGCAAGGAATGCCGTCAGCGCCGTCTGCGCCGCTTGTGCACGCCAGTTGG
>VFZP01000007.1 GCA_016871115.1 Acidobacteriota bacterium
GCGTTGCGGCAGAGCCGGGGATGATTGCCTGCAACTTCAGACCGGGGTCTGTATTCAGCACCGTGGCACATCGGTTTGGCGCGGGAGGCGGGGAGCGGGTGCTGGTGGGTCCGAGCGCGGCATTGCTCGGGTAGATCCCTGTGTACCAGCAGAGCGAGCAGTTGCCCGAGATGGCGGTGTTGCGTTCGCGGTGGGAGGCGGATCCGGGGATCGGACAACTCCCGCAGTCTGGCAACATGGCGCCGCCGGATCGCTATACCGGTCCGGCGGAACTGGCCCGGCATCTGAATACCTACGACTTTCGCGGCGCGCTGGCGATCGATCAGCCCACGTTGTTTCTGGATGAGGCGCGGCGGCCGGTCCTGTTGGAGTTTCTGGCGATGTCGCGAGTGGGTTCAACCGCAATGCGCGGACGGTTGGTGGGCGCGTCCTTGGACACGTGGTTGCTGTACAGCGCGAGGATTGGTGAAAGTTGCGGCGACATCAGCGTGTACGACGATCGTGCGGTGACAATCCGGATTTTCCTGCGGTTGAAGTTGGGGCGGCGGGGCCAAGTGGCCGCGCGGGCGATGACGGGGTTGTGACCGCCGTGGGCAACGATGTCGATTGAGTATTCGTTTGATCTACAGAGCGAAGGCGTGACGGTGGACTTTCCGGGGTCGACAATTCCGTCGCAGAGTCGATCCGTAGGGTGGGAGCGCGAGTCGGCTTATTAAATTGATAGCGATTTGAGCGAGGCCGCGCTGGATGGGTTCCTGCGTGCGGGTGGATGCCTTGACGCTCAGCCCCGGGTTCATCATCAGGTTCGGCGATTCGCTAAAGTGCGGGGAGTGGATGGGCGATAAGTGAGCAAGAGGAGGATGTTAGAACAGACCATCAGCCGCGATCTCCCGAATCTGTTTGATGATGTGCAGACATCCGTCGTGATCGACGACATTGAGTCGCTGCCGGGAACGGACGGACAAGCCGTCTCGGTCCGCTTTCACCTCGACGGCGCCTGGGCGAGTCCGGCCAGCTTCACCTTCCCGTTCGCTACGTTCGTGCCGCTTGAAGAAAGCCTGGGAGACCTCCGCGACCTCGTCACCCGGAGCTGGCAAAACGCGCACGTTCCACCGGGCCATGGCGCAAAAGCGATCGCCCCGTAGCTACTCGAGCCGCAAAATCATTCCGGTGTCAGTGGCCGCGATCAATTGGTCGCCCGGCCCCTTGGCCAGTATCACGCGGTTGGCCACGGCGCGATAGTCGGCCGGGTCTTCGGTCCAGGTTTTAAAGTCCAGGCTGCGCAGAATGCGCACTTTACCGGGAATCGGTAACCGCACGCCCACCCCCTGCGGCTCTACGCCGCCCAGATAGGCCTCGCCGTTGGTTTTGATCGCCAGATCTGTCACGGCATGGCGCTTGTCGCGGTATATGCGCATGATGGCCGGCCCGTTCAGCCGGTGCACTTCCGCCGGCCATTCGAAGGTGTCTTCAAATTCCATCAGCGCCAAGCCGTTGCCGTTGGGCAGCATCCGCACGCGTGTCATGTGACCCATCACTGAAGCCGACAGCCCTTGCCAGGTTCCGCCCCCGTCGGAGGTCTGCAGCACCAGCGTCAGCGAAGGCCACTGCCGGCGCGTTGCCGCGGCGTCCGGCGCCATCCACACGGGAAACTGCGGCTGCGGCCGGTCCGGTGAGTGCCATCCGGTGATCGCGCCATGCTTCTCGCCGGCGAACTCGATCCAGGCATACAGGCTGCGTTTGGGGTCGGAAGTCGGAGCATTGGCGATCTTGAGGTCGGTCCAGGTGCGGCCTCCATCGCGCGTAGCGACGGCGAGCTTGGGAAAGCCCACCGCCCAACCCACGGATTCATCGCGCATGTGCACGCGCAGCAATCCTTTCTTCCGCCCTAGCTTTTCCCACGTGGAGCCGCAATCGCTGGTGCGCTCCACGCCGCCTTCGGTAACCAGGTATCCGAGCCGCTCGCTCAGGAAAAATACGCTGTGGCCATGGTCCTTCAGCGCCACCTGCGACCATGTCTTGCCGTTGTCTGCCGACCGCAACGCCACCGGCTGTTCCCGGGCATTGCGGGTTCGCATGGTGCCCAGCGCAAACATGCATTTCGGCCCCGGCCAGTGCAGATCATGAAGCGTGAGCGAAGCGGCGTCTTCGTCGTGGAAGTAGATTGACTTCCAACTCAGCGGATTCACGGCCAGCGGCTGCTGCGGCGGCGGCGTCTGCGCCACGGCCGCAGCGGCGGCGCCCAGCAACGCCGCTCCTGTCCAGGTACGTAACCGCATGGTCTACCGACGCACGCCGCCCAGCGCCAGTTCCGCGAAATCCGCCTTTTCAAACGCCGCGGCGTCAATGAGTGGCTGCGCGGCCAAGGCGCCGGCTAACTCCCCAATGGTGGTGAGCATTTCCAGTTCATCGCCGGTATGCGAGTGCGGTTCCTTGTGCTGGAGATTAATCACGCCCACCACGCGGTTGCGTGCAATCAACGGCGCGGAAAGAAACGCCTCGTAGCGGTCTTCTGGAAGATCGCGAAAATACTTGAAGCGCGGATCCTGAAAGGCCTCGCGCGAGATCGCCACCAGGCGGCGTTCGCGCGCCACCCACCCCGTCAGCCCTTCATTCAGCCGCAGCCGCACCTCTCCCACCGCAGCGGGATTGGCGCCGCGCGCGGCACACAAAACAAGCTCCGGCCCGGAGAGCAAATAGAGCAGGCAGGAGTCGGCATGAAGGAACTCGGCCACCTGCCCCACCACCGCATCCAACGCCTCGCGCAGGGCCGGGCCCTTTGCCAGCATGCGGCTGATCTTTTGGAACAGACGCAATTGCACCTCGCCGCGGACGACTTGCGCCTCTAACTCTCGTGCCTTCGCCACGCCCTCATTATCACAGATTCGTTTCGGCGGGTCGGGTTTGTGCGCAGGACCTGTCTGGTAACATCATGATTCCGAACAGGAGAGATCCCCGCAATTATGTGGAACCGCCGCAAGGAAGACTCAACCCCGCCTGTGCCCTCGGTGGCCCCGTCCGCACCGTCAACGCTCGCGCGTGAAGGAATTCCCATGTCCACCATGCCAGCCCGGAACCCGGAGTATGAACCGCCGTCTTCGAGCGGAGGTCCGGGCCGCTCGGCCTCCATCGGCAAATCGGTGGTGATCAAGGGCCAGTTGTTTGCCCGGGAGGATCTGTTTATCGACGGTGAGATCGAAGGCTCGATCGAATTGCTCGAACACCGCCTCACCGTGGGCCCGAACGGTAAGATCGCCGCCGGCGTCAAAGCGCGCGAAATCGTCGTGCTCGGCACGATTCATGGCAACGTGGAGGCGGCCGACAAGATCGAGATACGCAAGGAAGCGAAACTGGTGGGCGACATCCGCACGGTGCGCATCGTCATCGAAGATGGCGCGTTCTTCAAGGGCAGCATCGATATCGTCAGGCCGGAAGCGAAGCCGGCTCCGCCGCCGCCGCGCGCCGCTGCGGCAGCTCCCGCTGCTTCTTCCGCCGCCGCTGCTCCGCCGTCTGCTGCCGCGGCTGAGGGCAACCGCTAACGGCAGTGAGCGGACCCGCTCCGTATCCGAGCAAACAACTACGGCCCAGCGCCGGACTCGATCAGCTCTTTCAGATGCTAGCGCCGCTCGGCACGCGTCAGGTGCTCGATCTAGGGGAGTTCACCCAGAACAACGTGACGCAGATTGTCAACCTCGGCCACCGGCTGACGTTTGAAGACTTGCTTGGCATGGCAGACCAGATGTTCGGCCCTGGAGATCCCGCGATCGTGCAGGCCGACGGGCGCTTGAGCGAACGGTTCCTCGATGCCACGCTGCAGTTCCCCGCCGAGTCGTTCGACGCGATCCTGGTGTGGAATGTCCTTGAGTATCTCGGGCGTCACCTCGTGGAGCCCGTCGTGGAGCGCTTGCGCTACATCCTGAGGCCCGGCGGCCTGATGCTCGTTTGCTTCCGCGCCGATGGCCGCGAGGCACAGCCCATCCAGCAGGCCTTCCGCATTGCGGATTCGCGCACGCTGGCTATTCTGCCCAAGGGCCATCGCCAGCCGGCCCACTCGCTTTCCACGCGCGCCATTGAGCGGGTCTTCGAGCGCTTCGGTTCCGTCAAGTTCTTCCTCTCGCGCGACGCCGTGCGCGAGGTGATCGTGCGCAAGTAGGTTCACCGGGATGATACAATCCCTCTTCGGTTCTTCCAGGATTTTCACCATGCAACGATTCATTGCGATTCTCACGCTTTCAGCCGCCGCACTGTTTGCTCAGCAGAAAAAGATCGTCGTCGGCCCCGGCCAAACGCCGGATGTGATTAAAGACTGGCAGTCGGCCAGCAACAAAGTTCGCGTGGTGGAAGCCACGAAAGAGAACACTTTGCAGGAACTCGCCGACGCGGATGCTTACATCGGCGGCGACATCTCGCCGCAGATGGTGCGCGCAGGCAAGAACCTGAAATGGGTACAGGTGCTGAGCGCGGGCGTGGAGCGTGTGCTGCACTTGTCGGGCGGGGAAGACCTTGCCAACCGCAACATTGTGGTGACCAACAATCAGATTGTGCAAGGCCCTGAGATTGCGGACCACGCCTTTGCCATGCTGCTTGCGCACACCCGCGGCCTGCTCACGTTCTTCAATCACCGCACCAGCGAAACCTGGCAGCCGCGTCCGTATCCGGGTATCGAATTGCGCGGCAAGCAGGCCGTGGTGATCGGCCTCGGCGGCATTGGCCAGCAGATCGCGCAGCGGGCGTGGGCGTTCAGCATGTCTGTCACCGGCGTGGATCCCGAGGATATTCCGATGTCGCCGTTCTGGCAGAAGGTGGTGAAGCCGGACCAGCTCGATGAAGTGCTGCCCTCGGCCGATGTGGTGTTCATCTCCGCGCCGCACACGCCGCTCAGCCATAAGATGATGGGGCCGCGCCAGTTTGAGTTGATGAAGCAGAACTCCTACTTCATCGCCGTCAGCCGCGGCGGCATCTACGATCTGCCGGCGCTGGTGAGGGCCCTCGACAGCAAGCGCCTCGCCGGCGCGGGTGTGGACGTGACGGATCCCGAACCGCTGCCCAAGGGCAATCCGCTGTGGAAGTTCGACAACGTCGTGATCACGCCGCACATCGCGGGCCGCTCGGATCAGGACCGCCGCCGCATGCTCGGCACTGTGAAGGCGAACATCATTCGCTTTGTTGAAGGCAAGCCGCTCCTGAACGTCGTCGACAAGAAGAAGGGGTACTAGTGACCGATCCCGGCGCCGCGGCGGTGCCGGCCGAAATCCGCGAACGGTTGAACGAGTGGCTGGCGCTGGCTGAAAAGGACGGCGCCGCCGCCGTGGCTGCGCGGCTGGAGGAACAAAACCACCGTTATCTCAGTGAATTTCAGGACGCGGCGGCGGCGGTCAACTGGTTGCTGCGCGAGTAGAGCCCGATGCCGCCCGCGCCCCGTTTCCGTTTGGTGAGGCTCGAAGCCGCGCATTGGCGCGGCATCGGCGATGCTGTATCCATTCCCCTCGATCAACCGCTGAACATCATCTACGGGCCGAACGGCGCGGGGAAGAGCAGCCTGCTCACGGCCATCGAGTGGGCGCTGTTTTCGCGCGAAGCGCAGCGCATTACCGACCATCACATTGCCGAGCGCCGCGGCTGGGAGACGCGTTATGTCCACTCGCGCGAACAGCCCAGTGTGGAGTTTGAGCTGGTCTCGGGTGGGCGCAAGTCTTCCGTGCTGCGCGCGGGCCGCACGCCTTCCATGACGCCGGCGGTGCAGGCAAGCTATGCGGACTTCAAGGGTCTCGTGTTTCTGCATCAGGAAACGCTGCGCGACTTTCTCGTCGGTACGCCTGCGTCGCGCCAGAGTGCGTTTCAGCGGTTGCTCGACGTGGACACGGTGGATCGCGCCGTGGACGCGATGGAGCGCCAACTGCACACGCGGCTGCTTGAAGCGCGGCGTCAGTTGGGCGCGCTTGAGTTTGACGCCGCCGCCGTGGGACTCGCGCCCCCGTGGGAAGACACGTTGAAGCGCCTCACCGGCGAGGTGGAGGCGTTGAAACAGTCCACCGCGCCTCCTCCGTCCACCAGCGCAGCCGAGCGAAGGCAGAAAATCGAGTCGCGCCGCGCGGCGTGGCTCGCCGCCCAGCATCGTGGGCCGCTCGGCGCGGCCGTTGTGCTGATAGGTGAGCCGCAGATGATCGAGCCCCAGCAGCCACAGGATGGACGCGTGAATATCGTGCACATGGACGGGCCGCTCGACGGCGCGCAGACCGATCTCGTCTGTAGCGCCGATCGTCTGTCCGCCCTTGACGCCGCCGCCGGCAAAGACCATGGTGAAGCCCCAGGGATTGTGGTCGCGCCCGTCGCCCTTCTCGTTGAACGGCGTGCGCCCGAACTCGCCGCCCCAGATCACCAGTGTGTCGTCCAGCATGCCGCGGCGCTCGAGATCTTCGAGCAACGCGGCCACGGGCTGGTCTAACGCCTTGCACCACTTCTTGTGATTGCCTTCAAGATTTGTGTGCGCGTCCCAGCCGCTGCCCGAGCCGCAATAGAGCTCCACGAAACGCACGCCACGTTCCAGCAGCCGGCGGCCCATCAGGCAATTGCGCCCGAACACCGCTGTCTCCGGACGGTTGAGTCCGTACAGTTTCTTGGTAGCTTCGGTTTCCTGCGACAGGTCTACCGCTTCCGGCCCCGACCTCTGTAGCTCGTAAGCCAATTCAAAGCTCCGCAGCCGCGCCTGCAATCCCGTGTCGTCCGGATGCAACTCGGCGTACTCGCGATTCTGCGCCGCGAGCAGGGCCATCTGCGCGCGCTGCCGCTCGTCCGTCACACCCGGCCGCAGTTGCGTATTGAGAATCTGGTTCGGGCCCTGGCGGAACAACGTGCCCTGATACACAGCAGGCAAAAAGCCGGAGCCCCAATTCTTCGCATTGCCAAACGGCTCGCGCTCGTCGATCATGCTGACGAACGTGGGCAGGTTCCTGTTCGCCGTGCCGAGTCCGTACGTCACCCACGCGCCGAGACTCGGGCGGCCGGACAAGATCTCGCCCGTGTTCATCTGCCCCACGCCACTGGCGTGATTCAACCCGTCAGACTGGCAGGAGCGCAACACGGCGAGCTTGTCGGCATGCCTGGCGATGTGAGGATAGAGCTCACTGATCCAGATGCCGGCCTTGCCATGCTGCTTCCACTGGCGGGGGCTGCCCATCAGCGTGTTGTTCGCCGTACCGGTCGCCGTGATGGGCCGGCCGAAACTGGCGGGCATCGGCTGGCCGGCCATTTCGTTGAGCTTGGGCTTGGGGTCGAACAGATCGATGTGGCTGGGCGCGCCTTCCATGAACAGGAAGATCACGCGCTTAGCCTTGGGTTCATGATGCGGCGGCCTGGGAATGGTGGGGTCGTGCCGCACTGCCGCAGCCTTTGCTTCTTCCGCCAGTATTGTGGCCAGCGCCATCGCGCCCAATCCGCTGCCGGCGCCCCGGAGCAAGGCACGCCGCGTGAGTTCGGTGGGTTTCATCATGGCTGTTAGTCGATGTAGAGAAATTCGCTGGTGCCCAGCAGCGAGAGTGCCAGGTCTTCCAGGGCGCCTTCGCCGCCGCGGCCGAGAAACGCCTGACTCCGCGCGGCTTCCTCCTCCGTCGGTGCGCGGCCGAGCGTGAGCCGGTAGGCGCGGTTGACGAGTTCGGTGGGCGTTTGTCCGGAGTCATTCGCCACACGCCCGGCCAGCGCCTTGGCAAAGCCCGCGACGGTTTGGCCGTTCATCAGTTCCAGCGCCTGATCCGGCGTGATGGTCTCCTGCCGGCGGCCGCAGCTTTCAAACGCCAGCGGCGCATCGAAGCTTTCGAGCATGGGGTAACGCACCAAGCGCCGCGCAAAGATGTAAACGCTGCGGCGGTATTCATCGGCAGGCCCGTTCGATTTGCGCCAGTGCCGCCCTTCCTGAATTTCCGTGCCTGCGGGCGCCGTGGGAAACACCCCGGGGCCGCCCATCGCCGGATCCATCAGACCTGAAACCGCCAGCATCGAATCGCGAATTGCCTCGGCTTCCAAACGACGCCGCGGATAACGCCACAGCAGCTTGTTATCGGCGTCGGCCTAGGCGGCATCGGAGCGGAACGCCGAAGACTGGCGGTAGGTGGCGCTCAGCAAAATGCGGCGGTGGAGCTTCTTCAAACTCCAGCCGTCGGCGCCGGTGAACTGGGCCGTCAGCCAGTCGAGCAACTCGCGATGCGAGGGCCGCTTGCCAATCACGCCGAAATCGTTGGGCGTGGCCACAATGCCGCGGCCGAAATGATAATGCCAAACGCGGTTGACGATCACGCGCGTCGAGAGCGGATTGCGCGCATCGGCCAGCCATCCGGCAAGCGCCGTGCGGCGGCCGAGATTCGGCCGCGCGGTGATCTTCGCGGGCGTGGGATCGAGAATGCTGAGAAACCCTGGCTCCACTTCCTGCAACGCCGCGTCTATCGCCCCAGCGCGCAGTACGTGCGTGGAAAGCGCATCGATGGCTTGATCGCGCATGATCTGCAGGCGCGGCAGCGGCTTCGGCAACAGATGCTTGTACTGTTCCAGTTCGGCCAGCAGTGCCTGATAATCTGTCTTGGCCTGCCCTTTCAACTTTTTGGAGGCCAGTTCGGAATCCGGCACTTCCGCCTGCGTGATGGCCTTGTGATAGATCTGCCAGTCATACTGCGTGCGGCTGGCGGCGGGCTTGCCAATCACCGTTTGCACTTCAGGCGGGAAACGCTCGGTGTACTCCTTGCGGAACGCTTCACGCGGCTTGGCCAGCAGCGCTTCGATCTTGTCAAGCGCGGGCTTGGCCGCGGCGCGATACCTCGCCATCGCGGCTTCTTAGGTGGCGATTTCTTCCGAGCTTGCCGAGGTGGCTTCGTCGTCAATCTTCAAGTTTGCGAAGAACGATTGCAGGCGATAGTAGTCGCGATGCAGCAGCGCATCGAACTTGTGATCGTGGCAGCGCGCGCACGCCATCGTCACGCCGAGGAACGCAAACGAAGTATTGTCGGTGAGATCGTTCAGCAGTTCCTGACGGCGCAGGCGGATGTTGGCCTGGTTGAACTCGTCTTCAAACAGCCGCATGAAGCCGAGGCCGGGCCGCGCGGCGCGGTCATCGGGATAAAGTTCGTCGGCCGTGATCTGTTCGCGGATGAAGCGGTTGTACGGTTTGTCGTTGTTGAAGCTCTCGATGACCCAATCGCGATCGCGCCACATGTTGGGGCGCGTGTCATCTTGCTTGAAGCCGTCGCTGTCGGCGTAGGGCACCACGTCCAGCCAGTGGCGGCCCAAGCGTTCGCCGTAACGCGTGCTGGCCAGCAGCCGGTCCACCAAGCGCTCTTCCGCGCCGGGCTTCGAATCGGAGAGAAACGTCTGCGCTTCTTGGGCCGTGGGCGGTACGCCGGTGAGATCGAGCGTGACGCGACGCAGGTAAGTAGCGCGGTCGGCCAGCGGTGCGGGCGCGATCCCTTTGTCCTTCAGCTTGGCGTAGATGAAGGGGTCAATTTCGCTCTTCGCCCAGCGCGCGTCGGCTTCGTCCACCCCGGGCGGCGTGGCTGCGATGACGGGTTGGATGGCCCACCAGCGGCGGTGCTGCGGTTTCAAGACTGGAACGTCATCCGCCCAGGCAAGCGAGGCCAAAGGAAGCACAAAAAAAGACACGAGGGCTCAACAGAGTCACGGATATCTAGATGCTTTCATGGCGGATTTACGGTGTCAAGTGAATGAATCGCCGGTGTCGGCACCTTGCCGGTATATATAATCGGAACGAACAATGTGGAGGCGAATTAACCGGTTGGGTTTGGCGACCCTCTGCTTGGCTTTGGCTGCGCCGGGCAGGGCGCAGACAAGCCCAGGGCGCGCCGGCTTGGAGGCGCAGTTTGCCCGTACCGTTCGCCCGTTTTTGACAACATACTGCACTGGATGCCATGGCCAGCAGACGCCCGCGGCGCAACTCGATCTCACCCCGTTCCAGACGATGGCTTCGCTGATGCAGGACGGCCGCCGCTGGAGCCAGATGCTGGAACGGCTCGAAGCCGAGGAGATGCCGCCCAAGGGGGCGCGTCATCCACGGCCCGAGGAGCGGCGTGCCGCCGTCAATTGGTTCCATGCCGTGCGCGAGCACGAGATGCGCCGCAACGCCGGTGACCCGGGCGTGGTGCTGGCGCGGCGGCTCAGCAGCGCCGAGTACAACTACACGATTCGCGATCTCACGGGCGTGGACATCCGCCCGGCGCGCGAGTTTCCGGTGGACCCGGCCAACACGGCAGGCTTTGACAACTCCGGCGAAACGCTGACGATGTCGCCTACTCTGCTGAAGAAGTATCTGGCGGCTGCCCGCGAAGTGGCCAGCCACCTCTATCTCAAAGAGAACGGCTTTGCCTTCGCGCCGCATCCGATGCTGGCCGAGACCGACCGCGATAAGTTCGTTGTGCACCGGATCATCGATTTCTATCACCAGCAGAACATCGACTACGCCGACTATTTTCAAACTGCCTGGCGCTTCCGGCACCGGGCGGCGCTTGGGCAGCCGCACGCCACGCTGGCTGGTCTGGCGCGTCAAAAGCGCGTAAGCGCGAGATACCTGGAGACGGTCTGGGCCATTCTCCATGCGGCCGCAAATGCTGGGCCGCTGGTGAAGCTGCAGGCGATGTGGCGCGCTCTGCCCGCGCCGCGAATGGGCGGCGAATCGAATCTGGCGCGCGCCGGGTGTGAGGAAATGCGAGCCTACATCGGTGCCGTGCGCGCCAAGGTGGAGCCGCGCTTCATCAATATTACGGCAGGCCGCATTGGGGCAGCTTGGCAGCCGTTGCTGATCTGGAAGAATACGCAGTACGCCACGCATCGCCGGTCGTTCGATCCCAGGCAATTGCAGGTGGATGGCGAGCCGCCGTTCAATCAGAAAGACGTGGTGGAGCCGGAGTGGGAAAACCCGTTCGGTCCGGGCAAGACGATCCTGGTGGAAAACAAACCGGGCGACCCGGATCTGTCCGTTCCTGCCGGACAACGCGCACGTTATGAAGCAGCGTGGGGCCGGTTTTGCAGCGTGTTTCCGGACATGTTCTACAAGGAGTCGCGCGGCCGGAACTACTTCGTGACGGGCAAGGACGAAGGCCGCTATCTGAGCGCCGGCTTTCATAACGTCATGGGGTATTTTCGCGACGACCAGCCGCTGTATGAGTTGTTGTTGGATAAAACGCAGCAAGCGACGTTGGACGAGATGTGGCGGGAGATGGATTTTGTCGCCTCGATCAACATCCGCACCTACGTGGAATTTGCCAAGCTGGGGACGCGCGGCACGCGGGACGATTTCAAAGACGGCGAGCCCGAGGTGCGAGAGATCGAAGTCGAGGAGATCGTCTCGGAAGTGCGTATCCGGAAACTCGAGGCGGATTACCGGGAAGTGGCGCGCGGCGGCAGCACCGTGGCCATGCAAGCGGTGAAGGACCACTTCGATCGCGCGAACTCCGGCATTCGTTGGGTGCAGCAGTCTCGCCGCGACGCCGAGGCGGGCCACTTGACGGCGCTCTTCGAGTTTGCGGCCCGCGCGTATCGCAGGCCGTTGACGGCGGCTGATCGTGCCGATTTGCAGTCCTTCTATCGCGCGGCGCGGGAGCGCCATGGCCTGACCCATGAGGACGCCATCCGCGAGGCGGTGGTGCTGGTGTTGACGTCTCCGAAGTTTTCCTACCGCGCCGATCTGCTGGAAGCGCGCGGAGGCGGAGTGCAACCGGTGTCGGATTTCGATCTCGCCAGCCGGCTGAGTTATTTTCTGTGGTCGAGCATGCCCGATCCGGAGTTGCTGCGGCTGGCGGCAGCGGGCGCGCTGCGCCAACCGGAAGGGATCAAAGCGCAGGTGCGGCGCATGCTGCGGGATCCGCGCAGCCAGGCGCTGGCGGTGGAGTTCGGCGGCAACTGGCTGGGCATTCGCGATTTCGAACAGATCGGCACGGTGGACCGCGCGCGTTTCCCCTCCTTCACCGACGAGCTGCGGCAGGCGATGTTTGAGGAGCCGGTACGTTTCCTTCTCGATGTGTTTCGCCGGAACCGCTCGATTCTCGACTTCCTCTATGCCCGCGACACGTTCGTGAATCCGGTGTTGGCCCGTCACTATGGCATGCCGATGGCCGCGGACGGCCGTGGCGATTGGGTCCACGTGACGGATGCGGATCGCTATGGACGCGGTGGCCTCTTGCCGATGGCCGCGTTTTTGACGAAGAACGCGCCGGGACTGCGGACCAGTCCGGTGAAGCGCGGCTATTGGGTGGCGCAGAACATCCTGGGCGACGAGATTCCGCCTCCGCCCCCGGTGGTGCCCGAGTTGCCGACCGATGAGGCCAAGATGGATTTGCCGTTGCGCCAAATGCTGGAGAAGCACCGCGCGAATCCGAGTTGCGCAGCGTGTCACGCGCGCTTCGATTCGTTCGGGGTCGCGCTCGAAGGATTCGATCCCGTGGGCCAGCGGCGCACCCAGGATCTGGCGGGTCGCGCGGTGGATGCCCGCGCTTCCTTCCCGAAAGGCATCGAGGGCGAGGGGCTACCGGGGCTGCGGCAGTATATTCGCGGCCACCGTGAAGACAACTTTGTGCGGGGCTTCGTGAGCCGGCTCGTGGCTTATGCACTGGGGCGGAGCCTGGTGCTCTCTGACGACCTCCTGATTGGCGACATCAGCTCCAGGCTGGGCAAGAGGGGCTGCTGTTTTGAGACCGTCGTCGAGAGCATTGTGACAAGCCGCCAGTTTCTGAATAAGCGCGGCGGCGAGCAACTGACTGCCACCAGAGGTGATCGATGAGGAACCCGTCCCGCAGAACATTTCTTCGTGGAGCCGGAGTAACGATGGGCTTGCCGTGGCTGGAATCGCTGGCGGCCACCACCGGCGCGGCGCCACCCCAACGCTTTGCCGTGCTGTTCATGGGGACCGGCATCAGCCCTGGCCGTTGGTGGGCCAAAGGCTCGGGCGCCGGGATGGAAATCAGCGAGTCGCTATCGCCGCTCGAGCCGCTCAAGATGAAGATCAACGTGATTGACGGGCTCTTCAACAAAGCGGCCACGGGACAGGGAATTCATCCGGCGATGACCGGCAATATGCTCTCGGGCGTGCCGATCCGCAAAGGCTCGATCATCCACGGCGGCATCACCGTGGACCAGGTGCTGGCCAACCGGATCGGGCAGGAGACGCCGCAACCGAGCATGGTGCTGGCCTGCGAGCGGGCGATGACCGGGTTCCATGAAACGAATTTTTCAAACGCCTACAGTTCGCACATTTCATGGCAGAGTAGCGATTCGCCCGTGCCCAACGAGATGTACCCTTCGCTGGCTTTCGACAGCCTGTTCGAGAACGGCGGCGCCTTGCGCAATACGAGCGTGCTGGACCGCGTGAAGGAACATGCCGTGGCGCTGGGCGGCAAGGCCAGCGCCGCCGACAAGCTCAAACTGGAAGAGTATCTCGCCAGCGTCCGCGAAGTGGAACGCGGCATCGAGAGGATGAGAACCGATAAGGACAAGGCCGAAGAGCGGGCGCGCGACGCGGGGCGTCGGCTGTTTGCGATGAAGCGTCCGCAGGATGGGCTGCCCGAAGATATCCGCGATCACATTCGCCTGATGTGCGACATCATCGCCCTTGGGTTTCAGACCGACAAGACCCGCGTGGCCTCACTGCTGCTGGCCCGCGACCTTTCGGCGCTCTACTATCCGTTCCTCGGCGTGAGCAAGCAGCACCACGGCGCCTCGCACTACGACACCGAAGAGGACTACCAGAAGATCGTGCGTTTCCAGGTGACCCAGCTTGCCTACTTGGCGCAGCGCCTAGAAGCGATGCGGGAAGGCGAGAGCACGGTGCTCGACAATAGCTGTGTGTTGTGGCTTTCGAATATGTGGTCCGGCACCAAGCACGACAACAAGAAGGTGCCGGTGATCACGATCGGCGGCTTGGGCGGCAAGCTCGCCACGGGCCGGGCGCTCAATTATTTCGAAGCGGGTGATGACCACCGCAAGTTATGCAGTCTGTACTTGGGGATCATGGATCGCATGGGCGTCGAGTTGAAGCGGTTCGGCGACGCGGAAACGCGGTTGGCGGGCTTGTGAAACTGGCGGAGAGAGAGGGATTCGAACGGGAAGCGGGCTTGTGTTGGTCGTAAGTTGCAGATTCTACGTAGCCGTGATTGCCATCGGAACCACGATTCCCGTGGGGCGTTGCTCACCATTGCTCACGGAGGCGAGTTGCGAAAATCCGATCAATTGGTCACGCCATCGATCATGACGGGGAACGGCGGCGAGAGATCAACAGGTCGTCCGGGCGAATTCGTCCTGGAACCGCTTCCGGAGTTGGCTGGTCCGTCTTGCTCGGTGAGCAATCGGGGAATGAAACATTTTTGGCTCAGATTGTTTTACTAAAGCTTCATGGTTCCGACACCTAACCTTGTGATTCGTGGCTCACGATGGGGCGAGGAAAGATACCCGCATCCACCTGCAATGGTCCCCCGAGCGTTGGTCCAGGCGCCGTACCGGCGTCTCTCTGCATTCCCACACGCTGCATTCTCAGGAGTCGCTCGACTTCATTTATCGTGCGGCGCGACATTCGAGCTTGTTGCGGTATGTCCTGCAAAGGGGGGAATCGCGCTTTCGTGAACGGCACGGCGTCGCGATGGATTTGAGGCGTGGGTGGTGGACGCCTCCGCTGGCTCCGCTGCACGCGCAGACCGTGGAGGAGCGGCAGATCGAATCGCTGGACATGGAGCCGATCGTCTCGCTGACGGATCACGACGATCTGGAGGCGCCGATGAGCTTGCAGGCGATCGATCCGGGCCGGGAGATTCCGATCTCGACTGAATGGACCGTGCCGTTTGGCGGCACGTTCTTTCATGTGGGAGTTCACAATCTTCCAGGGCGGACGGCGCGGGCCGTGATGCGAGAACTGGCCGCGTTCACGGCGCGACCCGCCGATCATCTGGCGCATGATCTATTGGCTTGGCTGGACGGAATGCCGGGAACGCTGTTGGTGTTCAACCACCCGATGTGGGACGAGAAGGGTGTAGGACCGGCCCGCCATCACGATGCGGTTGAGCGATTCTTGTGCCGCAATCACATGGTTCTGCACGCCATCGAGATGAACGGTTTGCGGCCTTGGGAGGAGAACGAACGGTCCATTGAACTGGCGAAGACCTGGCGCTTGCCGGTAGTCTCCGGCGGTGACCGTCACGTGCTGGAGCCGAACGCGAACATCAATCTGACAAACGCCGTGATCTTCGGAGAGTTCGCCGACGAGATCCGGAGCGGCCACAGCGAGATCCTGGTGATGCCTCAGTACCGACAGGCTTATACTACGCGGATCTTCCACAACATGCTGGACGTGCTCAGGCCTTACGAAGCTCACGCAATGGGATGGCGCGACTGGGAGGACCGCCCCTTCTATCGCGGGGCCGACGAAGTGGTACGTTCGTTGCGGGAGTGCTGGGGGGACGCGAAGCCAGTCGCCGTGCGGTGGTTCGAGCGAGGAATGCGCACCTTGTCCACGCCTGTAGTTCAGACCGCGTTGCGCTTTACAGGCGCGGAGCGGGTTTCGATCTAGCGATACCGCAGAAAGGAAAAAGCGGCTGGGCTTCGAGGCCCAGCCGCTTTTTCATCTATCTCGCTGCTGAGACTACGGGCGGAGATCGGGCTCCTGAGCGAAGGAGGACCACTCTTCCGTCCAGTCTTCATCGCCAAAGGCGCCGATCCAGGTCGCCCACTGGTCGTAGAAGCCGTTATCGGGCGGCTGTACCCAGTTCGCGCGGAAGATCGGCGAGCCGAGGAGTCCGCGGAAGTCCGGATCGCTGTATTCGAGTGGCCGCTTGAGCAGCGGATTCGTCCAGGCAACGTTGCGGGCGGAGTTCGGATCCGTACCGCTGAAGAAGGGACGGAAGCCCGCTGGCACTTGGGAGGGGACGTCGTTGGCCAGGCCGCCATTGTTCCAGGAGAGAAAGCCGTTGAGGGCCAAGTCTCCGGTGGGGATGTTGCGGATGGTATCGGCATCGTTGGCCAAGCCGACCGCCTTGGTCATCCAATTGAAGATCAGGATGTTGTTGTAGAGCCCGGCAGCGCCGCGGCGAAGGTACCAAGCGGAGGCGTCGGTTTCGTCGAAGCCGCGGGTCAGGCCGTTGCCGACGCAAGTGACGTTCCACGCTTCCCACTTGCCGAGCGGGCGAGCCGCGAAATCCCGCTCGTAGTTGTCGGCTTCGAAGCAACGGTTCGAGTTGTCAGCGTTGGCGAGCGCGACAACGTGCTGCACCCGGCCGGTGTAGCCGATTTGCACATCGAGAAAATCGTCAGCGGTGTAAGTTCCGACTAAGTACTTGGCGTCGTTGGTGCCACCGAACCATTCGAAGGCGTCATCGAAGCCGTAGTGAGCTTGTAAGTGGTCAGACGTGGTGCCTTTGCCACAGCCGCCCCAGGTGAAGGAATTGGTTTCCTCGTTCGGACGGAGCTGAGCGCCAGCGAACTCGACGCGGACGTAGGAGAGGGCACCGCAGTTGTGATTGGCGTCGGTGCCGCCGAAGCGGGTTTCGGGCGCTTCCGGCAGGCCCTCAATGGGCAGGACGCCGGCCGGATCGTTGATGGGCGCGCGGCCAAGCATAATCAGGCCGCCCCAGTCGCCGCGCTGGCGGGAGCCGATGGGCTGCGAGCTGGTCATGATGATCGGCCGGGAGCGAGTGCCGCGAGCATTCAGACGGCCCACGGTGGTGACGAGCAATACGCTGGGCGGCTGCGAACCAGGTTGACCGATGACGAAGGTGCCGGGCTCAATGGTGAGCGTCGCGTTGCCGTTCACTTGCACGATGCCTTGGAGGCGATAGGCGCGGTCGTTAGTCCAGGTGGTGTTGGTGGAGATGGCGCTGGGAGAGTTGACAAACTCACGGACGACGCCGATCTTCCAGTACATCGACTTGATGATGCGGGTGCCGGTGAAGTCACGTATCTGCAGCACGAGAGTGTGCATGCCGAACTCTTCGGGGATAGTGACCGTGCTGGTGGAGAGCAATCCGCCAGCGCCGACGAGGACGGTCTTGTTCAGTTCCGGCAGCCGCGTGATTTGGAATCCGGCGGCGAGCGAGTTGCCGAAGATGTCGGTCACTTCGCCGGTGCCAGCGGGAAGATAGAACTTGCCGCCGGTTTGGTTGTTCTGGCGGTAAGCAACCAGGGTGTACGGGTAAGGATCGTTGCTCGGGTTAAGCGTACCGCGGAGCGTAAGGGCCTCGCCGGGGCGATAGACATTCTTGTCGGACCAGATCCAGCCGGCTGCGTCGGTGGAAAGGTCACCCAGGTTGAGCGCGGCGCGCTCGGCCTGCAGGGCCTTGGCCTGTTCGAACGATACTTTGGCCAATTCGACGGGCTTGTCGCCCGCGAAAACAGACACTGCTAGTAATCCAGCAAGTAAGGATTTAGTCATGTGGTTCCTCTCAGAAGAGATTGAAACTCGTGCCGACCGAGAAAGTCCGGCCGATGCGGAAAGCGCGTTGGACGATGTTTGCCTGGGTCCAGCGGTACTCGTTGTCCGTGAGGTTCTCGGCGGAGAAGCGGATGTTCCAGCGGCCTTTCTCGCCGATGTCGTACTGGTAGACGAAATCGAGGAACTTGTTGCGCTCCTGATAGATGTCGGGTAGACGGAAGGTGCCGACTTCGGTGAGGCGCCGCGATACGGAGTTCAGATACATCCGCGCGCTGGAGCGCCACTTCGGGCGAGCCCATTCTCCGATGGCGTTGTAGATGAAGCGCGACTGTCCCATCAGGGGCCGATTGGCGGAGGTGAGTTGAGGTGCCAGGGCGAGGGGGATTTGGACGTCAGAGTTCACGATGATGAGATTAGCGAGAGCCTGAAACTCCCGGAGACGCTTGGAGATTCGGCCCAAGCGTTGGCGGTATTCGAACTCGGCTCCTTGATTGCGGGCGCCATCGGCATTGAGGAAGCTTTGGCGGAGCTCAGCCGTGGTAGGCGTGAAGACGCTTTCGATGGGATTGGTGAAGTCCTTGAAGAAGTAACTGGCGGCGATCACTTCGTCGCCACCCAAGAACCATTCCCAACGGGCGTCGTAGTTGTCGATCTTGGCGCGGAGCAAGTTAGGGTTACCAGCGACGGAGTAGCCACCAAGCACGTTGGTGAATTCGAACGGCGATAACTCACGGAAATCCGGGCGGTTAACCGTGCGCGAGTAACCAAATCGGAGATTCTGGCGAGGGGTGAGTGCGTAGATGAGGTTGAGCGACGGAAGCGGGTCTCGGTTCACCAGGTTCGCGACTTGAGGACGCGCGCCCGGTACGAGCGGGTCTATGGTTGTGACGCGGATGTCAGCGTCTTCGACGCGAATGCCGAAGACGGCGCGCCAACGGGGCCCGAAGGCCAGATCGACCATAGCGAATCCGCCGAAGATGTTCATCTCGGCGTTGTACGTATCGGTGCCGCGGGTGATCTCGCGGACCGCGAATCCGTCGGGCCGGATGTTGGCCGGGCCGAGCACACTGTTGGTGGGCTGGAAGAAGTCGATGGTCTGCGAGCGAATGGGAGCGAAGCGGAAGCGCCGGGCGGCGAAGTCGCGGTTGCGGAATGTGCCGCGGAAGCCGACCTTGACGATGCCGCTCACGGTTCCCTTCACAAATGGAAGACCGGCTTCGGCCAGGGGTTCGTAGATACGGTCTTTGAGTCCGCTGAAAAGGCGGATGCCGGAGTCGGGAACTGGGATGAAGGAGAAGCGGCCCGACGCATCTTGCGAGCGAATGGCTTCACGGAGGTCGGGCTCATCCCGGTTGGAGTTAGATGCGGTGAACTGCCAAGTGAGAAGCAGGTTTCGGAGTTTCGGCAGCGAGTGTTCGCCTTCAATGCTGGTGGAGATTAGGCCGCGCTCGACCCAACGGAGGCGAGTGGCTTCGATGTTGGCGTCAAGGCCGCCGTTGTAGCCGAGGAAGGAGCGACCCTCCTTGTCGGTATCGCGCGTGACGGTGTTACGCCAGACCAGCTTGTTTAGGTCGTTGATCCGATAAGCCGCATTCATCACGGCGCCGAGGCGGGCTGATTCGTTGCTGGATTCGAAGTTTTCGTAATTAGTAAAGACCAACGGCCCGCCGCTACCGGTGCGAAGATAGCGCTGCGCTTCGTTGGTGCGTTGCGGTGTGTTCGCAAACGTGATGGCGCCCACCAAGCCGAGCTTTCCCTTCAGAAACGAGTCGCCACCGGAGATCGAGTAACTCTGGCTGGGGCGCATGGAGCTCACCGGTGCGAGTTCCCAGTTATTGGAGAAGGAGCGGCCGAACTGCTGAAACTCCTGCTCGGTATAGCGCCCGACGAAGAGCCGGCCGTCCGCGGGAATGGAAGACGGCAGGGATCGAGCACCGCTTTCAAAGCCCAGGGCATCCCGGGAGCCGCCCGGGTATGTGCCGAAGCGCTGGCCAGTGGTGATGGTGTTGAAGCCGTAGTTGGCGCTGAAGCGGACGGTGCGCGCGGTGGGAAACTCGATCGTCTTCATCTGAACGCTGCCGCCGGAGAACTCACCCGGCAGATCCGGCGCATAGGACTTCAAGACGCGGATGTTGTCGATCAAAGAGGCGGGAAACAAATCGAGCGGAACGACGCGCTTCTCCGGCTCCGTGGTCGGGATCATGGCGTTGTTCAGCATGGTGGAGCTGTAACGCTCGCCGAGCCCACGGACGAAGACGAAGCCGTTGTCAACGATGGAGACTCCGGTCACCTTTTCGACGGCGCCCGCCGCGTCCGAAGCGACAGTGTTGCGAATTTCCTGGCTCGACATGCCGTCGCTGACGACGGCGGCGAGTTTGCGTTCGGTGAGCATCGCCTCCGCGCTGGCGCCGATGGCACCCGCCTTCTCCACCACTTCGATTGTGGTGACCAGGTTCTTGTTGCCCATCACCGTGGAGGCTTCGGTGACTTCTCCCGCCTTGACCGCGACGTCGTCAATGATGGCGTCGGAGTAGTTCGCTAACTGGAACTTCAGCTTGTAAGTGCCGGGTGAGAGCTTGATGGCGAAGCGGCCGTCGGGGTCGGACTTTAGATCGAAGCTTTGACCATCGATGGAGATCTGAACGCCGCGAAGCGGCTGGCCGGTCTGTGTGTCGAGGACCGAGCCCGCTATGGTGCCTTGTGTTTGCGCGGGGAGAGATGCCGCGAGCGTGGCCAGCATCAGCAGGAGTTTATGCATTTGGTTGGTTACTTACTCAGCCACCCAGAAGGTGACTACGTTCGTGGAGATACCGTTGACAGTGCAGAAGAGGGGCACGCGTCCGCGGACATGCGGGCGATTCGGCACGGTGATGTTGACTTGCCAGACACCGGGGAACTGCGGCGAGGCGCCACTGAACTGGACCGGCGCTTCTTCCACGGACACGAAGCACTTGGTCTCGTTGCGGCTGGCGGCTAATGCCGATGGGACAGCGCCATCTTCCACGGCAAGCGATAGGGGACCTTCGCCCGTTCCAAAGATCTGTGCGATCTGGCCACGCACTGCAGGAGCCGCCTGGACGGCATAGGCACCCGCCTGGTTCAGGATGCCGCCTTGGGCGTTGCGATCGGCAAGATCGTAGAAGATGCCCGGAGCGCTGGCGAGAATGTCGACATTGCCGCTTGCTACGGCGCCGCCTCCGCGATTGACACGGAAGGGCACGCGGCCCGGGTTGATGCCGCGAGGCACCTGGAAAGTGATCTCATCGGCGCGTACTGCGTACAACGGCGCCGCGACGTTATTCACCAGGACTTGCACGCCACCCAACTCCTTCGGCAGCGGCAGGGATGTCGCGGTTGCGGACGTCACGCCGGCGAAAGCTCCGCTCACCTTCGCGAATGAACCGGGGGCCAGCGGAAAGCGGAGCGTATAGCTGGCGCCGTTGTAGATGGCGATGTCGGATGTTTGGGCGAAGACCGCGCAGGGGATGAGCAACAGGCCGAGTAAGCGCATAGCAGGAAGTCTCACGGTAGCGCTGCCGGATTTCGGGCGAATTACTTTCAGGTTTCAAATGGATGAAGACGCATTCGAGTAATCAAAATGAAAGCATGTATTCATCAACCCTTGGATGGAGCTGCGGTACATTTAGGTTCCACTTCGTGATCCGAGGAATGCAACTTGGAAGGTTTGACTCTGGGCGCCACCGTCGGCTTGGTGTTGGCCCTTGCTCTTGCGCTGTCATTCGAATTCGTTAACGGCTTCCATGACACAGCGAACGCGGTGGCGACGGTTATCTATACACACACGCTTCCGCCGCGAATCGCTGTGGTCTGGTCCGGCTTGTGGAACCTAATTGGCGTGCTGGCCTCGAGCGGCGCGGTTGCGTTCAGCGTTCTTGCCCTGTTGCCGGCAGAGCTGTTGTTGGAGGTGGGCTCGGCGGCGGGCTTTGCGATGGTGTTCGCGCTCCTCTGTTCGAGTATCTTGTGGAACGTCGGGACTTGATACCTTGGATTGCCGGCGTCCAGCTCCCATACGTTGATAGGGTCGATTTTGGGCGTGGGGCTGGCGAACTCGCTGATGCGGGGCACCGGCTGGACGTCAGGCGTGAACTGGGAGAAGGCCCGCGACGTCATTTTGTCGTTGTTGCTTTCGCCTCTCGTAGGTTTTCTACTGAGCCTGGGGCTGTTGTTGCTCATTCGGCGGATGGTACATCGGCCTGAGTTGTTTCGCGACCCGAACAGCGAGACGGGCCCGCCGACCTGGATTCGGTCGATTCTCTTCATTACCTGCACGGGCGTGAGCTTCGCGCATGGATCAAACGATGGGCAGAAAGGCATGGGCCTGATCCTGCTGATTCTGATTGGCGTCCTGCCGGGGCAGTACGCCGTGAATCTCGCCTTGGCGGCGAGCGACGTTGCCGAGATATCGGCAGCGGCTGGCGCGGTGCCGGATGGCCACCACGTGAGCAAGGCGGCGCGGCGAGTGGAGGAATTGACTCGCGGCCGGACCACGCTGGGTCAACTTTCGATCACGGAACGAGGCGAACTAAGGAAGCAATCTTACGTTGTAGCGGAGTTCGCGAAAGACGCCAAGCGCCTTTCTTTGCTGTCGCCTGTGGAAATGGGGGGAGTGAAGCGCTTGCGCCGGGCGCTCGAGAAAGCCACGCTACATATTCCGCTTTGGGTGAAGATCGCCGTGGCGTTGGCGTTAGGCCTTGGCACAATGATCGGCTGGGAGCGCATTGTGGTGACCGTGGGTGAGAAAATCGGCAAGTCGCACTTGTCTTACGCGCAGGGCGCGGCTGCGGAGGTTTCGGCTATGACGACCATCTTTGCTGGCGACGCGCTGGGCCTGCCGCTGAGCACGACTCACGTGTTGTCGTCGGGAATTGCCGGGACGATGGTGGCCAACCACTCCGGGTTGCAGACCAAGACGGTTCAGCAGGTGCTGCTGGCCTGGGTGCTGACAGTGCCGGTGTGCGTCTTCCTGGGAGCGCTGTTGTTCGCGTTGGTGTTCAACATGCTGCTGGCGCTCGGGCTGTGAGGCGCCTATCGCGCGGTCCGCGCCAGGAAACGATAGATGGCTACGCAAATAGCCATCCACAGGGCGCCAATGAGCATGACGACGCCGTTGGCATCCCAGTTCTGCATGTCCTGAAGCAATCCCCGCCCGAGAAGGGCCGTTAGTCCGATGGCCGCTACCAGGGCCGCGAGTCCCACTCTGTAGCTTTGCAAAAGGCCGACGACCTCTCTGAACAGGGAACGTTGGTTGGACCAGGAAGCGTTGAACTCCGGCGAAGAAGACATGACAGTTAGATAACATGACGCGCCAGATTTCGAACTTCCCCAAGGGGTGGGTAACGGTGTGGTCTTTCCTGTGACCCAACCTATTCCTCAAATTTGGCGAGCGCCTCCCCAACGACACGCGCCAGCGTCCGCCGGCTTTAGCGGCTTCGTTCAAACGGCTCTATTGGGCATTTTTTGCTATCGCCCGCCTATCGAACCTCGGCATCAAAGCCACAGCCGCAGACGCGGCACCATGACCAACGCTACAAACGACACGGGACGACAACCAGCCCGCCGGACTATTTCCCTCGGCATGGTTGCGTCCCCGCAGTGCCGCCGCGACCAGGGCGGCCAACTTCTGGATGGCGCGTCAGATCGGCATAGGGGCGGCGGTCACCCGCCGACCCGTGCCACACCACCGTGCGTACGGGTCCGTACACGGCGGTTCGAGTTGGTTACGTCAACGGTCTTCGAACAATGACGGAAGCCCTAGCGATTTGAAGTAGGCATTGGAAAGCCCCACGGAGAGTGCTTTGGCCTTCGCGAGGGGCCGAGCGCCAAGATGGAGAGCAAAGGGAAATCCCACGCCTATTTGCTCGGCGGTTGAGACGCCCCGGCCTTACTTTCAGCCGGTTTCTGTTCCTGGTCCTTGATCCCCTCTTGGTCGTATTGCATCGTAACGCCAGCGGCAGTTTCGACTGACCGAAGAATTGGTCGGTAGTTGCTCTTGTCGAGTTTGAATTCAACCGCTCCGATGGCGGCCTTACCGTCGTTGAAGCTGACCGTCATGTAGTGTTTACGGCCCTTGGACAGCAGGAGTAGAGGCGACACAAGGATAGCGGCTCCAATCCTACGGCCCGACACGCGCGAGTAAAAGAGCTCCTTTACGGCGGATGTAGGGATCGCGAAATACTCCTCTGCGCCAGTTTTCTTCTTGGCGAAGATGATTCTGTCTTTGTGGATAATGAGGTGGCCACCATCGCCCTCATTCGCCTTAGCAAAGGAGGTGCGAATCTCCACGCCATCGAATGAAACCTGCGCTGAGCTTGTGGCGACAAAGCTCAGAAGTAGTAGACAAGCTGATATCAGTTTTAGCAAGCTGGTCCCCCTGACGGGCTCATTTACCGAAACCCGTCGCAGCCTTTTTGGGCCAACGCAAGTATACACAAAAAAAGAGGCCCTGAGGGGGACGGGCCGGGGCACCAAAAAATGCCAGCCGACGAGATGACCTCAAGAGGTTTTGGAGGGCGGTCATTTGGGTTTCATTTCGTTCCGGCGGCGCTCAAGGAGAGCTTTCCCACGGCGGTCCGCTTCAGCTTTTCATCTGGATCGAGATATTGGCGCGTCGTGTCGAGATCACTGTGGCCCATCAGTCGCTGTACGGTGACAATGTCACACCCGCTCTCCAGTAGGCGGGTTGCGTACGTGTGTCGGAACTTGTGCAAGGTAGCCCCCGGCACTTCGGCGGCATCGGCTATCGCCTTCAACCGCCGTAGGAGGTGCGTTTGACGATTTCCGGCCTTCGTTGGGAAGACCCAAGCCCCCCGCCGCGGTAGCGGCTGCAGGAGCTCCGCGAGCTCCCGCGAAATCGGAATCAAACGCTGCTCGTAATCTTTCGGCGAGAAGCCCTCTTTGCCTTCGCCTCTAACGGCGACTGTGGCATTGTCGAGATTGCGAAGATCGAGATCCGGCCAGGTGAGGAAGCAGAGTTCTTCCTCTCGCAAGCCAGTGAGGAGAAGGGTAGCAAAGATGACCTTCTCGTTCCCGTCGCAGGCTGCGAGGATGCGATCAATTTCTTCCTGCCGGTACGTCGGCGGCCGGCGCTTCGCCTTGGCGCGAGGGTCCTTCAGCTGCTTGAAATTCGCGCAGGGGTTCGTGATTGGCAGATTGCGTTCGCGGATCAGGAAATAGAAGAAGGTCCGGAGGACGGCGATTTCGTAGTTGATTGTGCGGGGGGTGATGCGTCGATTGGGATGTTGCTCGCTGGACTCGGTGCTCCGAGCCGTTTTGTAGTCGTCGATGTCCGCCCTCGTGATGGCTTCCACAAAAGTCTTGGCGCCAAGGAGGCGGGTGACGTGGTCAAGCACCGCGCCGTACCGCTGAGGAGTGCGCGGCTTGTCCGGCGAGTGCACGCGAACGTGCCCGAGGAACATCGCTATGGCCTCGGTAAGAAGCGTCAACGGGGTCTCGACCGGAGCAGGGGAGACACTCTTTCCGCCGAGGAATCGCTCGCCGACGACCTCGTTCCGTTTCCGGCGTTGAGCCTCCATGGCTTCGCTGGGCGTCTGCCCGGCTTGCTCTCGCCGCCTTTTTCGTCCCTCCCACCATTCGACAAAATAATGGCCGGGCCGGTCGTCCCAGGCGTAGCGCGCCCCTGCTTTCTTGAGCGAGACGAATTTCCAGGCCCCATCGGCATGGCGAACCTTTTTGATGATCCGAACGCTTTTCTTGGCTGCCACTTGCGACCCCTTGGTGTCTAAATTTGGCCATTTCACCGACACCAAGAGCATATCACGGCTCTCAACTAGCTCAGCCTATTAGCTTTATTAAATTCTGGCGGAGAGAGAGGGATTCGAACCCTCGATAGAGTTTCCCCTATACACGCTTTCCAAGCGTGCGCCTTCAACCACTCGGCCATCTCTCCGGGGTATTGCGCGGGTGCGGCTCGACCAGTATAGCGTGACTTTACTGGCTGGCGCGTAAAATGGCATCGCGCACGCGCAAAAATGTTTCGGGGTCCGGGTGCGAGTGTGTTGGCGCCGCGCACCACTCGGCTGCTGACGCAACGCCCAGCGCCTTGGCGATGCCGGGCGCGGCGACGCTGGCGGTGACGGCGCGGCGCAACAGGAGCATGTCCTGCCCCGCGTTGCGCAGGATCTTGGCGCGGATGCTCTTGGACGCGTCCCCGGGTGGTGACGCGGATTTTGCCGCCGCACGGTTGCACCACACCTGATCGAGCAGCGCGATCGCGCCTGCGGCGGAGTGGCCTGCCGCGCGCGGAGCAATTGACGGCGCTACGCTGGCGGGTACGGTGGCCGCCTGGACGCGGAGTTCGAGCGGCGTGATGATCCAGTTGCTGCTGTGGTGCACCTGCGCCTCGATCCGGATGCGGCGCACGGGCGTGGTGGCGGGCGTGAAGATGTCGAGCCAGAACACCGCGACGCCCTGCTCGTTGAACTTGCTGTTCAGCTCGCCTTTCGGGATCGGCATCAGGGCATTCTCACCGGGCGCGTTGATGCCGAACAGGGCCGGCCGCAGGACGCCCGTGGGATTGGTTTGTATGAACAGATCGAACGCAGATTTTGGCGGGCCCGTCACCACGATATAGAAAGATGTGTAGCCGCCACGCACGATCGCGGGCGAAATGATCTCACGCGGCGTGCCCACCGCGTCGGCCGCGACGATTTCACCATCCGGCCCCGGGCGGCGGAATTCAGAAAGAAAATGGGCCGCGACGGTTTGCGCCGTCAGCGGCCCGTGGCTGGAGGCCATGAGGGCGCCGCACAAAACAAGGAGCGGCACGCGCATGGGTGTGGTCCTTATGCGAGGTCGAACTTTTCCGGATGCAGCAGCGCATCGCTCTTGACGATGACGGTGCGGCCCAGGATGTCTTCGAGCTCCTGCAGGTAGCTCTTCTCGGCGCTCTTGATGCTCTTGGCCACTTCGGGGCTGACGCGCAACATCACGTCCTTGCCTTCGAGGCCCGCGCGGATCTTGTGCGCTTCGGTGATGATTTCGCTCATCACGGTCTGCACGCTCTTGACGTAGCCCGCGCCTTCGCAGGTGGGGCACGGCGAACAGAGCGCGCGTTCGAGGCTCTGCTTCACGCGGCGGCGAGTGATGGCCACGAGGCCAAAATCGTTGAACTGGAGAATCTTGTACGGCGCGCGGTCCGTCCCCATCGCTTCTTCGAGCGCTTGCATCACCCTCTGGCGATTCTTGCGCTCGTCCATGTCGATGAAGTCGACCACGATGATGCCGCCGAGGTCGCGCAGCCGGATCTGGCGTACGATCTCCTTGACGGCTTCGATGTTGGTCTTGACGATCGTGTCTTCCAGGCGATTCGACTTGCCGACATACTTGCCGGTGTTGATATCAATCGCCACCAGCGCTTCGGTCTGGTTGATCACGATGTAGCCGCCGCTCTTCAGCCACACCTTCGGGCGCAGCGCTTTTTCGAGCTCAGCGGTGATGTTGAAGGTGTCGAAGATCGGCGTGTCGCGCGAGTACATCTTCACGCGGGGCACGAGCGCGGGCTGGAAGAGCTCAAGGAAGCTCACGACCATCTCGTACATTTCTTCGTTGTCCGTCCAGATGGCGCGGAACGAGTCGTTCACCTGATCGCGCAGAGTACGCGTCACCAGTTCCAGGTCTGAGTGCAGGAGGCAGGGCGCGCGGCGCTTCTCGGCCTTCTTGCGGATGTCGAGCCACTGGTTGTAGAGATGGCCCATGTCCGCGGCGATGTCGGCTTCGGACTTGCCTTCACCCGCCGTACGCACGATGAAACCGCCCACCATGCCCTGGCTGTGGGCCTGCACGATGCGCTTCAGGCGCTGGCGCTCTTCGTCGTTGCCGAGTTTGCGCGACACGCCGTGATGGTCCGCCGTGGGCATGAACACCACATAGCGGCCCGGCATTGCCACATGCGAAGTAATGCGCGCGCCCTTGGTGCCGAGCGGCTCTTTGTAGATCTGAACGATGATCTCCTGGCCTTCCTTCAGCAGATCGCTGATGGAAAGCAGGGGAGGCCGTTCGCGGCGCTCACGTTCGGGCCGCTCGGGGCGGCCTTCTTTCGCTTCGGCGGCGGGCTGGCTCTCGGCGGGCGCGGCAGCCGCGCGCGGCACTGCTTCGTAGCGTCCGCCGCCGCCGGTGCGGTTGCGGTCTCCGCCACGATCGCGGTCACGTCCACCGCGGCGGCGTCCACCGCGGTCGCCGCGTTCGCGGCGCTGTACAAATCGGGCGGCGGGCTGATCTTCACGTACTTCGGCGCTGCCCGATTCAGGCAACGGGCTGCCGCTGGCGATGGCGGCTTCGGCCGCGGCCTGCAGGGCATCGACGTCGTCTTCTTCGTTCTCTCCCTCGTCGTCGCCTTCCGGGTCGGCGTCCGTGTCGGTGTCAGTGCCCGCTTCGGCTTCCGGCGCTGCCTCGAGCACCGCTTCGACGGGTTCTTCGGCGGACGTCTCGGCAGCGAGTGCAGCCTGATGCAACTCAATATGCTCGGCCACGAGGTCGCGCACTTCGGCGGCTTCTTCAGCAGCCTCGGGCTCCTCCGGCTCTGGTTCGGCCACGATCTCCACCGGCGGAGGAGGAGGCGGCGGAGGAGGCGCGGCTGCCACGGCGGGCTTGGGTGCAGCGGCGGGGCGGTCTTCGCGGCGATACTTGGCGATCGATTCGCCGGGCAGCACGATCGGCGGCAGTTCCGGTTCATCAGAGGTGGTGCGCGGCGGCGGACCGGCGTAGGTGAACGTGGGCGCTTGAGGAGCGGCGGCCTCTGGCGGCGCGTCGTCGCCTTCCTCGTCACCGGCTTCGTCATCGGCGGCTGCTTCGGCCGGGCTGGCGAATTTCGAATCGGGCAAACCGCTCGGCAGCGGGCCGCGTCCACCACGGCGGCGGCGGCGGCGCCTTCCGCCACGGCGGTCTCCACGGTCTCCGCGCTCGCCCTGCTGCTGTTCGCCGTTGCGTTGTTCCGGCTGAGCGGCTCCGCCCTCAGCCTGTACTTCCACGGCTGCGGAGGCGTTGCCGGAAGCTTCCGTTGTGACGTCGGCTACGGGCGCGCCTTCGGCTGTCTCTGGCGTTTCGCCCTCCACGGCGGGGCTGGGCGTTGCTTCCACCACGGGCGCGGGCGTGTCGCTTACCGACACTGCACCGCGGCCTTCACGGTCACGATTCCGGTCGCGGTCCTGGTCCCGCCGGTCGCCCCGGTCACGGTCGCGGCCGCCACGATCACGGCCGCCGCCTTGCCGCGGCGATGGGGCGGCGGGCTCTTCGCCGGCCGCGACGCGCTCATAGTCTTCACCGGTCTGTTCCAGGAAGTCCGACACGTACAGGAACGCGTCGCGCTCCAGGCCCAATTCCACGAAGGCGGACTGCATCCCCGGCAGCACGCGCGTGACCCGGCCTTTGTGAATACTGCCTACCAGCGAATACTCTTCAGACCGCTGGAAAAAGATCTCGACGAGTTGATCATCCTCGAGAACGGCTAATTTGGTTTCGTGGCGATTCGAAGAAATCACCAGCTCTTTGTTCATCGGGCGTCTCCGCTTCTGAAGCGGGCGGGCGATAGCGAGAAGAGAGTGACCAAGGGCTAGCGTTTGCCGGAAGGGCAGGCACAACAGCGGGTGAACCGGGCGGTTCTCCCGTGGCGGGGTTCGCCGGCCAAGGCGCGGCGAGATTCGCACACAGCTTCACCGCGCGCGCCGGAAAGGCGCCGAACGGCAAGCCGGTTTGCAGGGAAGTGGTCATCATCACGAGACCGTTACCTTCCTCCAGATTCCTCAAGTCAAGAACCGGACGGGAACGCGCGGCTCAAGGCGCACATCCGATCCGGCGGGCTCTCTTCGTACATCGCGAGCCGCTTCTTGCTACTAGTCTTAACCGAACATGCGGAAGACCCTTGCGGGTGCTTCCGGCTCAACTGATAAACCGCCGAAGCCGGACATTGTTGACCAGCCCCAGCAACAAAAACGTTGTCATCGTACTAGACCCGCCGGCGCTCATAAAGGGCAGAGGGATTCCGGTAACTGGCATCATCCCGGCCACCATACCCACGTTCACCAGCAGGTGAAACAAAAACAGGGCTGCCACTCCCATGCAGATATACATGCCGGCCCGGTCGGGCGCCGACTGCGCATTTTGAACAATCTGCAAAAGCAACAACAAATACAATCCTAGCGCGAAAATCACCCCGATAAATCCCTGCTCCTCGCCGTACGTGGCAAAAATGAAGTCAGCGTGCGAAACCGGGAGGAAGCGCAGGCGCGTTTGCGAGCCCTGCGTAACGCCGCGCCCCCACATCTGGCCGGAGCCAATGGCGATCTGCGATTGGATCACCTGATAGCCCTTTCCTTGCCGGTATTGGTCTGGATGGAGGAACGACACGACGCGGGCGCGCTGAAAATCGCGCAGCAAAAACTGGTAGGAGAAGCCAGCGAGCAACACGGCGAGCAGTGCGATGGCGGCCATCTGCCGGACGCGCAGGCCGGCGAGGAAAATGCCGACGGCGAGCACCGGCGCATAGGTGAGCGCCGTGCCGAGATCCGGCTGCAGGTAGATGAGCGCGCATGGTACCGCCACCAGTCCGGTGAGTTTTAGAATGTCGCCGTTCTGCACGGTTGTGCGCCGCAGGCTGGTGAGGTAGCGTGCCACCAGCAGCACGATCACCACCTTGCCGAATTCCGACACCTGAAACGAAAAGCCGAAAAACAGCGGGATCCAACGGCGCACGTGGAGCAGGCTGGCGCCGTAGGTCACCAGAAAAAGCAGCAGGAAGACGGTGAGCACGTAGAGCCACGGCACTTGCCCGAGCAGCGTGTGGTAGTCGACGTGACAGATCAGCCACATCAACAACAGGCCCGCGGCGATATAAAACAACTGGCGCCACCAGACGTTTTCGAACTTGCTTTCCTGCGTGGCGCTGAAGATCTGCAGGACGCCGAGCAAAGACAACGCGAGCGCCAGCATCAGCATCAGCCAGTCGATGTCGCGCAGGATGCGGAGGTCGAGCTTCATGGTTGTGGCCGCGGCTCCTGCCAGGCGAAGGCCGTAACGAGCGGGTCTTGCTTGGGTCGCTCGGCCGGTTTCTTCTTGCCGAAGTACGCCTTGATGACGTCGCGCACGATGGGCGCGGCGCGGTCGCCATGCGCGCCGCCTTCATACAACGCGGCGACGACGATCTCCGGATTCCGGCGCGGCGCAAAACCGACGAACCAGGCGTTGTCTTCCATCGGCGCCAAGCCCGTGACGCCGCGCTTGATGGCCTCGCGGCGCGCCTGCGCGAGCGCGTTCGACATGAGTTGCGCCGTGCCCGTCTTGCCGCACATCTCCACGTTCTGCAGCATGGAGTCGTGAGCCGTGCCGCCGGGCAGATTGACCGCCGCCGACATGCCGGCCAACACATGGTTGAGGTTCGCCGCATCGATGGCCACCTTGCGCGGCAGCTTGGGAGTGGGTGGGGCGTCGCCCAGCACCTGCTTCAGTAGATGAGGTTCGTGCCAAACGCCTCCGAGCGCCATGCCGCCGATGGCGTGCGCGAGTTGCAGTGGCGTGACGATGAGCGCGCCCTGGCCGATGGCGACGGAAATAGTCTCGCTGATAAACCAGCGTTTGCGGAACGTGCGCACCTTCCAGCGGGTGGAGGGCACAATGCCGTCCACTTCCGACGGCAGGTCAATGCCCGTACGGCGGCCGAGACCGGCCATCTGCGCATAGTCGGCAATGCGGTCAATGCGGAGCTTGTCGCCCAGTTCGTAGAAGAAGACGTCGCAACTGGCCTGCAGCGCCCGGGTGAAGTCCACTTCGCCGTGCGTGGAGTGGCACTTGCGGAACGACCCGTAGTAGGTGCCGCCGCCGCGGCAGAAGGCCTTCGCGTCCGGGCCAATGATGCCGGTTTCCAGACCCGCCAGCGCCATGATGGGCTTGAACGTGGAGCCCGGCGCGAGCGCGGCCTGCACGGCGCGATTGAACAACGGGTTATCCGGGTTGTTGCGGATTTCGTCCCAATCCTTGCGGCGGATGCGTCCGGCAAAGCGGTTGGGATCGTAGGAGGGGCCGGAGACCATGGCCAGCACTTCGCCGGACCGCGGATCGATCGCCACCACCGCGCCGCGCCGGTCGCGTAGCGCGAGTTCGGCGACGGCCTGCAGATCGAGATCCAGCGTGAGTTGAATGCTGCGGCCAGGTTGCGGTTCCTTCTTGTCCAGCAACTCGCGCTCGTTGCCGTTGTAGTCGACGATCACGCGGCGCTGGCCGTCGATGCCCATCAACAGGTCGTTGTACTGTTTTTCGAGGCCCGCCTTGCCGATGAGGTCGCCCGGGCGGTACCGCGCGAACTCCACCGAGTCGAGTTCGCGCTCGCTTACCTCGCCAGTATATCCGAGCACATGCGCGCTGAAGCCGCCGCGTGGATAGATGCGGCGGTGGTCCTGGATGATTTCAAGTGACCGGAAGTCCGGGTCGCCGCGATGCGCCTCGATGTAGGCGAGTTCGGCGCGCGAGAGGTTTTCCTTCAGTGTGACCGGCGCTGCGCGCGAGGCTTTGGATTTGTCAAAGCGCCGTACGCGCTCCATCACTTCGTCAACGTCCAGTTGCAGCACCGGGGCAATGGCGCGGATCTGTTCGGGTGTGACCGCGTCGCGGCTCACCATGAGGCTGAACGCCGAGTTGTTGTCGACGACGATGCGGCCGTCGCGGTCGAGCATCTTGCCGCGCGGCGCCAGCATGGGGTAGGGGCGGATGCGGTTGCGCTCGGCGAGGCTGAGATAGTAATCGCCCTGGCGGATTTGCAGGTTCCAGTAGCCGAGCGATAGGCAACAGACGATGGCGAGCGCGAGGTATTGGAACCACAGAATGCGAGTGGAGGCAAACGTGGCGTCGTCGCGGAGGACGTGGAACGCCTCGGGTTCTTTGTCCTTTTCGCGGTCGTGCGCGGACTGGTATGGCGGCATGGTCGAGCGGCGCTGCGGCTGCCTCCCCTCAGTTTAGCGGCTGGCGAGCGCGCGGATGCGGGTCTCCAGGTGCTGAATCTTGGGGCAACGCTTCTTGAGACCGCGGTAGTTGTTAAGAGTCTGCCTCATCAGATGTTCGCGTCCGCCGGCGGGGCGCCGCTTGTCGCCGTGTTGATTGAGGAAACTCTGGAAGTACTTCTCTTTCAAAGACACCTCGCTGCGCGCCTGACGCCAGGGCACAGGGAGCTTGGCGGCATGACCGGCGAGCAGCCAGATTTCGACCTCTTGCACTGCCGCGCAGCAGAGCAGGCGTACGCCGGACTGGCGTGCTTTGGCTTCCATGTCCGCGAACTCCATGGAGCGGCCTTTTCCGTCCGCGCCAACGAGGCACAGCAACAGATCGAGATGGCGATACCGGTCTATGTTGCCGGGGAGTTGCGCCTTAACTTGGCTGATGCCGCGCAAATGCGGATTGGTGAGAACGGACACAACCGGCTGCGCATCCCCGCCTCGTGCAGGATGCGTTCGGTCAGTGGCTTGAGCAGCGCGCCGTTGCAGGTAGGATCCTCGAGGATCACCAAGGCCTTCACGAGACGGACTCCAGCCAGTTCTCCGCCATCAGCCGTTCGATGGGCTGCTTTTCAACGACCTCTTCGATGTCCCGGATATCGGTGAGAGACCGGGTTACGGAAGCGCCCGTGTCAGCGTTGCGGCGGCAGAGGAAGACTGTTTTGAAGTCGCTCTTCCTGAGCCAGCCGATCAGGGCAGGCGAGTGCGTCGTGACGATTACCTAGGTTCCCGTAGCTTCAGCTTGCGATTTCAAAAGGTCGAGCAGCAGCCGCAGGCGCGACGGATGAATGCCGGTCGCCACTTCTTCGATGAGCACCAGGGAGGGCATGGAGGGTTGAAAGAAGGCTGCTGCGATGGCCGCAAATCGCAGCGTGCCGTCGGAGAGTGAGGCGGCCGGAAACTCGTTGCCGCCGTGCCGGAGGGCGAACAACGCCTCGCCGCACGCTCCCTCGAGGACTTTGACTTCATCGCTGGGAGCCGGCGAGAGTTGTTGGAGCCAGTCGAGATAGGCGGCGTAGCTGTCTTTCGACTTTTTGATCGCCGCCACCACCGCTGCGAAGTTCTCGCCGCGTTCGCCCATTCTTTGGGCCGTGCTTCCTTGCGAATACAGGTGCAAAACGCGCGGATCAAAGTCGAGCCGTTGTACATTGCCAAGCGTGGCGGCGCACTCTTCGGCCAATTCGTCATCCTGGTCGTCGAACTTCAGTGAGTTCCTCACTTGCGCAAGGACCGTCCGCGAGGCATCGAGCGTGAGACGGTGGTGTTTTCCTTCAGGGTCGTTGTAGCGGGCCTGAATGGTGCGGGTAGTCCGGTCCTGCTTCAAGGTGGCCGTTTCGTAAACAGGGCGTGGGCCAGTGGAGAGACTCTCTTCCACCACTACACGTTGGTTCGGCGAAAACTGCAGGCCGAAGTGAATGGAGCGGTGGGAGCGAGTGCGAAGCTCGACGCCGAATCGCGGGCGAGAAGCCGTTCCCTTTGGCCTCTTGAAACCCGCCTGTTTGCTGCCGCCTCGCAAGCCTTCCCATACTTCGCTCGCGGCTGTCTTCGGCTTACCGTTCAATACCTCGTCAATGGTGAATCCAAAGGAAACACCCTGCAGAAAACGGAGTGCCTCAAGCAGATTACTCTTCCCGCTCGCATTGGCGCCGATGAAGACGTTAAGCGATCCGAGTTGGAGCGGGCCGACCGACTCCAGGCTCTTGAAACCGCTGACGCTCAAGCTGGTAATCACAACACTTTGTGATTTCACACCCAGCGCTACAAGTTGATTTTGCCCGTGGCCAGCTTGCCCAGCAGCTCCACCCACTCGCCATCGCGGACCAACGCCACCGCGCCCTCGGAGTACTTCTTTGCCTTGGCCTGATCGCTATAGTAGGCCGCAATCGGATTGAACGGCGCCTTCACCTCGCTCACCCACTTGGTGAACGACGGATTTTCCCTGCAGAACTGATCGATCAAGGTAGAGGCATTCTTCGACGAACGGAAGAATTCAAACGGGCCAGCAAACCCCTTCTCCAGTGGGGTGAAGCCTTGGTGATCGCGCCGCAGGCCGGTCTTCGAACCGTCCGAGGGATCGGAGATGTAGATGTTGGTGGTAAGCACGGCGATGAACTCTTCGGTGCCGGTGTAGCGCACCAGCCCGCCGTTGGTGGTAGAGGCGCGGAAGCGTCCAGACCCGCCGCGGAAGCCGTGGACCAGTTCATGAAACAGCAGTTCGTCCGGATAGAGCCCGCGGTTGGTGGAGGACTTCTTCAGATCCGCATGGCACGCGCCGCCATGATTGAAGACGTTGGGCGAGTAAGTGACCGTGGGCTGGCTCCACCCGTTGGGCCCGCTGGTGGCGTTGTTAACCACCGCGTTGCAGCCGCCGCCCGTGTAGGGCTGGATGGGCATCGATCCGCCCACCAGATTGCCCGGGTTGTTCCGCGCATGCCAGCCAGTGGCCTTCAGCAGCAACCGGCCCACCTTGGTGCCGTCGATCCAGGACAGGTGCTTTTCGACGTTATGAGTATAGGCCTGAGCCGCGGCACCGGTCAGACCCACCGGATTGATGAGCAGATTGTAGCGTTTCGCAGTCGACATGGCAGTGATCTCCTTGAGCGGGCTTCCGTTCATTCATTCCTGCGAGATCCGGCCGCGGAATGTGCGCGGATGTGGAGAAGTTTACAATTTATCGAGCGCCGAGAACAGTGGCACGGCCACCAGCGCATTCAGCACCGACATCACCAGCGTCTGCACGGGGTCCATCGCCAGTTTTTGCGCCAGCAGCGCGCTGGCCAGCGCCCAGTAAAGGAACTGGTGGAAGAAAAAGAATGTGAAGCCAGCGAGAAACCGGATCACGAAGTTGTCGACATTGACGCGCTGGCTGAGATTGCCGGCGAGATACCCTGCCAGCGTTTTGGCGATGCCGAACAGGCCGATTGGGTTATGCGAGAAAGCATCCTGCGCGAGGCCGATGGCGCAGCCCGCCAGCAGCCCATGCACTGGTTCGCGCCGCGTGAGCGCGTAGTGCACCGTCACCAGGAGCGGCGCTTCGAGGAACGAAAGATAACTGATAAACTGCGGGGTGTAGACCTGGAAAAGGATTGAGCCGATGGCGATCGGGATCCACAGCAGGCTGCGGAATCGCCAGGCGCGCGGGCGGTGGCTGGAGCCGATCAACGGGCCGGCGAATTCGGTCATGGCTTGGCTCCCGCTGGTGGAGCGGGAGGCGGCGCGGCTGGCGCTGTGAGGGTGAAACTCGGCGCCGGCCCCGCGCCCATCCGGTGGCGGTTGGCCTCGCTAATCCGTTCGTACTTTTGCAGGATCTTGTCGGCATCGATGGGCAGCGGCGCGCCGGGCGCGGCCACTGCCAACGGCGCCTCCTTGACAGATTCGGGCGTGGCCGTTGACGGCGCGGGCAATTCCTGCGGCACGCCTTGCAGCACGATCAGCACGCTATCGAGTCCGCGCGCCAGCCCCGCCGGCTCCACGAAGATCTCTTTGAATAACCCGCGCCCGCGGCGCGAAATTTTCACTTCGCCCACCGGCAGGCCCTTCGGGAAATCCACATCGTCGCCCGACGTGAACAGCATTTCGCCCACCGCCACCTTGTCCTCGTTCTGTACGTATTCCACCAGCACCGAGGCATGCCCCTGCCCTTTGAGCACACCCTGCACGCGGCTCCTCTCGGTGATCACACCGGCGGCAAAGTTGAGATCGGTGACCAGGATCAGTTGCGCCCCCCCGGGCCGCACCGCGCCGATGCGTCCGGCAATACCGTCGGGCGTGATCACGGCCATTCTCTCGCGCACACCGTCGCGCGCGCCGCGGTCGAGAAACAATACGCGGGAGCCCGGAGTGGTGCTGGCGCCGATGATCCGCGCCGCTAGCAACCGCTGCGGACTGGTGGGTAGAAACATCGCCAGGGCCTGGGCGTTGGACGCTGTCCGGAGTTCGTTCTTGAGAAACTGATTCTCCAGTTTCAACCGGTCGAGTTCGGAGCGCAGCCGTACGTTATCGTTCTGCGCGCTGGCCAGCCCGGCGTAGTGCTCCACGACGCCGATGGTGTTTTCGCGCAACGCGCTCACGCCGCGGGCCACGGGCGCAAAGGCGGACGAAGCCCACAACCGCACTACCGGCACATCCTGCCGTCCCTTCACTTGGTAGGCCAGCAGCAGGAATTGCGCGCCCAGCACCACGACGAGTGCCGCGATGTTGCGGTACCGGCTGATGTCGTTTTCCAAATGGCCCTCGGAAAGCGCGCGCCTGTTGCGCGCGCCGCGTTGGTATCTGCTAATCGATACGGATTCGCCGCAGGAGTTTGAAGTCGGTGAGCATTTTGCCCGTACCCAGCACAACGCTGGCGAGCGGGTCTTCGGCGATCGAAACGGGCAGCCCGGTTTCCTCGCGAATGCGCTTGTCGAGATTTTTCAGCATCGCGCCGCCGCCGGAGAGCACAATGCCGCGGTCGCTGATGTCGGCGCTGAGTTCAGGCGGCGTGCGCTCCAGCGCCACGCGAATGGCGTTCACAATCGTGGCCACGCATTCGCCGATCGCTTCACGAATCTCGCCGTCGTCCACCGTAATGGTTTTCGGCACGCCTTCAATCAGGTTGCGGCCCTTGATCTCAATCGTGAGCGGCTTTTCGAGCGGATAGGCGGACCCGATCTGCACCTTGATCTGCTCGGCCGTGCGTTCGCCGATCAGCAGGTTGTATTTGCGCTTGAGGTATTGGATGATGGCTTCGTCGATTTCGTTGCCAGCCACACGGACCGAGCGTGAATAGACGATACCGGACAGCGAGATGACGGCTACGTCGGTGGTGCCGCCGCCGATGTCCACCACCATGTTGCCGCTCGGTTCGGTAATCGGGAGTCCAGCGCCGATGGCGGCCACCATGGCTTGCTCCACCAGAAACACTTCACTGGCCTTGGCGCGAAATGCCGAATCCATGACGGCCCGTTTTTCCACCTGCGTGATTTCGCTGGGCACGCCGATGACGATCCGCGGATGCACCAGCATCTTGCGCCCGTGGGCCTTCTGAATAAAGTGGTTGAGCATGCGCTCGGTGACTTTGAAGTCGGCAATCACACCGTCGCGCATGGGGCGGATGGCCACGATGTTGCCGGGCGTGCGGCCCAGCATTTCCTTCGCCTCCTTGCCCACCGCTTCCACTTCGCCGTCGGTCTTGTTGATGGCGACGATGGAAGGTTCGTTGACGACAATCCCGCGTCCGCGGGCGTAGACGAGCGTGTTGGCCGTACCGAGATCGATGGCCAGATCGGATGAGAACAGACTGAAGATTGACCGGAGATTCATCGAATTTTCTTCCGAGATGACAGGCCTAATTGGAACACAACCCCGCCCGGCGCGCAGCCGGGACGCGAGCGATCTGTCTGTGGAGGGCCAGAGCAGTCTCCATTACGGTAACACAGGGGCCCTAGGCGGGCAAGGCAAAGTCTTGTCTCACACAAGATGAGCCTGAAGGAATCGAGGTAGCGGAATCTGGTGATTGATCATCACGATGCATGGCGGGGAGAAGGTGAGCCTGGACAAGATCCGGGAACTGATGAGCGCGAGCGAGGATTTGCGGTATACGGGCCACG